>CAZKZI010000001.1:0-94580 GCA_964557205.1 uncultured Lentisphaeraceae bacterium
TTCAATTTTTATCTGCAAAATATTTTCGGTGTCATTAATTGTGACGCAACGCGCAGTTTCGCTAGATTATTTACGACGCTTGAATTCCCCGCCGTTTTTTGGCAGAATACCCGCCCAAATGGTAAAATCAGGTTCTGCCATTAAGGTTGAGGCGCGTGCCAAGATTAACCTGACGCTAGAGATTCTGGGTAAGCGTCCGGACGGTTATCACGAGCTGCGCAGTATCGTGATGCCGGTCAGTTTGGCTGACAGCCTCTCGTTGACCTCCACTTACGCCCAAACAGCCATTACCGTGACTGCCGAGGCGGGTGTGGACGTATCCAAGCTATGTTCAGCCGATAAAAACCTGGCTTTCCGGGCAGCGCGTCTGATGCAGGAGAGGTATCGGGTTAACGCCGGGGCCCGCATCCACATCCACAAACGCATACCGATCGGGGGCGGGCTGGGCGGCGGCAGCGCTGACGCTGCGGGTGTGATCAGAGGGCTGAACCTGCTTTGGGGACTTGATGCGCCGCTGGCGCAACTGATGTGCGTGGGAGCGGAGCTCGGTTGCGACGTTCCGGCGCTTGTGCATGGCGGGGCAGTGCTGATGGAAGGGCGCGGCGAACTGGTGAGCGGGTTGTTCGGCGACGGCCCGCAGGAAGGTTGCGAGGGGTTATGGCTGGTGTTGGCGAATCCAGGCGTAATGTGCTCCACGCCTGAGATTTTCAGAAAGTGGAGAGCGGGCTTGACGGCTAGCCATACTATTATACATAATATGATTTCTTCTATCCGGGCCAGCGACGTGTCGGCTGCAGCGAAGGTGCTTCACAACGGATTGCAAGCGGCGGTTTACGAGAGTTACCCTGTAATCGCCCAGACTGCCAGGCTGCTTGAAAAAGCGGGCTGTTTGGGTGTTTTGCTTTCCGGCAGCGGCGCTTCCGTTTTCGGTCTGGTGCGTGATGAATTCCACGGACAGGAGGTAAGCCGGAAACTGGAAGCCGGTTTATGGCACGTTTTGGTGCGTACCTGCCCGGTGGTGTAATGGCAGCACAAGAGACTTTGACTCTCTCAGAGGTGGTTCGAATCCACCCCGGGCAACCAGTTTGGTTTTATAGAATTTTGAATTAGCGGAAGGCGTCGAAGAGATCATGATCGTTTTTTCTGGAACAGCTAATCTGCCTCTGGCGGAGAAAATAATGTCCTTTTTGGAAGGACAGCTGGGGGATATCAACATACGCCGGTTTCCGGATGGCGAGACCCACGTAAAGATTGTTGACAACGTGCGCGGGATGGATGTCTTTATTGTGCAGCCGATTTGTCGGCAGCCGAACGAGATGCTGATGGAGTTGTTGATCATGATCGATGCCGCGCGCCGCGGCTCCGCTTCGCGCATAACCGCCGTGTTGCCTTATTACGGCTACGCGCGACAGGACCGTAAGGATCAGCCGCGAGTTCCGATCACCGCAAAGCTGGTGGCCAATCTGCTGGTCGCAGCGGGTACCAACCGCGTGTTGACCATGGATCTGCATTCGCAACAGATACAAGGATTTTTTGATATTCCCGTCGACCATCTGCACGCCGCGCCGGTGATGGTGAAGCACCTGCGCGAAATGAAGCTGAATAAGCCGCTCGTCGTGTCGCCCGATACCGGAGGGGTGAAAGTGGCTTACGCTTATTCACAAATGCTGGGCACAGGCCTGGCGATTGTGGCGAAGCAGCGAGTGGGAGATGCGGAAGTGGATGCCTTCAGCCTCGTCGGAGACGTTGAGGGTTGTGATGTGATCATGATTGATGACATGGTCACGACCTGCGGCACGCTGTGTGCGGCAGCAAAGATCCTGAAGGAGCATGGCGCCGCCTCCATAAGGGCGGTGATGACGCATGTCCCCTTGACGGATAAAGGCGTACAGCGACTGAAAGCGGACACCTGCCTGACCGAGCTGGTGGTCACGGATACGATCCCCTTAAGGGACGACCTGACTGCCGCGGGCTTGCCAATGAAGCTGACAGTGCTGTCGGTTGCCGAGCTGCTGGGCGAGGCGATGCGTAGGATCCACAATGACCAGTCCGTCAGCTCGCTGTTCAGGTATTGAGCGGCGAACGGCGGACAAACGAAAGCAAATCTGTCTCATTGCATGAACGGCACTACGGGCAGGCCAAGGCAGGGAGTGTTGGGTTGACACTTCTTAAGTCGGGTCTGCGCTTGTGGCAGTTAGTGTTGTGGGCGGAATTAAGTTAGTTACAGAGGAAAAAATGGCGAACCAAGAGATCAGATTGAAAGCCGAGTTGCGCACAGAAACAGGTTCTGGCGCGGCAGGCCGTTTACGCCGCTCCGGAAGTGTTCCGGCTGCGGTTAATCGGATCGGGGGCGGCACGACGTTGGCTAAATTTGACGCACATGATTTTAAATCCTTGTTGCGCAAACATGCTAACGAGCAGATGCTCGTAACCCTCGAAATTGAAGGCAGTGACGTTTACGCGCTGATGCGTGAAGTGCAGTACGACGTTATTACTGAGTATCCGATCCATGCGGATTTCGGTGAGATATCCATGTCTGAAAAGATCCATGTTCAGATACCTTTACGCTTATCGGGTGAGCCTGAGGGCGTGAAAGTCGGCGGCGGAGTCCTGCAGCAGATATTGCGCGTGATAGATGTGGAGTGTCTGCCGACGGATATCGTAGACTATTTTGAAACAGACATCTCGCACCTCAAACTGAACCAGTCGCTGTTTGTACGGGATTTCGCCTTGGATGCGGCGAAGTACGAGTTGCTGACGGGCAAAGATATCGTGGTGGCGAGTGTAGCCGCGCCGGACGAAGAGCCGGTCGAGAGCGCTGAAGGCGTGGTAGAATCTCCTGCCACTCCCGATGTGATCACCAAGGGTAAGCAGGAAGAGGATGAGGCTGCCGCCAAGGCGCCGGCCAAAAAATAAACCGGAAGGCACGACCGCGTGAAATTGATAGCGGGACTGGGCAACCCCGGTGCCAACTACGCTAATACACCGCACAATGTCGGTTTCGATGTTGTCGATCTTTTGGCGACGAGGCTGGAGGCCATGTGGAAAAACAGTTCCGGGTTCAATGCGCTTGTGGCGCGCGCCGCATTATCAGGGGACAGTGTATGGCTGGTAAAACCCCAGACCTACATGAACCTGAGCGGGATCAGCTTGGCGTCCATGTTGCGTTACTATCGCGGCGTGCCGCAAAACTTGGTGGTTGTGTCGGATGACGCTGATCTGCCGTTGGGCAGTTTGCGCATACGCGCTTCAGGCGGCAGCGGAGGTCATTTGGGATTGGCGTCGGTAATAGATGCGCTGGGAAGTGAGACTTTCCCCAGAGTCAGGCTGGGAGTCGGGCGGATGATGTCGGGAGCCGGGCTTAAAAGCCATGTTCTGGGCAAGTTCAGCTCGGAGAGTCAGGTTATTGTGAGCCAGATGATATTGGCGGCCGCGGATGCGGTGCAGTGCCTGGTGACAAAAAGTTTGGATGAGGCAATGAACCGGTATAACGGATGGAGACTTGAAGAAGAACAGTCCGGAGAACCGAAATGAGAGGGAATAACCCGTAATGAAGAAATACGATGGCTTGTACATCTTTACCAATTCGGCGAAAGATGAAGTTCTGGATAAACAGATCGAGAAGGTGTGCGGAGAAATCACGCGCCTTTCAGGCAGTGTGCTGAACACAGATGTGCTTGGCAAGCGATCCTTTGCCCGCCCTATGCACAAAAAGGAGAGCGGGGTTTATGTGAAGATACGCTTTGAGATGGATCCGGCGCAAATCAAGACTTTGAAAGCGCGCTACCGTCTCACGGAAGAGGTCTTCCGCGTACAGGTGCTGGCTGTTGACGAACGCCGAGAGACAGTCTTGGATCAGCAGGCTGAAACCCACAGGGTCCGTGAGGCGGCACGTGTCGCCGCAGCGGAAAAAGAGGCGGCTGAGAAAGACAGCCAGGATGTATAATCCCGCGCGGTTGTTGTGACCGCCTAAGAATGGTGGACCGATTATGGCTTCATTCAACAAAGTGATACTGATGGGTAATCTTACCCGTGACCCGGAACTTAAAACAGCGCCTTCTGGATCGAAGGTGTCTGATTTGGGTCTGGCTGTCTCGGAGAGCTGGCGTGATAAAAACACCGGTGAGAACCGTGAAGTTGTCTGTTTTGTTGATGTGACGGTCTGGAACCGCCTTGCGGAGCTTTGCCACCAGTATCTGAAAAAAGGCAGCCCGGTCCTGGTTGAAGGCCGGTTGCAGATGGACGAATGGAAAAACCAGCAGGGTGAAAAACGCAGCAAGTTGCGTGTGCGGGCTGACAATATTAAATTTGTAGGCCCGGCTCCCAAACGCGATGCCCAAGATGCGCAGCCAGAGGGATCACCGCACTTAAAACAGGGGTCGGCGGCACCGCAGACAAAATTTGCGGATGACGGGGCGGCCACCGGCGAGCCGCCGGGTGACATTCTGCAGGATGACGACGAACATCTGCCTTTCTAACACAGAATTGAGAATAAGGATTAAGTTTATGGCCATGCAAAGAAATAGCTACAACACAGCGGAACGGGGCAGCCGTGACCGCGACCACAGTCCCTTACGTAAACGCACGCGCACTTTGGATCCTAATGACATTGTTGAAATTAACAATGTTGATGTCCTGCGCCATTTCGTGACCGAGCACGGTAAAATCATGCCGCCCCGCCTTACCGGGGTCACTGCCGCACAGCAGCGTCAGATCAAAAAAGGTGTCAGGCGCGCCCGCAATATGGGCCTAATGGCATAACCCCGAGAGGAGTGAAAAATATGGGTACTGAACTACTTTTGCTGTCGGACGTAGAAAAACTGGGCAAGGCTGGCGATGTCGTCAAAGTCGCGGACGGTTATGCCCGTAACTATCTGGTGCCGAAGGATATCGCTATGCCGGTGTCTCAGCACGCTTTGCGGCGTCTCGACAAACTGCGCAAAGAGCGTGAGGAACTTTCACGGATACAGTTGGCCGAGGCTAAGGCTAAAGCCGAAAAACTGCGTAACGCCTCGGTCACTATCCGTGCGAAGACGGTTGACGGCACGCGGCTTTACGGTTCTGTCTCGGTCGGCGACATTGTGGCGTCGATAGAGTCCGGCAACAAGATAGCTTTGGACAAGAGCCAATTGTTACTGGAAGAGCCGCTCAAAGAAACCGGCACCTTCGATATTCCGGTCAAGTTACACCCGGATGTCACCTGTACGGTCAGGGTATGGGTTGTCGAAGATTAATGTCTCACCACGAAGAACACGAAGTTTTTTTGAATCAATCACCCCTTCGTGAACTTCGTGGTGAGGATTTTTGGTTGCGGGCTCTGCTCGCATTAGTTGGTGTAACCGGTGTTTTTATATGTCCAATAAAGACATATCTGCTTCGGAGTCTGTCAACGCCGTGTTGCGTGTGCCTCCGCACAGTGCCGAAGCCGAGCGCGGTGTTCTGGGGTCGATCCTGCTGGATGCCACCGCCGGAAACCGTGTGATGGATTTGTGCGTCGAGAGCGGTTTGACGGCAGATTATTTTTTCGTTCCCCAGAACCGCTTGCTGTTTGAGACGCTCAGCGAGATGTCGCACGCATCCATGCTGATCGATGCTGTTACGCTCAATGAGCGCTTGCGATCGATAGGAAGACTGGAAGGGGTAGGCGGCGCGGTTTTCATCCAGTCGCTGATCGAAGCGACACCGACAGCCGCGCACGCCGAGTACTACATCAGCATCGTTCGGCAAAAGCATCTTCTGCGTACCGTGATCAATTGCGCGCGCGATGCCGAGCGGCGCTGTTTCAATGATGCGGTTAGCGCTGACCTGATCCTAAGTGAGGTTGAGCAGCGTTTTCTGGCTATCTCCGACCGCAAAGACAGTATAGGCATGCCGTGGGAGACGGCTATCAGCAATACAATGGCGCATATCGACCGGCTGTTTTCGCTCGGGCCGGGCGCCTCAGCCGGGCTGCCGACAGGATTCATCAATCTTGACATGAAACTGAGGGGGCTGCGCAACGGCGAGATGATCGTGTTAGCTGCCCGTCCCTCCATGGGCAAAACCTCTCTGGCCATGAATATCGCCGAATGTGTGGCCTTGGGCAAAGACATCAACGGTTCCCCGATGAAGGGCGACCACAACAGGCCGCATCCGGTCGGTGTGTTTTCGCTTGAAATGTCGATAGAATCTCTGGCCATGCGCATGCTGTGCGGGTTTGCCAAGGTGCAGGGGTTCCTGATTGACAAAGGCCTTGGGAATCCCCAGAAAATTAACCAGCAACTTACACGGGCCGCCACGGAAATAGCTGCCGCCCCGATTTACGTGGACGATACCGGCGCTTTGGATGTGATGGACATGCGCGCCCGCGCGCGCCGCATGAAGAAAAATGCTAAAATCGAATTGATAGTGATAGATTATCTGCAGCTCTGTAATTGCCGGGAGTTCGCCCGTCAAGGACGGCAGATCGAGACATCGCAAATATCAGGCCAGATCAAAGCCATGGCCAAAGAGCTGAATGTGCCTGTGATGGTTTTGAGCCAGCTCAGCCGGGCTTCGGAGCAACGTCACGACACGGCCAATAGGCCTAAATTGTCCGACTTGCGTGATTCGGGTGCGATCGAGCAGGATGCCGACGTGGTTCTGCTGCTGCGCCGTCCCTGTAAGGCTTCCGGTGACAAGGAATTCAGTGATACACGGTTAGCGATTGTGGATGTGGCCAAACACCGCAACGGTCCCACCGGTGAACTCCGTTTGAACTTCGAAGAAAACCTGACGCGTTTCGATGATCGTTCTAACGAACATGAAGAGCCTGCCGGCAATATGCAGCCGGATGATTCGTTTGACGCTTGAAGCTGTTCGAGCCTCTTGCAAAACCCATCCGGGGTGTTTGCAAGAGCCTCAAATAGATAGCAACTGCTTGAGGAAGCTTCCGGTGCTGGACCTCTTGCATGCAGCCACCTGTTCCGGCGTTCCCGACACCACCAGATAACCCCCGTCGTCTCCGCCGCCGGGTCCGAGATCAATTACATAATCCGCACACTTTATCACGTCCAGATTGTGCTCGATCACTACAACCGTGTTCCCGACCGTACGCAAACGCAACAGTATCTGCAGAAGTTTCCTGACATCCTCGAAATGCAGTCCGGTAGTCGGCTCATCCAAAAGGTAGAGCGTCTGCCCCGTGGAGTGTTTGGACAGTTCGGTGGCAAGCTTTATGCGCTGCGCCTCACCGCCTGACAGCGTGGTCGAAGCCTGACCCAGACGGATATAACCGAGCCCGACTTCCGATAATGTTCGCAGTTTCCTGGCGATTGAAGGCACTGAGCTGAAAAATTCAGTCGCGTCTTCCACAGTCATGTCCAAAACTTCAGCTATGTTCAGACCACCGTAATGGATTTCCAGTGTCTCTTTGTTGTAACGTTGACCGCCGCACTGTTCACAGGTCACATAAACATCCGGCAGAAAATGCATTTCCAGACAGCGCATGCCGTCGCCTTTGCAAACTTCGCACCGGCCGCCCTTGACATTAAAGCTGAAACGGCCGGGCTTGTAGCCGCGCACCTTGGCTGCGGGAGTGGCGGCGAAAAGTTGGCGGATCGGCGTGAAAGCTCCGGTATAGGTGGTCGGATTGCTGCGCGGGGTGCGGCCGATCGGGCTCTGGTCAATCTCGATAGCTTTGTCGAATAGCTCGGCGCCGATAATTTCACGCACTTTGCCAGGACGGTCTTTGGTCCTGTAGAGTTTGCGGAAGAGATGCTTTTTTACGATCTCGCCTATCAGCGTCGATTTGCCTGAGCCCGAAACACCAGTCACGCAAACTAAACATCCGACAGGTATGTCCACATCGATGTTTTTAAGATTGTTTTCCGATGCGCCCATTATTTTAAGCCGGTCGGACCCGGGCATTACACGTTCCGGCGGCTTTTTGATGCTCGTGCGCCCCGAAAGAAAAGCGGCGGTCAAGGAGTCTTCCTTAGCCAACAAACCAGCGAGATCACCCTGATATACCACGTTGCCGCCATGACGACCGGCGCCAGGGCCGAGATCAACGATGTAATCGGCAGTCCGTATGATCTCCGCGTCATGTTCTACAACCACAACGGTGTTGCCGCGATCACGAAGCTGACAAAGCATCCTGATCAATTTCACATTGTCGCGCGGATGCAGGCCAATGGTTGGTTCGTCCAGCACATACAAGACGCCTACCAGGCCGGAACCTATTTGCGTAGCCAAACGGATACGTTGCATCTCTCCGCCAGAGAGGGTTGAACTTTGCCGGTCGAGCGAAAGATAATCCAGCCCAACGTCAATCAGGAACTTGAGCCGGCGCCTGATCTCTTTGAGCACCTCGCTCACCATCTGTTGTTCCATGTCAGTCAGTTTGAGAGTATCGAAAAACTTCACGCCGCTCTTGGCGGTCATGGCCATGACGTCAACGATCGAATGCCCGGCTATCAGACAGGCCCGTGATTCAGGACGCAGTCGCTTGCCGAGGCACTCTGGACAGATTTGGCTGCTCATGAACTGGCGCAGCTTCTCGCGGAACTCGTCGGTTTCCGCTTCGCTGTACCGCCTGGCTAGACTCGGCAGAACACCCTCGAAAGGCTTCTCGATCTTGCGCCAGGCTCCGCGAGACCAGAACCGCAAAACCACAGGCTGTGTGCCGGAACCGTGAAGCAGCGTTTTTCTGAAGCTTTCGGAAAGCTCATCGTAGGGCGTGTCCATATCAATGTCAAAGGCGGCCGCAACAGCTTTCAGCAGGTGCTTGTAATATACCACCATGCGGAAACCGCCGCGTTTCCAAGGCAGTATGGCGCCCTCGGACAAAGATAAGCGCTTGTCGGGTACCACCAGGTCTTCATCAAATACCAACCGGGCTCCCAGACCGGCGCAAACCGGACAGGCGCCATAAGGGCTGTTGAAAGAGAAAGATCGCGGCTTGAGCTCTTCGAAACTGATGGAACACTCCGCACAGGCATTCTTATCTGAAAAAAGCTCTTCCCGGACAACGTCATCGGACGAAAAACTTTGCGCACGGATCAAGCCGTTGCCATGTTTTAACGCAAGTTCAACGGAATCGGTCAGACGTGCGCGCACATTGTTGCCGATGACAAGCCGGTCAACGACGGCATCGACCGAGTGGGCTTTGTTTTTGTCCAGTGGCGGCACATCTTCCAGCGCCAGCATCAGGCCGTCAACAAGCACCCGCACAAATCCTTGCCGCCGGACTGACTCAAACACATCTTCGTGTCTGCCTTTTCGGCCGCGCACCAATGGAGCCAACAGCACCAGCCTGGTGTTGTCAGGCAGTGCGAATAGACGGTCTACAATCTGTTCCGCGCTTTGCTTTTCCACCGGTTTGCCGCATTTTGGGCAGTGGGCTTTTCCAATGCTGCCGTACAGTAAGCGCAGGTAGTCGTGGATTTCCGTCACTGTAGCAACGATAGAGCGAGGATTGCCGCCGGAAGTCCGCTGCTCGATGGATATCGCGGGCGAAAGGCCTTCGATATGGTCGACATCAGGCTTCTGCATCTGATCCAGAAACTGACGCGCGTAAGCCGACAGGCTCTCGACATACCGGCGCTGGCCTTCGGCATAAAGCGTGTCGAAAGCCAAAGAGGACTTACCTGATCCGCTCAACCCCGTGATAACGGTCAAAGAGTCGCGCGGTATACGCACGTTGACATTCTTGAGATTATGTTGCCTCGCCCCGGAGATGAAAATATCTGACATTGGAGATCGCTTTTCGCGATAGCCGGCTCGACCGTCGAACCCCTGCGGTTATTTTTGTGACAGAACCTCTCTGATTTTAACAGCCAAATCAATACGTGAAAATGGTTTCTGAATAAAATTGAGACCCTCTTCCAGAACGCCGTGATTAGCTATGATGTCGGCTGTGTAACCCGACATATAAATGCATTTTATATCGGGACGCTGAGCCAGAATGATCTTATGAAGGTCGCGACCGCTGTGTTTCGGCATCACCACATCCGTCAACAGCAGATTTATTTCACCATCATAAGCTTGTGACACGGCGGCGGCACGTTCCGATCCCAACGCGGACAGCACTTTGTAACCCAGACTCTGCATAATTAACTGAATCGAGCGCAACATTGGCTCCTCATCATCCACAACCATGACGGTCTCCGTGCCGACCGGCGGTACCTCCACCTTGCGAACCTTCTGTATTTCGATATTCTCGTCATCAAAATAGGCTGGCAGATAAATCCGGAAAGTGGTGCCTTTTTGCGGTTTGGTTTTTACAGATATATGGCCTCCGTTCTGCTGCACTATGCCGTAAACGGTCGCCAGTCCGAGCCCGGTGCCCTTGCCGCGTTCTTTGGTAGTGAAAAACGGTTCAAAGATGTGTTTGGCTATCTCGGTATCCATGCCGCACCCGTTATCGCAGAAAGTGAGCATAACATAATTGCCGCACACCGTTCCGATGGTTTCCGCACAGTACTTCTCGTCGAGATAAGCGTTGTCTGTTTCTACGCGCAAAGTGCCGACACCATTAATGGCGTCGCGTGCATTGACAGCCAGGTTGGCCATAATTTGGTCCAGTTGGCTGAGGTCGATTTTGACTAGGCAGATGTTTTCTCCAGGTTCCCATTGCAAGTCGATATTCTCGCCGATCAGCCGCTTCAGCATTTTCAACAGGTTGGTTATCGCCTCGTTGATATTGAGCACTCTCGGGTTTATGGCCTGCTTGCTGGCAAAAGCCAGCAACTGGTTTGTGAGATTGGCGGCGCGGCGGCCTTCCGATATAACTTCGCGAAGGATATCACTCGCCTCTTTGTCTTTTGAGAAATCTTCTTTCAACAGTTCGCTGTATCCGAGCATCGCCTGCAGGATATTGTTGAAATCGTGCGCTATACCGCCTGCCAGTCGGCCTACAGCCTCCATCTTCTGCGCCTGTTGCAGTTGTCCTGACAGTAAAGTATGCGCCTCTTCGGCTTTTCTGCGCGCGACCTCTTTCCAGACACTGCCGAAAAGAATCTGGATTTGAATCACATCCTCCGCTTCGTATGCTTCTTCTTTGTTAGCGATCCCGACAGTCGCTACGATCTGGTCATCTTGGAAAATAGGTACGGTCAGGAATGTTTTAATCTTCACATGGCCATCAGGAATGCCTTTTTTCAACGGGTTGAATGAAGCAAAATCATTTATAAATATCGGCTTGCGTTGACGTACCGCCTCACCCCAAATGCCGGTATTGTCCAAATCGTAAACGATTTTCGGGGCTACAACAGTGCACTCTTTCGCCACATCCGTTGACTCTGATTTCAAGGTTAGCTGTCGGCGAACTTCGTTGTAATAAAAGATATATCCGATTTTGCTTTTGGTCAGTTGCAGTGTTTCCTCAAGCGTGTAGTCCAGCAATTCCTGCACGTTGCTGAAAGGTTTACTGAGAATCCGCAATAACACACTCATGCGGTTGGCGTTGCGCAAGGTTTCCATCTCACGTTGCTTTCTCGCTGTCACGTCTATCATGAAACCTTCGATCAGAAAAGGCTTGTTGTCGCCTTGGGAGATCGTGCGCGCGTTTAAGCTTATCCATATACGCCGTTGGTCTAAGGAAACGAACTCCATCTCAAAGGATTTGATTTGTCCGTCTTCAGTAAGTTTTTTGACTAGTTCGGCGCGGCGTTCAGGCACCTCATAAAAGCGCGTGCTGATATTAGGGTTGTCAGACAAGACCTGCCGCGCGTTGTCATATCCAAGAATACGAGCCATCGCGTCATTAAGTCCGATGAAATGTCCGTCGTGCGTCGTCGTGAAAATACCAACGGGCGCGTTCTTAACCAGTTGCCCCAAATTCGCCTCGCTATCCTCAAGCTGTTTGAACAACCGGGTGCGGGACAAGTGATCGGAAAGGACCTTGCCGACCAGCAGAGTGGCCAGCGGATAAATGATAATTGCAGGCAGGGTTATTTTCCTGAACACTTCTTTACCAATATCAGGAGGCAAAAGCAGCATCAGCAAAACCATGAACACATTAACTGTTAACCCCATTACTAACAGTCTGGCCGCGGAAGGGTCATGTTTGGTTTCCGGCTGTTTGTAACGAAAAATCAGACCGATCAGTGCGGAAGATATGATCAGCAGAACCCCCGACAACATGCCTACTCCGCTTTGCATCAGCCGACATGAAAGAGCCATGGCAACAGCTATCGTCACGGCTAGCGGACCGAAGAAAAGACCGCATAAACTCAGCATCACGGAACGTCCGTCATAAATGACACCCGGCGCCATCTCAACCGGACACGTCATGCCTATAATGCACGCGAAGCCGAAGAGCACCCCGTGCAGTGCTGCGACACGTTTCTCACCTGGACACTGTTCGTTGAAATATCCGGAAAATATCGCGATCAACGCCAGCAGCGCCAGATTGTTAATGAGTTCTAAAAATATCATACTTTATATGCTTCTCCGGTTTTTACGCAGGCCTGCCGCAGTGCATTCCGTCAGACCGAGACAATCCCCAGCGGATCAGAGGTCTTCCATGCCCCACGCGTAAAATCAGGCGCCTTTACCGAAGCGCCGTTACGCAAAACAGAATTTTCGCTGAGTTCCACCAAAGAACTCCACAAAGCGGAGTCATAGACATCTATATCCAACGGCAGGCCTTTCTGCAGGCAATGGCAAAGGCGAAGATCCATCAGAAAATCCATGCCGCCATGGCCGCCAACTCTTTTTGCCGCATCACCGCTCTCTGCCCAGAGCGGGTGTGTGTACCTGGCTTTCAGTTCCGCCAATTCGCTGTCGCTAATCCATTGGTGTGATTTGGGCTCAAGCGCCACCCGCAGCGGATAGTCGGCCAGAATCCCTTTGGTGCCGGAAATGAGATTGATCCGGCTGTACGGCCTGGGACTGGTAGTGTTGTGCTGCAACATTATCGTGCGTCCGCGGTAGGTGCGTATGACGGAGGTGTTCATGTCACCCAATTTGTAGTCCAGGCGCCCCTTGGGGTTTGTGCCGTCCGCCCTCTCTGCCGCCAGGCTCAATCCGAACTGAGCGCTGCTGACGGACGTGACGTATTCGAACCTGTCCCCTCGGTTGATGTCCATGTACTGGCAGACCGGGCCCAGACCGTGCGTGGGATAAGGGTTGCCCGTGTGCTGTTTGGCCCAGTTCAGGCGCCACTGTCCCTGATAACCGGATTCTTTGCCGTCGGCCATCATTTTAAAGCGCAGGTCATGGATGTAGGCGGCTTCTCCATGCACAAGGTCGCCTAAAATCCCTTTGCGGCAGAGCATCAAGGCGAACATCTCGTTTTCGCCGTAGCAGCAGTTTTCCAGCATCATGCAATGGCGGCGCGTCTCTTCGGCGGTGTCCACCAATTGCCAGCACTGCTCGATGGTCATGGCGGCGGGCACCTCGACCGCGGCGTGTTTGCCGCACTGCATGGCATAGACCGCCATCGGGGTGTGCCAAAGCCAAGGCGTGCATATGTAAACCAGATCGACCGCGTCCGACTCGCAAAGCTTGCGCCATTCTTCCGGGGAACCGAAATAAGTCGCAGGAACAGGTTTGCCCATTTCCGACAGAGCTTTTGCCTGTCGGGCAACGCGTTCTTCCAGCAGATCGCTGATCGCCGTAATCTCAACGCCGGGGATTCCGGAAAGCCGCTTGACAGCGCCGGGACCGCGTTGCCCTACACCGACGATCCCCACGCGCACCCTCTCAAGGGGCTCCGCCTGGAAACCAGACATACTGCGGCTGCGTCGATGATATAATCCTGTTAAAGACGAACAGCCCGTATGTGCGCACAGGCCTGCCGATCCGCCTGTCAACATCGCGCCTTTTAAAAAATGCCTACGGGTCGTATTCATGCCCAAGAACTCCTTATCGCTTGCCTTAGCCCCATTATGGCGCAAAAGTCTTGCAAGAAATTCGATTTAATATTAACACACACAGACTTCGCCTGACTATAATTATAATGTCTTTTAAAACCGTGTTGGCAAGGCCGGGGATGATAGGTTATTCTAAATCAACTCATATTCGCATTTCTCAGGAGTAGGTATGCCAGAAGTTCAGGAACAAATGCCCGCGTTTACCGGAGAGTTCTTTGTCCCCGGCAAATCCGGAGCACGGATCGCGGCCGACCATATGGAGCGCTACCGGTTCGCTTGCGGGTTTGCGGAGAGTGCCTCGGTTTTGGATATCGCCTGCGGTGCGGGATATTCCGCGCCTATGTTTATACGAGCAGGGTCTGTCAGTTACGACGGCGTTGACCTTAACCGGGAACTGATCGCGTACGACAATCAGCGGTACGGCAGCGAGAACGTGCGTTTTTTCGTCGGAGACATACGAACCTTCAATGCAGACCGCAAATATGATCTGATCACATGCTTCGAAACAATCGAGCATGTGACGGACTATGCGGCCGCACTTGAAAACCTTTTTCAACTGATCAAGCCAGGAGGCAGGCTGCTGGTTTCATCGCCTAACCGTCCTGTGACATCGTCCACGGCGAAGAACATAGGAGATCAGCCCTCAAACCGTTTTCATGTGCAGGAGTTCATTCCCGACGAGCTGGCGACAGCTTTGCTCGCAGCAGGATTCATAGTGCCTGACGGGGAGCTGTACGGTCAACGCCAGCGGCGCTTCCACCGTTCCTGGACCTTGCGCAAGCTGAGCAGGTTGATTTTCGGCAACCCGAATAAAAAGAAGTCGGCGGTCGTGGAGCCGGTCACAAATCTGACCCCGCGTTACTTTTTGTTGATCGCGCGCAAGGCCGGGGAACCAGAGAGAAGAGTGAGTAGTGAGTAGTGAGTAGTGAGTAGTGAAGAGTGAGTAGTGAAGAGTGAAGAGTGAAGAGAGGTGCTTGCAAGGTCAGGCGTATGAGCCGTAGACGCGTTCGGATGTGCTGATGCCCATATAATAAGAGTAAGGATGCAAGGCGCGCTCGGGATCGGTAAGGCAGCTTGCGCGGTATTGCGAAGGCGACATGCCGGTGGCTTTCTGGAAGCGGCGTGAGAAGTAGAGCTGGTTGTTGAAGCCGGCCTGAAAGGCGATCTCTTTGACGCTGAGGCGGTTGGTGGCCAGCAGTCGTTTGGCGTAGTCGATGCGCTGCTGTTCAATGTACTTCTGCGGCGAGCGTCCGGTACGGCGTTTGAACTCTCGGAAGAATTGGCTGTAGGAGAAGTTCGCCAGTCTGGCGAGCCTGCGGTAGTCGGGGGGCTCGTGCAGGTTGGCTCCGATGTAATCAATGACGCAGGCCAGACGCTCGTCAATGTCGGAATTCATTTGTCCAGAAACCAAACGCATATTTACAAAGTACGGTAAACACGTTTGGCAGGCAATCAAAAACGGAAATCGGTAAGTTTTTCCCCGCTAATCTCCGCGAATGAGAACGGCTCCCTTTTTCTGCGGCCTTCGGCCGCCGCTAATCGCTAGAAAAAGGGAGCCGTACGATTGCACCAGACCAATGCAAACCTGCCAACATGATTTTTTAGCGATTAGCGGGTAAAAGAAAACTCTGCAATCCCAGTGCATACTTATGCAATCCTAAGGCATATCCTTTGGTTTGGTTCCAGGCCTATTTTCGTGGTAGAATGGTATTATATCTGTAGAAGGAATGCAAATGCCGGGTAGCAAGTTGTGGGCGGATTTGATTTGCGACAATCATTAATCCAGGAGAAAAAAGCGATGATAAGAAAAAGGACGGAGGCAATCCTGGCCGCGATTGTGTTGGGATTATGCGGTTGGTCTATGGCCGCGCCACATATATCCAATGTCAGGATGCAGCAGCGCCAGAATTCGAGGCTAGTGGATATCTGGTACGACCTCGCGGACGAGGACGCGATTGTCACATTAGGAATTGAGACCAACGGGGTTGAGATACCGGCGGCGTCGGTAACAAGACTTAGCGGGGATGTGGGCAAACTAGTCACGGCTGGCACTGAACGGCGGGTGGTCTGGAACGCTGGCGCGGACTGGCCGGATAACCTGACTGACACGGCTAAGGCACGCGTGACGGCATGGCTGACGAACGCGCCTCCCATGTATCTTGTGGTCGATCTGGAGGGCGGGGTGGCCGCCGGTTCTTTCACGATCCGCTATTATGAAGAAGCCGGGGCGTTGCCGGATGGCGGCCTTACGAATGATGTTTACCGAAGTTCACGGCTTGTGTTGCGTCGCATCCGAACCGGAGCGCCGTGGCCTGAGGACGGGTTGTTTCTTTCCGGTTCTAACCATCGCGAGACAGGACGTTACGGCACGCGGGAAGACCAGCATTTCGTGCGTCTGACCAAAGATTATTATATGGCGGTCTTTGAAACCACGCAGGGTCAATGGCTGCGCGTGATGGGGAACAACCCCGGTTTTTACAAGAATCATCCCGAATTCTGGGAGACGCGACCGGTCGAGAGGGTCTCGTGGCGACACATCCGTATGAGCGCCGACAACTCTTGGAACGGAGTGGCCAAATGGCCGGAAAACGCTCCGTCTGTCGGGTCGGGATCCTTTATGGCTGTGTTACGTGACAAGACCGGCCTGTATTCATTTGATCTTCCGACAGAAATGCAGTGGGAGTATGCGTGCCGGGCAGGAACGACCCGTGCGCTGTATTTTGGCGGAGACGACGGTTACAACCTGACCAATAACACGGTGGACGCGGACGTGGACGCCGGGCTCCGGTATCAATACAACGGAGGACAGGACGATCCTTACGGTACACCGGTCTATTGGCCGGACGATGTGGACGGTAGCTTGGCTACGGCTGTTGTGGGCAGTTATGTGCCGAATCCTTGGGGCTTGTACGACATGCTGGGGAATGTCTTTGAATTGTGTCTGGACAATTATGTGGATTCGTTAGGGTACGGATGGGCGGTTGACCCGGTCGGCATTCCGACACCGTCCCCTACCGATCGTTTGCATACCAGAAAAGGCGGCAGCATCGCGATAGGCGCAATGGGATGCCGGTCGGCGTATCGGGGCGGCGTGACCGACACGACCGCATCGACAGATACGGGTTTTCGCGCCGTTTTAAATCTCAATTGATTTTTGAAAGGTTTCGATCATGAAAAAACAATCGGGCTCTTGCGCATTGTGTTGGTTATTGCTATCGATGATGGCATTGACAAGCAAGTCGCAGTTGGCGGTTTCCGGAGTTGTTCTGGAACATGTGCCGGGAACGCGGCAGGCTGTGATAACTTACAATCTCTCCGCTGATGCCATCATAACTATGGCGATCGAGACGAACGGTGTGCGTTTGGCGGAAAACGAGGTGACCGCGTTAGACGGTGATGTCTGCGGGCTGGTAACGGCAGGCAACAACCGGAAGATCGACTGGACCATGGGCGTTGACTGGCCGGAACAGAATGTAGCGTCAGCCAAGGCGATTTTGCAGGTCTGGCCGACGAATGCGCCGCCGCCCTACGCGGTGATCGATCTGTCGGGCGGAGCGGGCGCTTCAACGTATCCGGTCTATTATTACGCGTCTCTGGAAGCCTTGCCGAACGGAGGGCTGGAAAACGATCTTTACCGCACGGTGCGGCTGGTTCTGAAAAAGGTGCGCACCGGCGCGGCCTGGCCGGAAAACGGGCGTTTTTTGATGGGGTCGCCTGTTTCGGAGACAGGGCGAATCACCATATCCGGAGTCGGCGAGACCGAACACGAGGTTCTTATGACAAGCGACTATTATCTGGGTGTCTTCGAGGTTACTCAAAGCCAGTGGTATCAGGTGACGGGACGGTATAGTCAATATTTCGCAAACGCGAACTCCTGGGAGTCGCGTCCTGTTGAGCGGGTTTCCTACTGGATGATAAGGTCTTCCACAAACAACACCGGCAATGCCGGGGTTGACTGGCCGACAACAGGCGCTGCGGTCGGGCCGGAGTCGTTTTTAAGCCTGTTACGCTCGAGGACCGGGCTCAGTTTCGACCTGCCGACCGAGGCGCAATGGGAATACGCTTGCCGGGCCGGGACAAGGGGCGCTCTGAATGACGGCACGATCAACTTGGTGTCGTCTTCCAGTTATCAGTATGTGGACGCGCTCGCGCGTTGCACGACGAACCGGACCGGGACAATCTCATCTGCTGTGGATGTTGAAAACGGCACCGCCAAGGTCGGCTCATATCTGCCGAACGCCTGGGGCTTCTACGATATGCTGGGTAATGTTCAAGAGCTGTGTCTTGACTGGTTTCAGGTAGATCTCGGAACCGTGTCGTCCATTGATCCTGCTGGCCCTGACACGTCAGCCTTTGATCCCGACCAGACGGGCAGCTATGAGTACGGACGGTTGCTGAAGGGCGGTGCGCTTGATACGTCGGCATGGGCGCTGCGATCAGCTTACAGGCGCGCCTTTTTGGAAAACGATAACGGGAATTACACGGTGGGGTTCCGCCTCGCGGTGAACTTTGATTAAACTTTATGAAGCTGAGGGTGTTATGAGAATACAGGGTTTTCAGATTTCTGTGGTTGGTCTGTTTCTTTTATGCGTGGCATCGGCATATTCCGCTCCCACGGTTTCGGATGTGACGGTCGCGCAGTTGCCTGACGGCAGGCACGTCCGGGTGACCTATGCGCTCTCAGAACCAGCCATCGTCACGCTTGCGATTGCAACCAACAGCGTCCCCTTGCCGGACAGCCGGGTGACTGAGTTGTCTGGCGACGTGAACCGTCTGGTGTCGGCAGGTTCAGGCAAAGAGATCATCTGGAATGTTGAAGCAGACTGGCCAGAACAAGCATCGGCATCGGTGCAGGCCGGCGTGACGGCATGGGAACCGGATGATCCGCCGCCTGTCTTGGTTGTGAATCTCTCGGAGGGGGCAAACGCCGCCAGCTACCCAGTGAATTATTATGCCAGCATAGACGCCTTGCCTGACGGGGGGGTGGCAAACGCCATATACAAAACACACCGGCTGGTGATGAAACGCATTAAGACATGGGAGGCCGATCCTGAAGACGGGGTGTTTTTGATAGGGTCGCCTACAAGCGAAACATGGCGTAACGCTGCGAGTGAGTCGCAACATTCCGTGACGCTGACAAACGATTATTATATCGGGACATTCAGCGTCACGCAGGGACAGTGGCACAAGATTGTCGGCACGCGCCCTTCGGTCGGGTTTCCGCATCCTGATTTCTGGGAGGCGCGGCCGGTCGAACGGGTTTCGTGGCTGCAGATCCGCATGCGCAAGGATTGCGCCTTGAACGCGACTGCAACGAATGACGCGCTCTATGCGCAGGCCAACTGGCCGAGCGGCGGCCATTGGGTTGGCCCGTCTTCGTTTCTCGGTTTACTGCGCGGCAAGACCGAGCTAAACAGCTTTGATCTGCCGACCGAGGCGCAGTGGGAATACGCAGGCAGAGCCGGTACGACGTCAGGTCTTAACAACGGACAGAATCTTACGGCATCAACAAGCGACCCAAATTTAGACCTGTTGGGGCGTTATAAATTCAACGGTGGCATGAAAACAACGGACGGCGGCCTGACATGGTCTGTGCCTGCGAGGGATGCCACTACAGGCACCAATCTGGCGACCATGACAGTCGGCAGTTACCAGCCGAACGCCTGGGGACTGTATGATATGCACGGCAATGTGTACGAGTGGTGTCTGGATTGGAGGCAGACAGATCTCGGTTCCGCTGCGGTCACAAACCCGGTCGGGCCTGTAGCCTGTGTTGACATGCATACTACCGGCGGTAAAGAATACCCGGGGCGCGGTGTGCGCGGGGGCTCATTCGAGTTGCCGGCCAGCAATTGCCGTTCGGCCTACCGTGCTTCATGGGCAGAATACAAGGCTGATAACTATTCGTTGGGTTTCCGTGTTATCTTAAACATCAAATGAAAGGGTTTGGCATATGAAGTTCCGCATACGGTTAGGGTGTACGGCTATGATAGTAGCCGCGTTTATTTCGACAGCCCTGTCGGCTACGCACACGTTGTGGTCTGCCAACACCAGCATAGACAGCCGGGCATTCGATGAAGAAATGTCAGAGCTAGAGGCGGCGCTGGATTCCCGCACCTATACGGTTGATCGCTCTGCGTCAGCCACAACGCTTAACACATGGTATGATTACGGCACAGTCATCTTGCTCAGATAGTGCGCGGGTCGATGTCATGCTCGTTTGCTGGGAAAACGCGGCATTCGCGGGGTAAAACGTTTATGCGTAAAAGAGTTATGGCTTTTTGCGGCTGCCTGGCCGCAGTGCTGACTTATGGTGATAATGCGCCACTACGATGGGTTCGTCCGCCGCATTTTGATCCTGACGCAAGGCATCTGGGGTTGCCGGTCTTGACTGGTGTCACGCACCGCCTGGTGTACGATCCGCTCGTCAGTAAGGCAGATGAGACAGGGCAGTACGAGAGCCTGCAACACGGGACGTATAGCCATCATCAGGTTTTTGTGCGTTATAAAGACCGTTTGATCGTGGTTTGGACAAACCACATGCAGGACGAGAACGGTCCGGGGCAGCGACTGCTGGCAAAGGTCGGCAAAATAGCTGCGAATGAGTCGGACGTTGATTGGGGCGGGAACGAGACGATATCCGAATTGTGTCCGCCCGCTCATCCTGTGCGGCGACGGCGGAGCGTTGACGACACACCGGTGATAGACGGCATTTTTGCTGGAGGCGGCCTGGATGTGTTGGAAGACGGCAGGATGTTTGTCAATATACGGCTGAAGGTCTGTGACGGTTGGACGGATGACTTGCAGTACCATATAGGCGGCGGTTTGAACGGTCCGGTGCCGGATGAACATTATCGGCCGGGTAGGGATTTAGGGCCAGTGCGTGAACGGCGTTTCCGCTGGGATATTTTTTGGTATATTGGGCGTTATGTCCAACAGGTCGAGTTAAATGGTGCCGGAAGGTTCAGTGCTGTCGGGCCAATGTATCGTGTCAGCCAGACGATCCCGCCGGAACTTCAGGTGACGCCGATCATCAGCAAAAAGATTCTTCCGTTGAACGAGCCGTTTTTAAGCGCGATGGCTTTTTCGACAGCGCCAGAGGCGTTCAGAGCCGCTTTTTCAAAGGGGCGCAGGGTCCCGCCTTGCGGGAGATATCCGCGCTACGAGCGAGGCACATTTAAACTGGCGGCCAATGGAAAACACGGCCTGGCACACAACACCGAGTTTGTTCGTCCGGACGGCAAGTGGGTGGCAGTCAGGGACAATTTGCTTGATATTGAAACCTATTACGCGGCGATCAAAGACAGTCAGGAAGATTTCTATCCTCCGGCGCATAAGACCGACCTGTTCGGCACTGCAATGCCTGTGGCCGGTGAATTGCCGAGCGGCGCGGTCTGGCTGATCGGCAGCAACGTAAGGCGAACGGAAGCGTATCTGACGCTGTCTAAAGACGGTATTTTGTTTGACAAAACATGGTCTCTGATCTCGCTAAAACATAAGGCCACCCCAGGAATCTGCAAAGGAGACGGCGGGGCGCAGTATTTTCATGCTGCGACGGTAGGGCCTAATATCTGGGTGGTTTACAGCATCGCCAAGGAACAGGTGGGAATCACGAAGATTCCTGTCGCGTTGTTAACCGGATTGCTTGCTGACTGAAAAAGGAGAAACATGCAAAAACTTGAAATAGCTGCAGTTGTTTTGATGTCGGGCGGTTTGGCTTTGGCGGATGCGGTGGTCTCGTCGGGTTTTGTCTGCGATCCGCTGGCGTTAGCGGTTCAGGTTAATGGAGCCAGTCGCACGGACTTGGTGTCATTCGGAGGCTCGGCAGACTGTTCTTTGGCATTCATGTTTCGTGTTGAAGATTTTGCTGATGAGAGTAAAGGTGAGTGGACAGAAGAAACACCGATGACATTGTTGCGGATTGAGAGTGATATGTCCAAGGGGCCGGTTTTGTTCGCCAGGATCAGGCAGAAACGGCTTTTTTTCACCTATTTTGTCAGCGGCAGCAAAGACACTTTGGAGTTTAACACGGATGCGGAGTTAACGAGGGGTCACTGGCATCATGTGGTGTTAACATATACTGGGAATGAAACGACACTCTATTTAGACGGTAAGCCGATGGCCTATTGTTGGCATGCTAAGGAGTGGGATCAGTTCACAAAAATGCAGGTCGGCAAGGATGGCGGCAGAAGGGCTTTTCTTGGTGAAATCCGTGAGCCTGCCTTTTTTCCTACAAAAATTGAAGAAGCAGAAGTTTCCCGGTTGTATATAGATGCTGTTAGTGAAACAGACCGCCAAGCCGTGTCTGACTATAGGCAAGCGCAGGCCAGCGCGGGAAAGGCTGCTGCTGCCGGATATCGCGCATTGAGGGTTGTTGACGAAGGTCTGCATCCGTTAATCGATCATTTAGCTCCAGGCGTCACGATGTTGCCCTGGCATGATGCGGCAGGCAGGGATATGTTGGCAAACGGTGTCGGGTTCGGCTCGCGTCTGGCGATCTATAAATATGTCGGCACGGAAAATGGTCTGCCGGTCTATGACCATGGCACTACTGTTGAAATGTTTCCTCGCGCGCGTTATCAGTCTCTTCCCAATGCGGACGGAACATTTGATCTTTTTGCGACGGGCAAAGGCACAATATTCGGCGCTAAACACTTTGTTCAGCATTTGAACACAGGTGTCGCAGGCGCACCTTCATTTACTGTGCGGCGTGTGTTGTTTGACGGCCAACCGATGGCACACGCGATCGAGGGGAATATAACGGCTTGGGCGCTAACGGATCTTGACGGCGACGGCATTGAGGATTTCTTGTACATGCGGATTTTGTCTGTCAGCGAAAAAAGTGTTTTCCCTTACGAAGGTGGGCCTTGGACAGGCAAGGAGCAAAGGCATGCAGGGCCGGGCAAAGGTTATGATATCAGGGGTAAATGGCTCGGCAATGAGCTTATTGGAGAGGCTTGTTGGTCGAAAGGAACGCGTGACGCAGAGGGTGTGCGGTCGTTCGGCGTATCTAGACCGGTTCTGACATCGCGCGGCGATTTTCCGTTGCTGTGGAAGACAATCGGGGCGTGTCGCGCATTGAACGTTTTGCAGAGTGACGGGGAAAGCCATCTGCTGATGTCCGGCAATATTGACGAGCTTATGGCGGTTGATTTCAAGTTCCAGGAGGGGGAGTTGATTTGCGGTTCCGCCAAGCCGGTGCTGCGGGAAGGATATGTGTTGCCGCACACATATTTAGTGACCAGAATATCTCTTGTGGATTTTGACGGGGACGGAAAGCAGGAGATCGTGTTGGACGGCAATCCCGGGGTAGTCAACGTGCTGAAGGGCAGTCGTGTCGGCGAGTTTGAATCGATTGGCGTGGCGCAAACCCGCGGCAATTATTTGGCGGCCGAAACATTGGTGTCGCCATGCCGCGTTGATTGGAATGATAACGGGAAGCCGGACATTCTAACGGGCGACGCTTCGGGAAGGTTGCTGTTCTGGGCGGGCACAGATGATCCGTGGGCCTACCAGCCGCCGGTGCCCATGACGGTCGCTGGTGTGCCGGTCAAGCATGAGGCTGGCATGTCGGGGTCGATCCAGGGTTCGAACGAGAAGCGGTGGGGATACCTGAAAGTCACCGCCGGGAAATGGGGCGGGCACAGGGCGGTCATAACCTGTGACATCAAAGGCGAGCTGACGCTTTACCGCAAGGCTGACTGCGATACGGCATTGCATGCCGGTGTTCTTTTCACGTTCAGAGGCGAGCCTTTCAAGGTGGCTTGGCGCAGCCGTCCGGACATCGTGGCAGCCAGCAGCGGGTTCATGCAAATTCCGCATGATTCATTGCTTGTCCAGGACTGGGACGGCGATCTCGCGGTGACAATTCCGGCTGAGCCGGGCGGGAGTGACTTTCGGGAAGTTGTGAAACTGCGCTATGAGGACGGGGGGCATATCCGGCTCTGCGGGCCGGTGGGGCTGTGGGGGCGCGGGGCTTCCTCTATGTTTGATTGGGACAACGACGGCAATCTGGACATCCTGTTCGGCACGAACCGTTCATGTCATCGGTTTTTTAGCGAGGAGATGTCGAGGCAGGCCGCAACGCCATTCTTTATCCGCAACTTGGGCAGTAACAGCAGTCCGTTTTTTGAGCGCCCCAAGCCCATAACGCTTGCGAGCGGGGAGTATTTAGGCTTTGGCGTGCATAACGCCACGCCTTGGGTTTCGGATATCAATAGTGACGGGCGCGCGGACTTGCTGATCGGTGCGGAGGACGGCAAGGTTTACTACCTCTTGCATGATGAGCTTAAGCATTAAGCTTGGAAGCGTGGTAGTGAAGGAAGCAAAAAGAACGTGTTCAAATGTTCGATGGTAGGTAGTAAAAGGCAGGTAACAGTGGATAGTCATAAAAGGAGTTAAATCCGATGCTATCCTAATTGAGGGAAGGAGAAGCAGGGTATGAGAAAGCGAGCAAAGCGTACTGTATTAGTAATGGCCAGCATGATTCTGGCGACGGTTTTTGCGAACGCGGAAACTGACACGGCGCTACTATGTTACGGCACTAATGTAATGAGGTTCACCGTGCAGGACGGCGCGTGGAGTGCGCAAAGCGACTTCGCGCACAGGGATAACAGTTATGATGGAATTGCAAATACTTTCAATGGGCTGGCGAGTGACGGGCGGCGTGTGTTTGTCGGCGAGGCGGCTACCACTTCATCAAGGATTCTTGAGTTTGACATGGACGGCGTTTTTAAGCGCAGGCTGGTCTATATACGTCAGAACGTGGAGTACATGTGCATGTCGCTAGACGGCAATTGGCTGTACGCCACGGTCAATCCCTGGACCACGAACGCGGCGGTTTACCGTTATGATCCTGTGACTAGCGTGGGGGGTGTTTTCATCCCGAATACAGGAACCAATGCGCTGGGACAGGTGTTATGGGCTTTTAACACCGCGAGGGGAGTTGCTGCGGATAGTGTCGGCCGTTTGTGGGTTTCGGAACGCAGCAACGGCACAGTTTACGTGTTTGACGGCAATGACGGAACCTATTTGGACAAGATCACCGGATTGAGCAATGTGCAGGGGTTACATTATTCACATGCAGACGGCAAGGTTTACGGCACCACTACCGGCAACGCCACTTTTATTATCGATGTCGAAACTTTGAGTTATGTCTCAAGAAGCGTAACGCTCGGCAATCGTCTCGGCATAACCCAAGTGCAGGGGGTGTTGTGTAGCGGACGCTTTGATTCTCCTTACATAACCGGATATGACCTTGACGCTTACACAACGGCCAACCTTGCCGACGTCCCTGTAACTTCCAGGCATATCATCACATTGCCGAGAACGCCGCTACGTAAAATCACAGGGCATTTGCTGATTGCCGAGACGGTCTCTAACCGGGTGGCAAAAGTGAGCGTTGACGAAGGGTGCGGGTTGGACCCGGACGGATTTTTTGCCGGGGGCGAGGATGTTTCGTATGACGGTCTGGCGTTGCGTCAACCGCGCGGTTTGGCTGTATTCAGCAATGCGGTGTATGTGGCCGAAGGTGTAGCAGGCGGACGCGTCTTGCGTTTCAGTAAATGGGGGACGTTTAAAGAAGTACTAGTGGATTTTAGTAAAACCGATTATACCGAATGCGTCCCGGCTGCCTTAGCCTGCACCCATGATGGAAAAACTCTTTACGTGACGGACGCCCATACGCTGTTCATGGCTGGCAACGGTGTCTCATGGGGGGGTGCGCCGACAAACGGATACTATAATGTCAACAGTTTCGGCGAGACGGTCTATAAGATAGATGTCAGCAGCAGGGCGGTCTCGGTTTTTGCGGACTCTTCGAGTCTTCCCGGCAATGACATGCTGCTGGAGCCGCGCGGGATCGCTGTTGATCAATATGGGAATGTTTATTGCCCGGCTTGGTACAACAATACAAATTCTCTTTATACCACTGCCGGTTGGATTTATAAGTTTAATAATTCCGGCGTCAGGCAGGAAAAGATTAATTGCGGCAACCCGTCGGTCTGCTACTACGATCCTGAAGGCGTCTACGACCCTCCTGCTGGAGACGCTCGCATCTCGGGCTCAGGCATTGTGTTTACGGGTAATGGCATCAGCGACTTCTGGTGGGTTGAAGCGGGCAGCGACATGAGCGTTTTCCCGAAACTATTGGATTTGGGGGCTTGGCGGACGTATCTGGACGTTGAGGTGTTAAACAAACGGATGGTGTATACCGATCCGGAATACGGCACGTTGTGGCGGCGTATGGGAGATACTTATGGCGTGGCGGTGTTAACAGGCTTGTTTACGCCGACTTATTTGGCGTTTGCTGAAGAGACCGGGCCTGAACCGCCGCCTTTGGGCACTTTTTTATCGGTTCAATGATTGAATTGTTTTACTCAAGGATTTTTATATGCGTAACATTTTAAAATGTGCGATAAGTTGTTTATTCGCATGCTGCTTGTTTTCGTCTGGCGCGGATGAGGTTGGCGGGCCGGTGCGGCCGCTGGCGGACAAGTATGTGGTGGTGGCGGAATCGCCGTCGGCTGAGGACGTATACTGCTACACGCCGGGGCTGGCGCGGCTGGCAAGCGGGCGGCTGGTGGCGACCATGGACTTTGGCGGGAGGGGTTGGCCGAAAGGCGAGCCGCGGGGGAGTATCTTCACGTCGGACGACCGCGGCAAGACGTGGACAAAACAAGGGAAGTTCCCGTATGTCCACGCGCGGCCGTTCGAGGCGGGCGGTCGGCTCTATGTGCTGGGACACTCGGGCGACCTGAGGATTATACGCTCGGACGACGGCGGAGAGAGCTGGTCGGAGCCGGTGAAGCTGACGGACGGACAGAGATGGCACCAGTCGGCTTGCAACGTGTGGCACGCCAACGGGTGCGTGTATATGGTGATGGAGCTTTTCGTTTCAAATAATATAAAAGCTTGGCCGGTCGGAGAGCTTGCGCCGGTGCTGATGCGTGCGAAGGAGGGGGACGACCTGACCAAGCGGGAGAGCTGGACATTCGCGTCAGAGCTTTCCTTCAGCGAAACCATCCCTAATCTGGCGAGTGATCCCGGCATTGATTACTTCGGGGTGCCGTTCTATCCGTCGGCCTATCCCCGCGGCTCGATGCCCGCGCCAGGGCGCGGTTGTCCGCCGATGGGCTGGCTAGAGGCGAACGTTGTGCAGTTCGTTGATCCGGGGCACTACTGGTTCGATCCGAAGGGTCGCACGTTCCACATCTGGATGCGGGCGCACACAGGGGGCACGGGATATGCGGCTGTGGCCAAGGTGGTGGAGTACGCGGACGGCAGCATGGTGACGATGCTGGAGAAGGTGCCGTCGGGCAAGAGCGCGCTGTTCCTGCCGTGCCCGGGCGGGCAGATGCGCTTCCATGTTCTGTATGACGGAGTGACGAAGCTGTATTGGCTGCTCAGCTCGCAGGCGACGGACTCGATGACGCGGGCTGAGATACTGCCGCCGGATCGCTATAACCTGCCGAACAACGAACGCCACCGGCTGCAACTGCACTTTTCGAAGAACATGGTGGACTGGTGCTTCGCGGGTTTGGTGACGGTCGGGGCAACGCCTAAGGAGGCGCGGCATTACGCGTCGATGGCGTTTGACGGCGAGGATCTGCATGTGCTGTCGCGCAGCGGTGACGCGCGGGCGAAGAACGCGCATGACGGGAATCTGATCACGTTTCATACGGTCAGGGATTTCAGAAAACTGGTGTATTAGGTAAGATGAGAAGGCTGTTCTCCTAGTGAAAGGTTTTCTGGCAAAATACCGGAAACCGTAAACGCGCACTCAGAGGTGCAAACACAAGGAGAACAGCAATGAAGAAAGTTACAGTAATCGGGATGGATATGGGAGACAAAAATCACAAGGCTATCGGGCTTTCTGAAAGCGGCGAGATCATCAGCCGTGAAGAGGTGCCCTGCACCGCGGAAGGTGTCAGCGCGTACCTTGTGCGGCACCCCGGGTCGCTGCTGGCGATCGAGACCGGGACGCACTGCCGGTGGGTGTCCAAGCTCGGGCTGGATCTGGGGCACGAGGTTCTTGTGGGCAACGCGCGGAAGCTGCGGATGATATGGGACAGCAGCCGGAAGAATGACTGGAGGGACGCGGAGATGCTGGCGAAGGTCGCCAGGACGGACCGGTCGCTGCTGCACCCGGTCGCGCTCAGGGACGACGGTGACCAGTCGCTGATGCGCCTGGTCAAATCCCGCGACGTGCTTGTGAGGAGCCGCACGCGGATAGTGAGCCAGATCCGCGGGTTCTGCAAGTCCGAGGGGGCGCGCCTGCCGAAGTGCTCTGCCGAGTCGTTCGCGAGGCTTGAGCGCGAGGTCTGCCCGTCCGTGCGCCCGGTCGTGAAGCCCCTGTTCGCGGTCTTGAAGGAATTGGGCAAGAAGATCGCCTTGTACGACAAGATGATCGCGGACGCGGTGAAGCGGCTGCACGGCGAAGAGGCCGCGCTGCTTGAGCCCATAGCCGGGGTCGGGCCGGTGACGGCGGCGGCGTTCCTGGCGGCGGTCGGGGACGTCCGGGCCTTCGGGAGCGCCCGTGACGCGGGGCCTTACTTCGGGCTGGTGCCGAGGCAGGACCAGTCGGGCGGCACGGACAGGCAGCTGCGGATATCGAAGGAGGGCAATGAGATCGTGCGGCGGCTGCTGGTCACCGCCGCGAATTACATCATGGGGCCGTTCGGCGCGGACTGCGAGCTCCGCCGCCACGGCATGAAGATCGCGGAAAGGGGCGGGAAGAACGCCATGAAGCGGGCAAAGGTGGCCGTGGCGAGGAAGCTGGCCGTGCTGATGCTCGCGATCCTGAGGGGCAAGAGCTCCTACTGCCCGCTGAAAGAGGCAGGGGTCGCGGCGTAGGGCGGTCCGGCTCCGGGGCTTTTCGGGCCCCCCGCCGGACCGACGGCCCCGCGCGGCCGCAAACATTGGTTTTTCACAGGAGACTTTGAAGGAGCATGCGCTGACGGAACAACACGGTTTTCGACGAACAGCAGACGTCCCGTCCCGGTGACTGCGGTAAGGCACTTGCACCTCGTGTGCGCCCGTTAGGTTGCAGCCCGAAGACGGACCTTTCCATGCACCGGACAAAACGTTGTCCAATAAGAGTGCGAATAGAAGCGAGACGTCAACTGCGTTCGTGAAAAAGTGGAAGTCCGCCATGCGGGTGCCCTTGACAAGTCTTCTCATAGAAGTGCCTTACAGATCAAGAGCAGCAATAAAAAACAAGTTGTTTGCAGAACGAGCACGAAAGACAAGTGTGTGGGTATGTGGGTGTGTGGGTAGCCGAAGACCGCACAGACTCACAAACTCACGTACTCACAAACAAACAGTGTGCGCTTGAATTGGGTTGCGGGCGCAAGCCCGCATTAGTGGGAGTATGTGGGTGAGTGAGTGAGTGTGTGAGTATGTGAGTGAGTGAGTGTGTGTGTGAGTGAGTGAGTGTGGGAGGGAGATAGTATGGTTAAACACTTCAGGGAGCTGAAAGAAGGGCGAGTCTCGCGGGACGGGAATTCTTCAAGATAAAGCCCGGTCGCCTCTCGGAGGTTTTCAACCCCGAATTTTTATGTGGCGGCATGATTTCTGCGCTCCCCCTGCAATCCCAGTGCATACTTATGCAATCCTAAGGCATATCCTTTGGTTTGGTTCCAGGCCTATTTTCGTGGTAGAATGGTATCATAGATGTAGAAGGAATGCATGTTAATCCGTCTTGAAGGGTTGTAAACAATGAAGAACATCGGGATCGCTGCCGGGGTAATGATTTCTGTTGGCTGTGCGCAGGCGGATGCGGTTGTTTCGTCAGTGTTCCTCGGCGACCCGCTGCCGACGCCGTCGTGCCACGCCTCGACGATAACGGAGACTTCGGGGGGGATGGTGGCGGCGTGGTTCGGCGGCACACATGAGCAGCACCCGGATGTGGGCATCTGGCTGGCGCGGCAGGAGAGCGGAAAATGGCTGCCCGCGCGGGAGGTTGCGAACGGTGTGCAGCCGGACGGCACGCGTCACCCTTGCTGGAACCCGGTGCTCTATACGGCCAAGGACGGGACGCTGGTGTTGTTCTATAAGGTCGGGGCGGACTGCACATGGTGGTGGGGCGAGCGCATGGTCTCGCGCGACGGGGGTAAAACCTGGTCCGTGCCGGTCAAGCTGCCGAACGGCATGATCGGCCCGATCAAGAACAAGCCGCTGGCTTTGCCGGACGGGCGTGTGCTGTGCGGAGCCAGCACCGAGTTCGGTCCGTGGCTGGTGCATGTCGAGACGACCGACGACGCGGGTGCGGTCTGGTCGCGCACGGGAAACCTGCACGGGCGGCACATCAACGCGATCCAGCCGAGTTTTCTGACACATCCGGATAACGTGCTGCAGATGGTCGGGCGGACAAAGGAGAAGCGGGTCTTCTCGATCTTCTCCAGTGACGGTGGCGCGACATGGGGCGAGATGACACTGCTGGAGGTGCCGAACCCGTGTTCGGGGACCGATGCGGTGACGCTCAAGGACGGACGGCACCTGCTGGTCTGCAATCCGGTGGAGAAGGGGCGTTCGCCGCTGTCGGTAATGCTCTCCGGCGACGGCGTCAAGTGGCGCGAGGCGCTGGTTCTCGAAGACGAGCCCGGCAAGGAGTTCTCTTATCCGGCAGTGATTCAGGCGGCGGACGGCAAAGTGCATGTGACGTACACATGGAAGCGGAAAAACGTGCGGCATGTTGTGATCGATACGACGAAACTATAATGCGATACACGAAAGGAAAAGCCAAATGACGACAAAACGAGCAATCAGCATGTTGATCATGTGTTTAGCGGGTATTGTGGCTGTGGGCGCACTGGCTGATACCCCGGAAATTACGGGCGTGACAGTGCGGCAGCGCTGGCCGTGGAGCCGGCTGGTGGACATTGATTATGTCCTGACCTGTAACCCGACGCAGCGGGTGGACATTGCTGTACATGCCTATAACGGGTCGGAGAAACTCTTTTTTCCCTTAGATGCTTTATCCGGTGATCTGATGAATATCGGACAGGGTGCCAAGCGCATCGTCTTGGATCCCGTTAAAACCGGCTACACGAACGAAGCGCTCACGCAGTTCAGCGTGGAACTGACACCGACTGATCCGCCCGTTTACATGATCGTGGATCTGACCAGGGATGCGGGGACGGAAGGCCAGATCGAGTATGTGTACGAAGCGGATTTGACGAACGGCTTCTGGGGTTCCTGGGAGAGAAACCCGATTACAAATGAGACTGGAGAGGCCCTTGTCGAGTCTGTCATCTGGACCGGCGTGACGACCAATGCTATCTATAAGACGGACAAGCTCGTTCTGAGACGCGCGTCGGCGGGCTCCTTCACAATGGGAGATCCACCCGGGACTTTGACGGAGGTAGATGAAGATTTCTACGTGAGCGTGTTCGCTGTGACTCAAGCGCAATGGGACAAGGTCACGGGAGGGAGCAGTACAGCCGTTACGCCTAAAGCGGCTTTGTCTTACAATGCCCTTCGGGGTGCGACGACAAACTCGCCCGCTGTTGACTGGCCCGAGACAGAATCCTATGTCGCGCCTGCCAGTTTCATAGCCAGGCTCCGAAATAAGACCGGTATCACCGACTTCGACCTGCCCACGCAAACGCAGTGGGAGTATGCGTGCCGGGCGGAAACAACAACCTACTACAACGATGGCATAGAGGGGGACATCACAACCTACACCAACCGATTGGACAATCTGGCGTGGTGGAAAAACAACAGTGGTGGCGGTATAAAGGAAGTCGGGCTGAAGACCGCGAATGCCTGGGGGTTGTACGATATGCACGGCAATGTCTGGGAGTGGTGTCTGGATTGGTTTGATATATCATGCACGCAGCGCTATACGCGGGGCGGGGACAGACGTGTCGACTTCGATATCTGCCGTTCAGGGTTTAATGACAACGGTGGCGATCCGTCTGTCGGACAAAGCGGTTTCGGCTTGCGTCTTGTCCGAACACTGGAATGCCCTTGACCTGAGCGGTTTTGGGGATGAATAAAAAAACCATAATGGCCTTGGGGGTTTTGTCGGCTGGGGTTTTATGGGCTAGTCCGCTCATTCACTCTGATTGTGCGAACGACCGGAAGGCGCCCTTGGTCTGGGACCGTCCGAAGGAGTTTGATCCCGGCAAGCCGCATCTCGGCCTGCCGGTACTGACAGGCGCAACCCATCGTGTGCTTTACGATCCGCTCCCGAGCGAGGCCGACAAGACCGGACGCTACGAAAGTCTGCGGCACGGCACTTATAACCACCATCAAAGTTTTGTCCGCTACAAGGATCGGGTGATCGTACTGTGGACCAATCACATGCGGGATGAAAACGGTCCGGGAATGCGTTTTTTGGCGAAGACCGGACGACTGGCGGCAGACGAGTCGGATATCGATTGGGGCAAAGACGAGACGCTTTCGGAAATCGGCCCGTCCGCGCATCCGGTGCGGCGGCGCCGAAACAAGGACGACACTTCAGTGATCGACGGGATTTTCGTCAACTCGGGGCTGGAAGTTCTGGAAGACGGACGCCTGTTCGTCTCGACAAGTCTGAAAGTCTGCGACGGCTGGGCGGATGACATTCAATATCATGTGGGGCAGGGACTGCGGGAACCGATACCGGATGAGCATTACGAGGCTTATAAAACTGTTGGGCCTGACCGTAAGCGGGGGTTCCGCTGGGACATCTACTGGTACGTGGGGCGTTACTTGCAGCAGGTGGAGATGGATGATGCGGGCAGGATCAAGCCTGCGGGACAGATGTATGTAGTCGGAAAACCGCCGAAGACTGAAATGCGCCTGACCCCGACAATCACCAAAAAACTCTTGCCGCTGAATGAACCCTACCGCAGCGCGGTGCCATACGGGAAGGCGCCTGAAGAGTTGCGGAGCGCCTATTCCACGGGGCGGAGGGTTGCATCCTGCGGGCGTACGCCGCGATACGCGCCCGGCACATTCAAACTGGCGGAAAACGGTAAAAACGGCTTGTTCCACAACACGGAGTTTGTTCGTCCGGACGGCATGTGGGTCGCGGTGCGGGACAATCTGCTCGATACGGAAATATATTACGCGGCAGTTAAAGGCGACAAAGACGGGTTTTATCCGCCGGGGCGCAGAACCAACATGTTCGGAGGCGTCATGCCGGTGGCAGGCGAGCTGCCGAGCGGCGCGGTCTGGCTGATCGGCAGCAACCTGAACCGCACGGAGGCCTTCATCACGCTCGCAAAGGACGGTATTCATTTCAACAAAACGTGGTCGCTGCTTTCGCTGAATCTAAAGGCCACGCTAGGCATCTGCAAGGGTAGCGGCGGCGCGCAGTATTTCAGACAGATCACTATCGGACCGAACATCTGGGTCGTGTACAGTATTGCCAAGGAACAGGTTGGGATCACGAAGATTCCAGTCGCGTTGCTGGAACAAAAATTGAAGGAATGAGGAAATCCGCGGGGAAGGTAAGGACGTATGATGTTTTTCAGAAGTGGTCTTGCGGCGCTGGCCGCCGCGCTGGTTTGCGCGGAGGAGCCCCCGTTGGTCTGGAAGCAGCCTGCCGGGTTCGATCCCGGTAAGGCGGGACTGGGCCTGCCGGTGCTTACGGGGACGACCCATCGGGTGCTTTACGATCCGCTTCCGAGCGAGGCCGACAAGACCGGGCGCTATGAAAGTCTGCGCCACGGGACGTATAACCACCATCAAACGTTTTTCCGTTATAACAACCGTGTGATTATACGGTGGACCAACCACATGCAGGATGAAAATGGCCCCGGACAACGCTGCCTGGCGAAGACCGGACGGCTGACGGAAGACGGATCGGATATTGACTGGGGCGGGGACGAGACACTCTCCGAGCTGTGTCCGCCCCCGCATCCTGTACGCCGCCGCAGGAGCGCGGACACCAATTCCGTGATAGACGGGTTATTCGCCACAGCAGGACTTCATATACTGGAAGACGGGCAGATGTTTGTTTCTGTCCAGGTGAAACTCTGTGAGGGCTGGACGGATGACCTGAAATATCACACCGGCCTTTCGGAGCCGGTTCCGGACGAACACTACAATCCGGGACCCGACCGGAAGCGGGGTTTCAAGTGGGATATTTACTGGAAGATGGGTAATTACCTGCGGCAGGTCGAGATGGATGATACGGGCAGGATCATGCCGATTGGACCGATGTACATCATAGGAAAGCCGCCGCTTACAACGGAGTTGCAGATCACCCCGACGATCGCCAAAAAAATATTGCCTATGAACGAGCCCTACCGCAGCGCGGTGCCTTATGAGACCGCGCCTAAAGAGATCAGGGACGCCTATTCCAAGGGGCCAAGGGTTCCGTCTTGCAGACGTTCGCTAAAGTATGCACCGGGCACGTCTCTGCTGGCCGAGAACGGTAAGAACGGGTTGATGCACAGTACAGAGTTTGTCCGTCCGGACGGAAAATGGGTTGCGGTGCGGGACAACCTGCTGGATCTCAGGATTTATTACGCGGCGGTCAAGGACAAGCAAGACGAGGTTTATCCGCCGGGGCGCAGGACCAACCTTTTTGGGGCCGTGATGCCGGTCGCGGGAGAATTGCCGAGCGGCGCGGTCTGGCTGATCGGCAGCAATCTGAGCCGTACAGAGGCTTACATCACGCTCGCCAAGGACGGTATTCATTTCGAAAAAACATGGTCGCTGCTATCTTCACAGAATCTCAGAGCCATGCATGGCATCAGTAAGGCATCGTCCGGCATCTGCAAAGGCGGTGACGGCGCGCAGTATTTTCATTCAGTGACTATCGGACCGAACATCTGGGTCGTGTACAGTATTGCCAAGGAACAGGTGGGGATCACGAAGATTCCGGTCGCGTTGTTGGAACAGAAGCTGAAAAAGTAAGGAGAAAAATGTTGCCGAAACCTTTAAGGGGGGTGGTGCCGCCGATGGTCACCCCGTTGCTGGATAACGCTACGCTGGACGTTAAAGGTCTGGAGCGTCTGGTGGAGCATATGCTGGAGGGGCATATACACGGCCTGTTCCTGCTGGGGACGACGGGCGAGGCGCCGGACCTGAGTTACGAGCTGCGGCACGAACTGGTCAAAAGGGTCTGCAAGCTGGTGAAGGGACGCGTGCCGGTGCTGGTGGGCGTGACCGACACGGTATTCAAGGAAAGCCTGCGTCTGGCGGTCACGGCCGCGGAGGCGGGGGCGGTGGCGGCGGTGGCCGCGCCGCCGTACTATTTCGCGCCGGGACAGCCGGAACTGGTCGAGTATTACAACCATCTGGCCGACAGCCTGCCCTTGCCGCTGTTCCTCTACAACATGCCCTCGCACACGAAGGTCATGATCGACCCGTACACGGTCAAGGCGCTTGCGGGAAACGCGAATATCGTCGGCATCAAAGACAGCTCGGCGAATATCGTCTATTTCAACGCCGTGCGGCATATCCTGCGGGAACGCGCGGACTTCTCGGTGTTGCTGGGGCCGGAAGAGGCTTTGGGCGAAGTGGTGCTGATGGGCGCGCACGGCGGGGTGTGCGGCGGCGCAAACATCTTTCCACAGTTGTTCGTGGACGTTTACAATGCCGCGGTCGCCAGGGATGTGCGGCTGGTGCTGGAACTGCAGGAACGCGTCATGACCGTCAGCAGCTCGCTTTACGGGGTCGGCAGGCACATGTCTAGCTTCTTGAAAGGTGTGAAGTGCTCGCTGGATCTGATGGGTATATGCAGCGATTACATGGCGGATCCTTTCAGCCGCTTTCGCGAGGAGGAGCGCTCCATCATACGCGAGCGCCTGATCGCGCTGGGCGTGAAGGTGAAGTGAATAGTTAAGAGTGATAATTCTCATACGGGTTGAGAGTAGAGAGTTGAATGTTGGAAGGTGAGAGTTCAGGAAAACGTTCAACGTTCAACGTTGATTGACAGGGAGGGGTATGCCGGGGTTGGCGCTGGTTGATCTTTTGGTGTTTGCGGCCTATATGGCGGGGGTGATCCTGTTCGGGTGCTCCTTCTATTTCCGCAAGGGGGCGCGGCAGGCGGCGACTTTCACGTCGGGGGCTGGCAGGCTGCCAGCCTGGGCGGTGGGGATGTCGATCTTCGCGACTTTCGTGAGCAGCATCAGCTTTCTGGGGCTGCCGGCCAAGGCTTACACCGGCAACTGGAACGCCTTTGTCTTCAGCCTGACGATACCGGTGGCGGCTTGGATGGCGGCGCGCTTTTTCGTGCCGCTTTACCGGGGTATCGGCAGCGTTTCGGCCTACAGCTATCTGGAGACGCGTTTCGGGCCGTGGGCGCGGGTGTACGCTTCGCTCTGCTATCTGGTGACGCAGGTGGCGCGGATGGGCACGATCATGTATCTGCTGGCGTTGCCGCTGAACGCGCTGTTGGGGTGGCCGGTTCCGCTGATCATTCTGGTGACGGGCGTGGGGGTGCTGCTGTATTCAACGATGGGCGGCATCCAGGCTGTAATCTGGACGGATGCAGTGCAGGGGATCGTACTGATCGCGGGGACGTTGCTGTGTCTGATGGTGCTGCTTTTCTCCTTGCCGGGCGGGCCGGGGCAGGCGTGGGAAATCGCGGTGGCGGCGGACAAGTTCAGCCTTGGGAGCTGGAGCCTGACGGATTGGGGCAGCGAGACCTTCTGGGTCTGTTTCATATACGGCGTGTTCATGAACCTGCAGAACTACGGTATCGACCAGAACTACATCCAGCGTTACATGACCGCGCGGAATCAGCGCGACGCGGTGCGCTCGACGCTGTTCGGATCGTTGCTGTACGTGCCGGTCTCGTTCCTCTTTTTCGCGATCGGCACCGCGCTTTTCGCCTATTATCAGGCGCGTCCGGAGCTTCTGCCGCTTGAGGTGGCGGCGCGGCCGGACCAGGTTTTGCCGTTCTTTATCGTGCGGGGCTTGCCGAAAGGGGTTACGGGCTTGCTGATAGCGGCGATTTTCGCGGCAGGCATGAGCACGATCTCGACAAGCTTGAACAGCGGCACAACGATCTTGTTGGAGGATTACTACAAGCGCTATGTCAACCGTGACGCGGATGACGCGCAGTCGCTGCGGGTGTTGCGTGTGGGAACGCTGGTGTTGGCGGCGTTGGGCGTGGGGTGCGCGTTGGCGATGATGCGTGTGCGCAGCGCCTTGGACGCCTGGTGGGCTTTGTCATCGGTTTTCAGCGGCGGTATGCTGGGATTGTTCCTGTTGGGCTACTTCTCGAAAAAAGCGCGTAATTTCGAAGCGGCCATCGGCGCCGTGTTGGGGATCATGGTGATCGCCTGGATCAGCCTGATGCAGAAAATGTGGCCGCTGCCGGTCAAGATCCACACGAATCTGTCGATCGTGTTGGGCACGACGGTGATTTTTGTGTCGGGGTTCGCGCTGGCGGCGTTGCGCGGCAGGTGTCACGCAAGAAGGCAGTAGAGATTAGTAGCCTCCCACCCGGGATTCCGGAAATGAACGAGGTGGCAACGGTTATCAACGAATTAACCGAATGAGACGAATTATAATTAGCGTAATTCGGTGATAAAACTTGAAGTTGCCGACAAGGTGTGGGTATGATGAAAAAAAGAGTGTTGGCGTGCGCGGTGTTGGCGTGTGCGGTCGGTTTGTGTGCGCAGGAGGTCGGCAAGCAGAGGGTAGGCGAGCTGAAGCGTATGCCGTACAACAACCCTGGGCTGGAGACGGATTTGGGCGTTGGGCTTTGGGCATGGCCGCTACCTATGGATTACGACGGCGACGGCGATCTGGACCTGGTGGTGTCTTGTCCTGACAAGCCGTACAACGGAACCTATTATTTTGAGAATCCGACCGGAACTACCGCGCGCAAGAAAGGGTTTTTAGGACTGGGAGGATCCGGGGCCATGCCGGTCTTCAAAGCGGGCCGGAGAATCGGGCGCGGTTTCACGAATATCCAGTTGTCGCAGGCGGGAGGGCGGACGGTGGTCACGGTTCCCGGGCAGATGTTTCCGGATTTCGCGAAATCGGTGTTTGACCAGGGTGTGGCGATTGCAGGTGTCAAATCCAATATCCATTCCAACAACGTGCGTGGGAATGTCTGGCGGTTGGTGGATTACGATGGCGACGGCGTTCAAGACATCGTGGTCGGTGTCGGCGACTGGAAGGCATACGGCTGGGATGACGGGTACGATGCTGAAGGCAACTGGACGCGCGGTCCGTTGCACGGCCTCGTTTATTGGCTCCGCAACACCGGCACGGACGGGGAGCCGGTATATGCGGCGGCAAAACAGGTGCTCGCGGACGGCAAGCCGGTGGACGTTTACGGCAATCCGATGCCCATGTTCGAAGATTGGGACGATGACGGCGACCTCGACCTGATCTGCGGCGAGTTCATCGATGGTTTCACCTGTTTCGATAATGTCGGCACAAGGACGCGGCCGAGCTATGCGGCGGGGCAACGGGTGCATAGTAAGAGCGGCGCTCCGCTGGTGATGGACTTGCAGATGATCACGCCCACGGCCATCGACTGGGACGGCGACGGCGATTTAGACATAATCTGCGGTGACGAAGACGGGCGCGTGGCGTTCATCGAGAATACCGGAAGGCTGGACGCGCGGCATGTGCCGATATTCCGTGATCCGCGCTATTTCCGGCAGGAGGCCGCCGACATAAAGTTCGGCGCGCTGGTCACGCCGGTCGGCGTGGATTGGGACGGCGACGGCGACTGGGATTTTATCTGCGGCAGCACAGCCGGGTATATCGCTTTCATCGAGAACTTGAGCGGCGCCGGGGTGGCGCATCCGAAATGGGCAGAGCCGCGACGGCTGGAGGCGGCGGGAGAGCCGATTCGCATATCGGCAGGGCCGAACGGAAGTATCCAGGGACCGTGCGAGGCCAAGTGGGGATACACGACCGTGAGCGTTGCTGACTGGGACGGCGACGGTCTACCCGATCTGTTGGTGAACTCGATTTTAGGCAAGATCGTTTGGCACCGCAATGTTGGAACTCGGCATTCGCCGCGTCTGTCCGAGGCGCAGACCGTGGAGATCGAGTGGGAGGGCGCGCAACCGGAACTCGCGTGGGGGTGGATGCGTCCCGAGGGCAAGGCGCTGTTGACGCAGTGGCGCACCACGCCGGTGGCAGTGGACTGGAACAAAGACGGGCTGGTGGATTTGGTGATGCTGGATCATGAAGGATATCTGGCCTTTTTCGAGCGGGCGGAACGCGGCGGACGACGTGTGCTGCTGCATCCGAAGAGAATTTTCCGCAACGCTAAAGGCGAACCTTTGCGCTTTAGCAGCGGACGGGCCGGCGGCAGCGGCCGCCGCAAGATTTGTATCGCGGATTGGAACGGTGACGGGAGGCTTGACATCCTGATCAACTCGAAAAACGTCGAGTTCTGGCGTCAGTTGGATGCTAAGGACGGACTCTGCCGCTTCGAGAACATGGGGTCGGTTTCGATGACCGTGCTGGCCGGCCACACCACCAGTCCGACCATCGTTGATTTCGACGCGGACGGGATTCCCGAAATGGCGATCGGCGCGGAAGATGGTTATTTGTACTATCTCCATAACCCGCGTACGCCAGAAAAATAGTTAAAGGCACGGGTTGACCGCGTATAAACGGTGTGATAATCTTTAAAGTCAATTTTTCAATGAATTGAAGTAGGAGAACAAAGCGATGAAAATGACGTGGCAACCATCGAAGATCAAGCGTAAACGTAAGATCGGGTTTCGTGCCCGCATGGCCACAAGAGGGGGCCGCGCGATCATCAAGGCCCGTCGCCGCAAGGGACGTGTGCGTTTGACGCAGGTTTAATGGAAATGCCGGGGGGCGGCATGTTCGGATCGGATGAGATTGGACGCGGTCCCGTGAACAAGTCTGGCGTATGTCGGCTTGAATCTTCAAAGTACAAAGGCGTTTTTGCCGAAAGCAGGAAAGTTTACGGGCGGACTCTGGTGATATGGTTTGCGCGTAAGGAGGATGCCGGTCGCAAGGCCGGCGTTGTTGTTTCAAAGCGGGTATTTCGCAGGGCGGTTGACCGTAATCGCGCCAAGCGGTTGATGCGGGAGGCTTTCCGGCAGAAGCGGCATCTGCTGACCGGTGATGTTGATCTGATCATGGTGGCGCGCAAGGGTATTGCCGGGCGACGTTGTGTAGAGGTGGCATTTGACCTTGAGGCTGTCTTCCGGCGCGCGGGGCTGATGTCGTGAGCGCGGGGCAGTGGTCGAACGGTGACGGAGGCGCAGATGAAAAGGATCGTGTTAGCCGTCAGCGCACTGGTTAAGGGCGTGTTGATTTTTTTAGTCAGGGCATACCAGATGGTGCTTGCGCCGCATTTGGGGCATTGTTGCCGCTTTGAGCCATCATGTTCGGCATATTGCATTGAGGCTCTGCAAAAACACGGCGTTATCAAAGGCGGATGGCTTGCTGTGCGCAGGGTGCTGCGTTGCCGTCCGTTCGGCGCCTGCGGGCCAGACCCTGTGCCGCCGGTAAAAGACCGCGGCCAAAAAAACCGAGACTGCGCCGGAAGTGACGCAAAGTGCCGCACCGAAAAAACAGAATAATAATTTTGGGATTAGCAGCATGAATAAACAAGAGAGAATTTTTGCCGCCGTTTTGGGATTGGCCCTGGTGGCTTGGATGTTTTACAGCAACAAGACTGCGGCACAACGGGCAAAAGAGCGCGCGTTGGCTTCGCCGCCCGCCGCAACCGTGCAGCCCGCCGCAACCGTGCGGCCTGCCGCAACGCAGCAGGTTGAACTGAATGCCGCTGCGTCCGAGCCGCAGCAGCAGGCGTTCGAAAATATCCTTCCGCCCGCTCCTGCCGTTGCTGAACAGGTCATGGAACTCACCAGCGGCGCAATGAAGCTGGCGGTTTCTTCGCACGGGGCAGTGCTTAAAGGTGCCACGCTCAGCGGCTACAACTCGCACCCGGGGCATGCCGGGCCTGATAATCCTTCGGTGACGCTTGATTTCAGCGAGTCGCCGGGGTTGCAATTAGCGGGGGTTGTCGGCTTGGCTCCCAATGCCGCCTACGAGGTCGAAAGCGTGGCGGACGGTAAAACCGTGACGTTGAAAAGCGTTACTGGTGACGGGCTGGTCATTACCCGCACTATTGAACTTCAGGAAGATTATTGCGTCAAGGTCACTGACACCCTGCGCAACGCTGGTGACAAGGTGCTGACGCTGGTAACCAACAGTGTGTCGGTCGGGGTGATGTCGCGTGGAGGATCGAAGAACGACATACTCTCGGTTGACTCGCTGCCGGCCTTTGAAAAGGCTAAGACCCGCTATTGGGACAAGGACAAGGCGACCAAACAGTATTTGTCCGGCGCGGGCGGCGGTTTCGGCTGCGGTGGCAAGGCGTCTGCCCAGGGTATGCCGGAAAACATCACCTTGCCGGTAGCCGAACCGCAAAACTGGGTCGCGATTAAATCGCGATTTTTTGTAACGATTTTTTCTTCATCGGAGACCAACAGCGGTTTCGCGATACGGGTGTCGCGTGACACTTCCAAACCGTCATACACTTTAAGGAACGTTTCAGCCCGTGTGTTTTATCCTGGGCGGGTTTTGGGTCAGGGCGAAGCATTCAGCCGCGAATACTCGCTGTATGTAGGTCCGAAGAAACTGTCGCTTTTGCAGGCTATGGGCAACGGGATGGATGCCGTGATGCAGTTCGGCATGTTCACATGGTTCTGCAAGCTGCTGGTGCCGACCCTTAACTTTTTTTACCGGGTGATACCGAGCTACGGCGTGGCGATAATTCTGCTGACTTTCCTGGTGCGCATCATATTCTGGCCCTTGACGCACCACAGCACCAAGAGCATGAAGAAGATGCAGGAGATACAGCCCAAGCTGAAAGAGTTGCAGGCCAAGCTCAAGGGCAACCCGCAGAAACTGCAGCAGGAGACGTGGGCGATATACCGTGAGAACAAGGTCAATCCGATGTCGAGCTGTCTGCCGATGCTGATCCAGATCCCGGTGTTCATTGCCTTGTTCACGGTGCTGCGCAGCGCGGTGGAGCTACGCTACGCGCCTTTCTTGTGGATATCCGACTTGAGCGAACCGGAAAACCTTTTCGCGGGGGTGTTGCCGATACCGCTGAACATTTTGCCGATCCTGATGTCTGGCACCATGGCGTTGCAGAGTTACCTGACGCCTTCGGCCGGTGACCCGCAGCAGCAGAAGATGATGATGGTGATGATGCCGCTGATGATGCTGTTCATGTTTTACAGTTTTCCGGCGGCTTTGTCACTGTACTGGACTGTCAGCCAGATCGTTTCCATAGTGCAGATGTGGATGATGCGGCGTAAGAGCGCGCAAAAGGCCGATGCGTCTGGCATAACGGTTGAAGCGCCGATGACACGGCAACAACGGCGGCATGGCGCTCAACAAGAATGACGAAAGAACCATTTGGGAGATGCCGATAGCAATGCCGCTACGCTACCAACGCGAAACGCGCGGTTCTGGTCAATGCATTCCAGAACCGCACGCAATCGTTAAATTGCTGCGCCGAATTTGACGCAGACGGGTCTGTACATCGCGAGCGGGTCGTGCGCGGGGGTCAGGCGCCCCGTGACCGGGTCGTAGGCGTATGACATCAGCTCGTTTGAATTCTCATGCCCCAGCAGCACGAACTTGCCGCCCGGCATGAACTCGAAGTCACGCGGCGATTGGCCTGCCAGTTTCGAGATCGCCAGCAACGACATCCTGCCGGTCTCGGAGTCGATGTCATAGGCGGCGATGCTGTCGTGGCCGCGGTTGGAGCCGAAAAGGCGGTGTCCGTCCGGCGCGAACTTGAGTGCCGAGGCTTTGCTGTAATCTTTGAAGTCGGGCGGCAGCATGCTGACGGTCTGGATGTGAACGAAAGCGTCGCCGGTATAAATGAAAGACGAGATGGTGTTGTTAAGCTCGTGCAGGAGATAGGCTGTCTTACGGTTGGAATGAAAAACTATGTGGCGCGGGCCTGCGCCGCCGGCGCTGGTGATCGTCAGTTCCGCTTTTTCCTTCAAGCCGGAGGCACGTCCCGGAAAGTCATAAACCTTGACCCGGTCGATACCGAGGTCAACTACGCACAGGTGTCGGCTGTCCGGCGACACTTCGGCGCAATGCGTGTGCGCCTTCTGCTGTCTTTTGGGGTCGGGCCCGCTGCCGGTGTGCTGGACGGTGACAGGCGGCGTGTCGGCAATGCTGCCATCGGGATTAATTTCAAAGACGCCTGCCACAGCGTTTGTGTATTCGGCGAAAACCAGCGCCCGCTCTGCAGGATCGAGAGCCACATAGCAGGGCGGCGTGACTCCGACGGGCTTGTGGTTGATCGGTAGCAGTTTATCGTCTTTGATGGCGTACGCGGCTACGGCTCCGTTCGTGGCGCTGGGGCCGTACTCGGCCAGACTTTGGGCAGCATAAAGAAAGGTGTTGCTCCGGTTGAGCGTCAGGTAGATGGCGTTTTGGATGCCGCTGACAACGCCGACGGGCTGGAACGTGCCTTTTTCGGCATCAGTCTCGACAATGTGGATACCCTCTTTTTTCTCGTCAGTATAACATCCCACATAGGTGATGTATTTCATAGCGGACTTTCTTTAGAGGGAAGTTTAATTGCCGTCAGCAGAAAAATATAATTGTCGCTGACCAGTTTGGTATGCTGGCCTTTAAAATTTTCTGGCAGTCGTCTGACGCTTAACGCCGTCCGCGAAGGCGGCCGTGTTTCAGGAAACCGTCGTAGTTGCGCATCAGCAGGTGCGACTCCATCTGGCGCAAGGTGTCCAACGCCACACCAACAATAATCAGCAAGCTGGTGCCACCGAAGAATGACGCCATCTCCCAAGGCAACTGCATCATGCCTCGCAGCAATTGCGGCACAAGCGCGATGATCAAAAGCCCCGTGCCGCCGATAAGCGTCACACGCGTCATCAAGGCGTCCAGATATTCCGCCGTAGTCCTTCCCGGACGGATGCCCGGCACATACGAACCTTCGCGCTTCAGGTTTTCCGATATCTGCATAGCGTTGAACTGTGTCGCCACCCAGAAGAAGGCGAAGAACATGATCAGGAGGGCATAGACCGTCAGATGGATCGGACTCGTCATATCCACCAGTTGCGTTCCCAGCCACTTCAACCAAGCCAGCCAAGTGTACTCGGGAGGGATACGGCTAAGAATAATCGACGGGAACTGTATCAGCGGCCCCGCGAAGATGATCGGCATAACACCGGTGTAATTCACGCGCAACGGCATATAGGTCTGCTGCATGCCGTATGACCTGCCACCACCCCCCGCCGCCGCGGTTCGACGCGTGGAATGAATCGGCACCTTGCGCATACCCTGGGTAAGCATGACCGTACCCATCGTGATGGCAAAGCCGAAAAGCAAAAGAAGCAAAAGCTCAATCGGACTGTGGGTGGCATTGATGCCGCCCAAGCCGAAATACCGCGTCCAAGCCTCCACGATCGCAACCGGCAAGCGCGATGTGATGTTGATCATAATGATCAGCGAAGTGCCGTTGCCGATGCCGCGCTGCGTAATCTGGTCGGCCAGCCACATCACAAACAGCGAGGCCGTGGTCATACAGATCACAGTCACTATATTGAATCCCAATCCCGGTCGCGTGACGATCTGCACATTACCCAACCCGAAAGAGGCCGGGTTCTGCAAGGCCGTCGCAAGGGCGAACGACTGGAATACACAAATGCCGATAGTGAGATAGCGTGTATAATGGGCCAGTTTCATGCGCCCCGACTCCCCTTCCCGAGACAAACGCTCAAGTTGGGGAATCACCGCCGTCAGCAACTGGATAATAATCGAGGCGCTGATGTACGGCCAGATACTCAGAAAGCCCACAGCGCATTGGTTGAGCGCACCACCGCTGAACACGTTGAACCAATCCATAAGCCCGCCGCCAGCGACCGACTGTTTGCGAATCTCGTCCAAAGCGTGCTGCAGGGTCTGCCAATCCACGCCCGGCGTAGGGATCATGGAGATCAGTCGGCTGACAAAAACCAGACCGGCCGTCAATAGTATCCTTTTTCGTAATTCAGGTATCTTGAACGTGTTCGCGAAAGTGGCAAGCATTGGCATGATTCAGTTCCTCAAACAATTTCAACACTGCCGCCCGCAGCTTCGATCTTGGCTTTGGCCGAAGCGCTGGCACCGTTGACCTTGACCGACAATTTTTTCGTCAATTCGCCGTCGCCGAGAACTTTCACGCCGTCGTACTTGCTCGAGAACAGGCCGTTAGCGCGCAAGAGGTCAAGAGTCACCTCTGTCCCGTCCGCAAAACGCTCAAGCTCTTTAACGTTGAGCGCGAAATACTCGACGCGGTTATAATTCGTGAAGCCGCGTTTAGGCAAGCGCCGGATCAGAGGCATCTGACCGCCCTCGAAACCGAGTTTGACCTTGTGTCCCTTGCGGGCCTGTTGCCCCTTATGGCCGCGCGTAGAGGTTTTACCCGTGCCGGAAGCCCGGCCGCGCCCCACGCGTTTAGGTGCTTTGCGCGCGCCCGGCGTATTTTTCAATGATGACAGATCCATGATTAACTCCTAGATTCTTAAGCGCGGGCGGCCGCGATCTCCTCAGCCGAACGCAGATTGTTCAGCGCGTCAACAGTAGCCTTGACCACGTTCAGGCGGTTTTTGCTGCCCAGCGATTTGCCGATAGCGTCGCGGACCCCGGCGGCTTCAAGCACCGGACGCATCCCGCCCCCGACGATCAGCCCCGTGCCGTCAGGCGCCGGCTTCAATAGCACACGCCCGCCGTCACAAACCCCGGTCACCGCATGCGGTATGGTCTTGCCTGCCAGCTTGATGCGCATCATCTCCTTCTTGGCAGACTCGCCACCCTTGCGGATAGCGTCGCTGACCTCATTGGCCTTGCCGAAACCGAAACCGACCCGTCCATTGCGGTCACCTACAACCACCACCGCGCTGAAACTGAAACGGCGGCCGCCTTTAACGACTTTGGCACACCTGTTCACGAACACAACGCGTTCGTCCAACTCTTTCTGACCATGCCCCTCACTGCGGGGAAATTTAGCTTCTGCGCTCACTTTGCCTCCTCTGCCACCTCAGCGGCACGCTCGGATATTTTCAGCCCCGCCGCGGTCGCGGCGTCCACGATCTGCTTGACACGCCCGTGGAACTTGAACCCGCCGCGGTCCACGACCACCAGCGATATTCCTTTCCCCTTGGCCAAGTTAGCGGCCTGTTCCCCGACAAGTCTTGCGGTTTCCAGATTGCATGGCTTCGACTCTTTCAGCGTGGAAGTCGAAGCTAACGTGCACATGGCACTGTCATCGATAAACTGCACATAAATGTGCTTATTCGAGATATAAATTGCCATGCGCGGACGTTCAGCCGTCCCTTTGATGCGCTGACGCAGTCGCATATGACGGCGGGCACGTTGTGTTTTACGGTTAAAACTCATTTATCATCAGCTCCGTTCAGGCGTTAAGCGACAGTCTTGCCCTGCTTGCGGCGTATCTGTTCGCCAGCGTACTTGATCCCCTTGCCCTTGTATGGCTCGGCCGGGTAATAATTGCGGATGCGGGCGGCCGCTTCACCGACCAGCTCCTTGCTGATTCCCTCAACCGTCACGTTCAGGCCGGAAGCATCAACAGTGACTTTGACACCATCGGGTATCAGATACTCTTTAGGCGAAGCGAACCCCAGTGACAGACTCAGCTTCTGACCTTGCAGCACGGCCTTGAAACCGGTGCCGTCAATGTTCAGCGCTTTCTTGTAGCCATTGGTCACGCCCTCGATCATATTCTTGACCAAAGTGCGGCTCAACCCGTGGCAGCTCTTTTGCATGCGCGAGTCATCCGCACGAGTGACCAGCACTTGACCGTCTTCTACCTTGACGGTTATCCCTTTCTGGAAGGTCCGGCTCATCTCGCCAAGCTTGCCATTGACAGTCACAGCGTTATCCTGTGCCGTGACCGTGACTCCGGCAGGGATCGCGACCGGTTGTTTACCAATTCTCGACATTGTTGCAGCCCTCTTACCAGATTGTGCAGATCAACTCACCGCCAAGCTTAAGCTTGCGGGCTTCGTTACCGCTCAAGATACCGCTAGACGTGCTCACAATCGCGACACCCAGGCCGCCCAGCACTTTAGGTATATCTTGAGCCTTACAGAATTTACGTAGCCCGGGCCTGCTTTCGCGGCGTAAACCGCGTATGGCTGGCTCGGCATCTTCGTTATACTTCAAATCGATGCTCAGAATACTCGGCACCGTCTTGGTCATTGTGAAGTCCGTGATATAGCCCTCTTCCTTCAAGACACGGGCAATCTCGCCTTTTATGCGTGAACCCGGAAGCTCGATAGCAGGATGCTCGGCCTTCAGTCCGTTGCGTATGCGCAACAGCATGTCAGAAATAGGATCCGACGTCATTATAATCTCCTCACCAGCTTGCCTTAGTCACACCCGGGATCATTCCCGAAACCGCCAGCTCGCGGAAGCAGATACGACAGAGCTGGAACTTACGAAGATAAGCACGCGGGCGTCCGCAACGGGAACACCTGTAGTACTTGCGCGAAGAAAACTTCGGCGGACGTTTGGCTTTTTCTATCAGACAGGTCTTAGCCATATTGAAAAACTCTCCTTATTTGCCGGCGAACGGCATTCCCAGTATAGCGAGCAGTTCGCGCGCACTCTTGTCGTCTTGAGCTGTCGTCACAAAAGTGATGTCCATACCGACATCATTGCCGTGCATGCCGGAGTCCTCCAGCTCGGGAAAAATGGTGTGCTCTTTCACACCCAGCGTGTAGTTGCCGCGCCCGTCAAAACCGCGTACCGACACTCCGCGGAAGTCGCGGATACGCGGCAAGGCACTGTTTACCAGACGATCGAAGAACTCGAACATCCGTGTCCCGCGCAAAGTGACTTTCGCGGCGATAATCATGCCTTCGCGAAGCTTGAAATTAGAAATGCTCTTGCGAGCCTTGCACAACATCGGCTTCTGGCCGGACAACTTGGCAAAGTCATCCAAAATCGCCTTCTGCACATCCTTCTCGACAATGCCGAAAGCCATGTTGATCACCACCTTTTCCAGTCGCGGCACCAACATCTTGTTTTTGACACCGAGCTTCTCCTGAAGCTGCGGCGCCAGTTCCTTAACATATTTATCTCTGAGTCTGGCCATTTCCGTCTCCCTTAGTCAAGGATCTTGCCCGAAGCCTTGGATTTACGCACCATCCTGTCGCCGTCTTTAACCCTGCTGATACGCACACCCTTTTTCGCATCAGGGTCGTACGGCATCAGATTCGAAAGGTTGATCGGTGCTTCCCGCTCCACGAACCCGCCGTTAGGCGCGGTCTCGGAGCGGCGGATAGACTTCTTAACCATATTCAGACCCTGCACAACCGCCACCCCTTTATTCGGGATAACGCGAAGCACCTTGCCGGTCTGTCCGGCGGCATCGCCGGTCATGACGATGACAGTGTCATCTTTTTTTATTCTCGCAATACTCATGCTCTTTCCTAACCCGTAACCGTTTTGAAACCCCGCGACCGGTCCGACCGGTCTCGCAGCCTCATCAGCGTCACGGACGCTCACTGGTGATGAAAACCTTGTTTGGTCTTGTAAGCCGCATCACACGACTTCCGGCGCCAGTGAAATAATCTTCATGTAGTTCTTGTCGCGCAACTCTCGGGCCACAGGACCGAAAATGCGCGATCCTACCGGATTCATCTTGTTGTCGACTATCACACAGGCATTTTGGTCGAAGCGCACAACCGAGCCGTCACTACGGGTGATCTGCTGGCCGGTACGCACAATCACAGCCGTGCAGACCTGCCCCTTCTTGATGGCGCCGGCAGGAGCCGCCTCCTTAATGGCCACACGGATAATATCGCCAAGATGCGCATACCGCTTGCGCTGCCCTAGTATGCGGAAACACATGGCTCTTTTAGCGCCGGTGTTGTCCGCCACCACCATTTCAGTCTGTTCCTGAATCATTTTACTTGACCTCCGGTTTGACGATGCGCCAACGTTTGGTCGCGCTCAACGGACGGGTCTCCATGATGGTGACTTTGTCACCCACCTGGGCCGTGTTGTCCTCATCGTGCGTATGGTATTTCTTGAAGCTGCGCACAACTTTACCGTACAAAGGATGGCGCTTACGCCGTTCACCTTGCACTATAACTGATTTGATGCCGCTCTTGCTGACCACAATGCCCTCTCGGACTTTGCGCGCGCCGCGCTCTTGAATTGACTCGGCCATGCTATTTAGCCTCCCGCTCGGCTTGCACCGTTTTCATACGCGCGATGTCACGACGCATCCCGCGCATAATGACAGGTTTGTCAACCGTGACGCCCGACCTGTGCCTGATGCGCATGTCGTTCAGTTCCTGCGACAACTCACGCTGCTTCAGTTCGAGCTCCTCGGCTCCTAATTCTCTCAAGTCTCTTGCTTTCATCGTTACGTCAGGCCCCCGTTGCGTTACGCGCGACCAGCTTAGTCCTGATGCCGAGCTTCGTGTCAGCCAAACGCAGGCATTCACGGGCAACGGAATCCGGCACGCCGCCGATCTCGAACAATATCTTGCCGGGCAGAATAACAGCCACCCATAACTCAGGGTTGCCTTTGCCGCCACCCATACGAACTTCAATCGGTTTACGCGTGACCGGCTTGTCCGGGAATATGCGAATCCATAGCTTGCCCTTACGCTTCATTTCACGATTGATCACAACACGACAGGCTTCAATCTGGGTGTTGGTAAGGAACCCGCGTCCCAGCGCCTTCAATCCAAACTCGCCGTAGGCAAGCTGATCGCCTGAAGTCGCGAATCCCGAACGGTTGCCTTTAAACTGTTTGCGGTGTTTAACCCGCTTAGGCATTAGAGGCATCTTTTCTCCTCCTCTGGCCGCCGGAACGCACCGGCTGGAAATCGTCTTTCTTGCATATCCAAACCTTGACGCCGATCAATCCCGCAGTGGTGTGCGACTCCGCGAAACCGTAATCGATGTTGGCGCGCAACGTGTGCAACGGCACCTTGCCCTGCTTGCTCCACTCCACGCGCGAAATCTCGGCCCCGTTGATACGTCCGCTGCAGCGGATCTTGATGCCGTCCACGCCCATATCCATCGCGACCTTCTCGGCACGCTTCATGGCGCGTTTCAATGCCACACGTCGCTCGACCTGCTGCGCGATACTTTCAGCCACCAGCTGTGCATTGGCATCCGGATCACGCACTTCCTGTATCTCAAGGTATATCTCTTTGCCGGTCTTCTTAGCCAACTCTTGACGAATGTTGTCCACATCCTGTCCCTTGCGCCCGATCACCACGCCTGGACGGGCGGTGAAAAGATTGATGCGCACGCGGTTTGCATAACGCTCGATCAGGATCTGTGTGATCGCTGCATTCTCGAGGCGTTTCTTAACCAGCTCACGAATCATCAGGTCTTCAGACAGCAGTTCGCCGAACTGCCGCTTGTTGGCATACCAACGGCTGCGCCACTGCTTGTCAACCGCGACCCGGAAACCAATCGGATTTACTTTCTGTCCCAATGTTTTGCTCCTTTAAAAAGTCGCTGGCGTCACTGACCGTCGGTCAGTACCACCTTGCAATGACTCATCCTCTTGGCAATCGGACTCGCACTTCCGCGGGCACGTGGCCAGAAACGACGCATGCGCGTCCCCTCATCGAACACACAAAGGCTCACCTTGAGTATGTCCACATCGAGGTTTGCGTTATTCCGCGCGTTCGCCACCGCCGACTTGAGCGTCTTGCTCAAAATCAGCGCAGCCTTGCGCGGACTGAATTCAACTACTTTCAGGGCTTCGTCCACTGGCAACCCCTGGCACTTGCGCGCCAATGGGCGGCCTTTCTGGGCCGACATCCTGACATTACGGGTAATTGCAGTCACTTCCATTCTTCAGACTCCGTTATTTCGCGACCGCCTTGTCAGTGTGAACACCGTGAGATCTGAAAGAACGCGTCGGCGCAAACTCGCCCAGACGGTGCCCCACCATGTTCTCGGTGATGAAGATCGGCATATGCTGCTTGCCATTGTGTATGGCGAACGTATGCCCGACAAAATCCGGCAGAATCATGGAACGGCGCGACCAAGTTTTGATCGGCTGCTTCCTGCCAGAGGCGTTCATTTTCTCGACTTTTTCGAGCAGGCTCTTCTGAACGTAAGGGCCTTTTTTAATAGACCTAGACATGCTTTACTTTCTCCGCTTCAAGATGTACCTGCTGCTGGTCTTGCGGCGGCTACGTGTCTTGCCACCCTTAGCCAGCTTACCCCAAGGCGAACGAGGGTGATTACCGCCGGAAGTGCGGCCCTCACCACCACCCATCGGATGGTCAACCGGGTTCATCGCCACACCGCGCACGGTCGGACGGATACCCAACCAGCGTTTGCGGCCGGCCTTGCCGAGTTTGATGCCACTCCACTCAGCGTTACCGACCTGTCCGACAGTCGCCATGCAGTTCGCGCGAACCAAGCGAATCTCGCCGGACGGCAGCTTCAACGTCACGAAGTCGCCGTCACGCGCCATCACTTGACAACTGTTGCCCGCCGACCGGGCCAGCTTGCCGCCCTTGCCGGGAACCATCTCAATATTGTGTACGTACAACCCCAGTGGTATCTGCGACAACGGCAGGGCGTTCCCCACACTGGGCTCAGCCTCCGGACCCGCGATCACAGCATCATTCACCTGTAATCCGGCCGGTGCCAGAATATAGCGCTTCTCGCCGTCCACATATTTCAGCAAAGCCAGGTTTGCAGAACGGTTGGGGTCGTAAGCGATCGCCTCCACACGCGCCGGAATGCCGATCTTGTCACGCCGGAAATCGACAATGCGATACCTGCGCTTAACGCCGCCGCCCCGGTGACGCACCGTGATGCGCCCCCTGTTGTTACGGCCTGCGTTGTTCTTGCGCGCCTCGGTCAACCTCTTAAGAGGCTTGCCCTCGGTAATCTCTTCGAAGGTCGACGCAACCCGATGCCGCAGACCTTCGCTTCTAGGTTTGAATGTCTTAAGCCCCATGGCTAGTTATCCTCTCCGGCGGCTTTAGATTATCTCTATGCGCTCGCCCGCTTTGACCGTGATGATCGCGCGCTTCCATGAAGGATCGCGCACCACACGGCGATTGCGCAACGTCCGCAAAACGCCCTTGTAATTCTGGGTTCTGACACCCAACACATGTACGCCGAACTGCTCTTCAACAGCCTTCTTGATCTCGATCTTGTTGGCAGCATGTGCAACCTCCAGCATGTACCTGTTTTCACAGGCCAGCCGCGTACCCTTTTCAGTGATCTGCACCCTGCGGATTATCCCGGCGTGTTTCATGCGCCCACCTCCGTAGATTTGCCCTTCTGCATGCGCTTCTGCAATGCCTCGAAGCCTGCCCGTGTCGCCACCAGCGACCGGTACCGCAACAGCGAATAAACGTCAACTTCAGCCGCACTGACAACCTCGACCTTGGGCAAATTGCGCGCCGCCAGCATCACTTTATCCTCATGCTGGTCCAACACGATTAAAGTTGAGGCTTCCGCACCCAGCTTCTTCAAGAGATCCTTGATCAGCTTGGTCCTGGGCTCCGCCAAGTCGAATCGCTCGATGACCGTCAACTGACCGCCCGCGATCTTCTCGCTCAACGCTCGGTCAAAAGCCAACTGCCGTACCTTGCGGTTGATCTTCTGTGTGAAATCACGCGGCTTGGGACCGAATGCCACACCGCCGCCGCGCCACACCGGGCTCTGACGGAGACCGGCTCGAGCCCGTCCCGTGCCCTTCTGCCGCCACGGCTTCTTGTTGCTTCCCGCGACCTCGCCCTTGCTCAGGGTCGATGCCGAACCGGCACGGCTAGCGTTCCGAATCGCCACCACCGTGTCTTTCACGGCCTGCTCGCCCTTGTCGAGCACCAGCATATCGTCCGCGACAGCTATCTCGCCCGCGGCATCTCCTGCCGGATTAAAAACCTTGATAGCACTCATCGGTTCTCCAACCCCTATTTCTTCAGGGCTTTCCTGATAATGACAACGCCGTTCTTCGGTCCCGGAACCGAGCCGCGCACCAGAAGCAGATTCTCCTCGCCGCGCACCTGGGCAACCGCCAAATTGCGTCCCTTCCGGTTAACCGCGCCCATGTGACCCGGCATCCGCTTACCTTTCTCAACCCAACCCGGAAGATCACACGCGCCGATCGAACCGATGCGGTGCTTCGAGTGTCCGCCATGCGTGTGCGCGCCGCCGCCGATGCGGTAGCGGCGTATAACGCCCGCGAAACCGCGTCCTTTGGTGACGCCCGACACGTCGACGTATTTAACGCCGTCAAAAATGTTCACCGTGACTGTATCGCCAGCCTTGATCTCCTCGCCGTCGCCCCGACCAAACTCTTTGGTCACGCGGCAAGGCGTCACGCCCGCAAGCTCGAATCGCTTGGCCTGCGCCTTGGAAAGACGCGAAGCCCTCTGCTCCTCGAAGCCTAGCTGCACGGCACTGTACCCATCAGTTTCAGGATTCTTCACCTGAACCACCGGACACGGCCCCGCCTCTATAACAGTCACCGCAACCCTACGCCCCTGATCATCATAGATCTGGGTCATACCTATTTTTCTGCCGATTAAGCCTTCCATGGTGTCACCGTCCTTAAACCCGAATTGTGATATCCACGCCAGCAGGCAGGTTCAACTTCTTGAGCTCGTCGACGGTTTTGGCCGTCGGCCCTACAATATCCAGCAGCCGTTTGTGCGTGCGCATCTCGAACTGATCCATGGACTTTTTGTCCACGTGCGGACTCCGGTTCACCGTGAAACGCTCAATCCTCGTCGGCAGAGGAATGGGTCCCACAACCTGTGCTCCGGTGCCACGGGCCGTGTCGATTATATCGCTCACCGCCTGATCCAGCACCCTGTGATCGTACGCTTGCAAACGTATGCGTATACGCTGACTTTGCATTCTAACGTTACCTGTTCAGTAGTTGTTCTCTAACCGTCCGCGGCACCACCGCAAATTTGCCCGGTTCCATCGTGTAACCGGCCCGGCCGCGTGAAAGCGACCGGATTGCGGTTGAATACCCGAATAGTTCTGCCAACGGCACAAGCGCGCGCACGATCTGCATGTCTCCACGCGTCGTCATATCACGCACCGAACCGCGGCGGCCGTTAATGTCCCCCATGATGTCGCCGACATAATCGGCAGGCGTCACGATGTCGAGAGACATGATCGGCTCCAGCAATTCCGGCGCCGCGGCCAGAGCCGCTTCGCGGAATCCCATCACGGCCGCGGTTCTGAAAGCCACGTCTGTCGCCGTCTCCTCATCCATAAACACGGCATCAGTGACCTTCGCCAGCACGTCCTTCATAGGGTAGCGCGCCAAGACTCCAGTCAAAATGCCGTCCGTCAATCCCTGCTCTATGCAGTCGGCCAGTTTCTCGTCCGGCAACTTGCGCCTTACGCTGGAGGATATCTCCACCGCATAGCCTTCGCCACGCTCCCGAGGAACCACCTCTACCGTCAGTTGCGCGTAATGCCGCTTCCCGCCCAGTTCGCGATCGAAGAGATATGTGCTCTTCGACGACGCTGTGACGGTCTCGTAATACGACACCATCGGACGGCCGGTGTTGGCCTCGCATTTGAACTCTCGGCGCAGGCGATCCACCAGTATCTCCAGATGTAACTCACCCATGCCGCTCAAAATCGTCTGTCCCGTCTCTGCGTCAACACGCACCTGACAGGTCGGATCCTCTGCACCCAGCAACACTATCGACTCCTCGAGTCTTTCCTTGTCGGCGCGCGATTTGGGCTCTATCGCCATGAACATCACCGGCTCCGGCACCGTGATGCGTTCCAGATATACCGGCTGGTGCTCCGCGCAGAGAGTGTCGCCCGTGGTCGATTCTTTAAGGCCTACAACCGCTCCGATCTCTCCCGCTCCCAGCTCTTCCACTTCGGTCTGCTCATCCGCGAAAAGACGCACAATTTTCAACACGCGCTCACGCTTGCGGCTACGCGGGTTGAAAACGTTCTGCCCCTTCTTGACCACGCCGGAATAAACACGCACAAAAAACAGCCGGCCTACATAAGCGTCAGACGCGATTTTGAAGACCAGCGCCGTCAAAGGCGCCGACACACTGTGTTCGCGTGTCACCTTCTGCTCGCTCTTCAAATCAGTCGCTTCTACCGGCGGCCGGTCCAACGGCGTCGGCAGATACCAGACCACTGCGTCCAGCAACGGCTGCACACCCTTGTTCCGCAAAGACGATCCGCACAAAACCGGCACCAGCCTGCAGGCGATCACCGAACGCCGTAACGAGGCACGCAAAATATCCGCGGAAAGCTCCGGATTATCGAAATAGTCATCAACCAGCAATTCGTCAGCCTCAGCCGCCTTCTCGCACAATTTCGCACGGGCAGCCTTTGCCGCTTCTTTCAGCTCGTCCGGAATCTCAAACTCCCGCACCTCGCGCCCTTCGCTACCATCGTCAAACGCCAAAGCCTTCATCTCCAGCAAGTCGATCACGCCTCTAAAGGTCTCAGCCTGTCCGATCGGTATCTGAAGGCACACCGGATTGGCCTTCAACTTCGATCGTATTTCAGACACACATGCGTCGAAATCAGCCCCCATCCGATCCATCTTGTTGACGAAAGCTAGGCGCGGAACACCGTAACGGTCCGCCTGACGCCAAACCGTCTCGGACTGCGGCTGCACTCCGCCCACGGCACAAAAAACGCCCACGGCGCCATCCAACACGCGCAATGAGCGTTCAACTTCTATCGTAAAATCAACATGCCCTGGCGTGTCTATCAGGTTTATACGCACGTTCCGCCAGACACAGGTTATCGCGGCGCTGGTAATCGTGATTCCGCGCTCGCGCTCTTGTAGCATCCAGTCGGTGACAGTGTTGCCTTCGTCCACGTTTCCGAGACGGTGCGTGCGCCCGGCATAGAAAAGAATACGCTCGGTCGTTGTGGTCTTGCCCGCATCAATGTGGGCCATAATGCCGATGTTGCGTACTTCGCAAAGCGATACCGTACCGCCCGCCGGAACTTGCCCGGACGCAGTCGAACCACATTTATCTGCCTTGCTTTCCAAGACGCTCACCCTTCACCCTGATTTTTCAAAGAACAGCGGATGGTTCGGCAATTTGCCGACTTATCCAAAATAAGGGCAGACACTGAGGCCTGCCCCTACGATTACCACGCGTAATGAGCGAAAGCCTTGTTGGCTTGCGCCATCTTGTGCGTATCATCTCGCTTCTTGATCACATTTCCTTGATTGTTATATGCATCGATCAATTCTAATGCCACTGCCTTGGGCATAGCTGTGCCGCGTCGCGAACTGGCGCAAGTTGCCATCCACCGAAGCGCCAGCGACAATTGGCGCGCCGGCCTGATCTCCACCGGAACCGGATAGGTAGTGCCGCCGACGCGGCGTGACTTAACTTCCACCTTTGGCTTCATGTTGGCGATCGCCGTGTCCATAACCTCGACCGGGTCTTTGCCGGTTTTCTCACGCAACTCTTCAATCGCCCCATACACGATCCGCTCCGCCGTAGTCTTCTTGCCGCTCTTCATCAAAGCGCGCACAACCCGGGCAACCAACTCGCTGTTGAATTTGGGATCCGCCGGATGCGCCCGTTTAACTGCTCTACGCCGTCTTGCCATATTGTTTAGCTCCGCCCGTCTCTATTCAGACTTCTTTTGACGCTTCATGCCGTACTTTGAACGGCTACGTTTACGCCCGGACACGCCCAGACTGTCAAGGCATCCGCGCACGATGTGATAACGCACACCCGGAAGATCCTTGATACGTCCGCCACGCACCAGAACAACACTGTGCTCTTGCAGATTGTGCCCCTCACCGGGAATGTAGGCCGACACCTCGTAACCCGTCGTCAAACGCACACGCGCTACCTTGCGCAACGCCGAATTAGGCTTCTTGGGTGTCTGGGTTTTAACGACAAGGCATACGCCACGACGCTGCGGACACGCTTCGAGCGCGGGCGACTTGCTCTTCTTGCGCATCGGGGTACGTCCCTTGCGCACTAACTGGTTAATCGTCGGCATCTAATTTTTACCCTTCCAATTGGTAATAAATGGATAGATAAGTTAGCACATGAGGCTTGTCGTAAGCAAGCGTGGATTTAAACAATTTGAATATTTTTTTAAAGCGCACAAAAGCGCATCTCTGCACCGTACTTGAGCCGTCCATATACCCGCTTAAGCTAATCGCACTCGACACGCCCTTTGATCGCGCGCTTCAGGGTCAACGGATCGGAGTAACCTACCCCGCTATCTGCCGGCAGGCCGAATGCCAAACGCGTCACGCGCGCCCCACTGCCCTTCAGCAGCTCTCCGACATAACCGGCCGTGGCATCACCCTCCATGTCCGTGCTCAGCGCCAGCAGCACTTCGCGAACACCACCCCGCGCCAAGCGGTCCGTCAACGCCTGCAACCGCAAATCGCCAGGTCCGATCTGCCGCGCCGATGACAGCTTGCCGAGCAACGCATGATAACGGCCTCTGAAGCCGCCTGATCGCTCAATGGCAAAAATGTCCGAGGGCTCTTCAACCACGCACAGTAACGCGCCGTCCCTGGATACGTCTGAACACAGAGCGCAAGGATCGCGGTCAACCGATGTGAAACCTCCGCAGACTGAACAGCAGCAGACCGACTCGCGGGCTTCACGCAACGCCAAGATCAACCCGTCCATCACCGTGTCCGGCCTGCGCAACAACGCCAGTGCCGCACGTTCCGCAGATCGGCGCCCGAGCCCCGGCAGCTTGGACAACGCGCGTATAAGGCTGTCAACCTGCTGGATCATGTCAACTTCAGCCTCCGAAGATGTCGCCCATGCCAGCGCCCTGCATCATCTTGGACATGGCCTCTTGAGTCTGTTTCTTTACACCCTTCAGGGCACCGTTGACGACATTGCCCAGCATGGTCTCGAAACGCTCTGGCTTGCCAGCCATCGCTTCCTGCAATGCCTCCGGGGCCACCTTGAGCGACACGATCGTGAAGTCACCGCGCACCACACATGTGATTCCGCCGTTGGCATACTCGCAAGTGATCTTTTCAATCTCCGATTGTATGCGTTTGGCCTCTTTGCGCATCTGCATAGTCTGCTTCATCTGATCCAACATTCCCATAAAAACCTCCTGAAATTGAAGATTGTGACAACTTTACCGCGCTACCTTAGCGCTTCTTTGTTTTTTAGTTTATTACAACTCTGCGCCACCCTCAAGCTTGTTTGCGCAACTTATTGCGGACCAGACAAAAAACCTCATGCATCTCACCGATCCGCAGACCGTAAGCCGCCGCTAGATATAGCAACCCGAAAACTCCGCCGGCCATAGCGAGGCGTAAGGCCTCGCCGACCTTGCCCCCAACACCCGCCATCAAGCCAGCTTGCAGGCTAAGCCAGGCGCCAAGAGCGGCAACCGCTGCCGCCAGAGACACCCGCGCCAGAAAAACCAGAGTCTCGACAAAAGGGAACACCGGCGCGTTTTTCTTCAACATCTCGACCAGAGTGAAACACTTGAGAACACGCGACAAAGTGAAGCCGCCGGCAATGAAGGCCAGCACCACCAGATCTCGCCCTCCGTAAAACCTGATCCCTAACCAGCTCACAATCATGCTTAACGTCGAGAACACAATCCCGATCAGAGTTACCGTTATCATCCGCCGGTTGGCGAAAAAAGCCTGCATCACGAGCGTCTCGATCGCGGCGGCTGGCAACGCGAAAGTATAGAAAATCAATGCCACGGAAGTCCGCCGCACAGCCACATCATCGAAATACCCCCCGCCGAAAACCAGCGCGGTCAACGGAACCGCCGCCACCGCCACAAAAAACGCCACCGGCGCGAATAGCGACAGCAGCATGCGGCCGAAACGTGTAACCAGACGGCCTAGACCGGCCGCATCCTCTTTGCTGACAAGCTCACAAAAAAAAGGGAAGGCGGCTATCGACAATGTGTAGGGCACCAGATACAGCAGCGCGCCCTGCAGCTTGCGCCCCATTGAATTGGCCTGCATCAGACCCGACCGGTCTAAAGAACTTAACAAATAGACGTGATTCACCTGATCACGCATCTTCGCCACCAGTATACCCAGCAACAAAGGCAACGCCAGCAGGCACAGGGTCTTGATCGCCGGGTGCGACAAATTCAAAGCCGGACGGAAATTACGCAGCTTGTCGCGCAAACCGAAAAGATGCGTCAGCAGCTTACATATCGAACCTGCCAACAACCCCCAAACCAGCATCTTCGAACTGTCATGCGAGAATATGGCGCCAGCCAGCAGGAAAAAAACAACGCAAAACTTCCATACCGCGTCACCGAAAGCCGCCAGGAAAAAACGCTTGTAGCTGTTAAGCAGCACATAAGTCGTAGACCCTAGTGAAAGCCCGATCAACGCCGGCGCCAAAGCCCTCACGCTGTCCTGCGCCATCTTGTATTTATCAGGCGACGAGTTCGGGCTCCACTGCGTGAGAAAACTCACGGCCGCCCCTGGAAAAAAGCACAAGGCGCAAGCCAACAAAACCAGCGCGAAAAACTGGAGAGTCAAGAGGGTGTTGGCGACGACCCATGCGCTTTTTTCGCTTTTCACATTCAACTCGCGCATGAACACCGGAAGGAAAGCCGGGCCTAAAACCTCCTCCCCTATCAGGAAAAGCAGATATATGCAGTTCTCGAACGCAAAGACATAAACAACATCAAACGCATCCTGCGGCAGATAATGCCCCATCGCCTTGGCCTGTATCAGACCTGCCAGCTTGAAAAGCTGATGCGCTATGAGAATCAGAAAAGTGGCCTTGAAAATGCTCTTTTCCAAGGTGGGCTTATGTATACTCATTCCCCCCATCCCCTCATTGTCATAATCTTGGCGCTATGACATCATCTGCATGTCACACAGCTTGCGGTAGGCTCCCCCGGCCGCGTAAAGCTGTTCATGCGTGCCGCGCTCCACAATCTGCCCTTTCTCCATTACCAGGATCAGACAGGCATTGCGGATTGTGCTCAAACGGTGGGCGATGGCGAACGTCGTGCGATTGGCCATCAACTTGTTTATGGCGTCTTGCACCAAACGCTCCGTAACAGTGTCAAGGGCGCTAGTGGCCTCATCCAGCACCAGTATCGGCGGATTTTTCAGAATCGCGCGCGCGATCGCCACCCTCTGCCGCTCACCACCGCTCAAGGCAAACCCCTTCTCGCCGACCACGCGCTCATAACCTTCCGGATGCGCCACTATGAATTCGTGCGCGTTTGCCATCTTGGCCGCTTCAACCACCTGCTCCCGCGTGGCGCCCGGCGACCCGTATGCGATGTTGTTGGCGACCGTGTCGTTGAAAAGCACCGTCTCTTGCGTAACCACGCCGACCAGACGGCGCAGATCCGATATTTCAAGCCGACTTAAATCCACCCCGTCCATCGTGACTTTCCCCGCCACCGGATCGCAGAAACGCGCCAGCAGAGCCGCCAGCGTGGTCTTTCCGGCCCCCGTGCCGCCGACAACCGCCACAACCGAGCCACAGAGCATGTCAAATGTAACATCTTTGACCGCAAACTCGGCGCCGGAGCCATAGGTGAAACATACCTGCTCAAAGCTGACACGGTCATGAAAATTCTCTTTCCTGACCGGATCCGCAGCTAACGGCAGGCTCATGTCCGTGTCCAACAACGAGAACACGCGGGCTAACGCCGCCCTGCCGCGCTCAATCTGCGCCTGGACTTTGCCCAGTTGCTTCATCGGGCGGTACGCCACAAAAAACGGCACCAGCAACGGGGTGATGTCTTGCAACTCGATCTCCCTGAAGAAACAATACACTACAAACACAAAAATCAGCGAAATCCCGACACATTCGACCGCCGGCGTTATCAACAGCTCCAGCCGTATGGCGCGCAACACACTCTTGACATAAAACGCGTTGACACCCTTGTACTTTTCAATCTCAAATTCCTCGGTGTGATAGGCCTTGACAACCCGGATGCCGGTGAGATTCTCGTGTATCTTGGACGAAATGAATGAGATGCGGCGCAAGACCTTCCGCGCCCACTTGCGCACCATCGCCCCTAAAAACGCCATGGGCAGCAGAAGCAAAGGAAAACCGATCAGAACCATAACCAGCGTCTCGATCATGTTGTTCCTGACCGCGAAATATATGACATATCCCACAGCCACAACTACTTCAAACGGTGCCCGGCACAAATCCGCCACGGTGTGCGAGATCACATAATCGATGTGCTGTGGATCAGTCGTGCAGCGGCTCATCAGTTGTCCCACATCCGTCCGCGCGTAAAACTGCAGCGACTGCTTCTGCAGGTGGCTGAACAAATCCACCCGGAAATCCTGCACCACTTTCGCGCCAACCCATCGCAGACAATAATTATTCAGGTACGTCGTAACCAGCTTAACCAGCATTACCAGAGGCACTATAAAGAAGGTGATCAACAGCAACTCGCCAGTCATATGGCCATGCGCGTCACGGAAACTGATGCCAGCACGGTTGGCGAAACCCTCCGCCCTCTCAAACCAAGACGGCAGCTTCTTACTCTTCGGCGAGAGTTTTTTTACGCCCGCCGCCGCTGTCGGCCCGGCAAGCTCTACAACTTCCGACACAGGTTTCTGCCCTAAACTCTCCGCCTGAACACGCGGATGATCTTCATCAATGGTCTGGACCTGCTTAAGTATCGGCTGTATCACCTGAAATATCGGAACCCATGATCCTGCGGTTATAGAGCCGGCCAACAATCCCACAATCAGCCGCACACGATATTTACTGGCATAACGGTACAACCTTCCGTAAGCCTCTTTCGCCGTATACTCTTTGTCAAAAAACTCGGGCATATCCCTAACCTAAACGGAGTCGATGTAGCGCTCGGCCTCCAGCGCGGCCATGCAGCCGGAACCAGCCGCGGTCACCGCCTGCTTGTAAGCCCTGTCTTGCACATCTCCGGCAGCGAAAACCCCTGGCGCGGAAGTGCGAGTGCGGTCGGTAACAATGTATCCCTCCGCGTCAAGTTCCAACTGCCCTGACAGAAACGCCGTGTTCGGGACATGCCCGATGGCAATGAATACCCCCGGAACCTCAAGCTCCGAGACCGCGCCGCTCTTGACATTCTTTAAACGTAGCCCGGCGACCGCTCCAGCCTTGTCCCCTACAATCTCCTCAACCACCGAATCCCACACGACATCAATCTTGTCCTGTCCCAAAACCCGGTCCGCCATTATTTTAGACGCCCGGAACTGGTCGCGCCTGTGAATCACCGTCACTCTTTCAGCCATGCGCGACAAATACAGGGCATCCTCCATCGCGGTGTCGCCACCCCCGACCACCGCCACTCGCTGTCCTTTGAAAAAAGCTCCGTCACATGTGGCGCATGCTGAAATCCCTTTGCCCATAAACCGCTGTTCAGACTCCAACCCCAAATACCTCGCGCTGGCGCCGGTGGCAACAATAACCGCGCGGGTCTCCAGCTCACCGTTCATTTCGGTCTTGATTTTTTTTACATCACCCGACAGTTCGCACGATGAAACCTCGTCCATCATGATCCGCACGCCTAACCGCTCCGCCTGTTTGCGCATGGTCTCAACCAGTACGGTGCCGTCAATCGCATTCTCGAACCCCGGATAGTTTTCCACATCCGTCGTCTGCGTCAACTGGCCACCTGGTTGCATACCGCTAACCAGCACCGGCTCCAAATTGGCCCGCGCCGCATAAATTGCAGCCGTGTATCCTGCCGGACCGCTACCGATAATCACTACGTTCTCCACAACCCACTCTCCTCACTAATGCGTCAATTAAATGATGCGCTTCCACTATGTGTACCTCAGCACCTCGTCAACTGTAGTGTACCCGTCCTGCACGTTCCTGATGGCGTCTTCCCGCAGCGTGCGCATTCCCAGTTCGCGCGCTCGCTCCCTGATGAACAATGTGGGCCGGCGCTCATTGATCAGATCACGGATCGGATCGGTCACCCGCAGATACTCAAACACGCCTTTGCGCCCCTTGTATCCCGTGCCGTTACACTTGGAACAGCCTCGCCCGTAATAAAAAGAACGGTCGCCTACATCTGTGCGCTTGAGTTCCATACGGGTCAAAGTCTCGTCATCCGGCATGTATGGCTCCTTGCAATTCAGACAGATCGTACGCACAAGCCGTTGTCCCAAGACCGCCTCCAGTGTTGATGCTATCAGATATGGCGCCACGTTCATGTCAACCAGACGCGTCACCGCGCCGGACGCGTCATTGGTGTGCAGCGTACTGAACACCAGATGCCCCGTCAACGAAGCCTGCACGGCAATTTCAGCGGTCTCCAAGTCACGAATTTCACCAATCATCATAATGTCAGGGTCTTGACGCAAGAACGCGCGCAAAACTTTCGGGAAGGTATTGCCGGTACTAGGGTTGATCTGCACCTGCACAATCCCGTCCATGTTGTACTCGACCGGCTCCTCGGCCGTCAATAACTTCGAGTCGATCGTGTTGATCATCCGCAGACACGAATACAGCGTTGTAGTCTTACCCGAACCGGTCGGCCCCGTCACGATGATGATCCCGTTGGGCTTCTCTATGTCCATTGTCAAAATTTCATAGATGTCTTCCGGCAAGCCGACATTCTCTAGGTCTAGCGACACCACGCTGCGGTCTAAAACACGCAAAACCACGCTTTCGCCGTGAGCCGTCGGCAGGCACGATACACGCAGATCCACCGAGTGCCCGGCCACCGTCAGAGAAATGCGCCCGTCTTGCGGCACACGCCGCTCGGCGATATTCAAACCTGACATGACCTTGATACGCGAAATGATAGGCAAAGCCAGACGCCGCGGCGGCGGCGACATCTCGTACAACGCGCCGTCAACACGGTAACGAATCTTGAAATCAGTCTCGAACGGCTCGAAATGTATGTCCGAGGCACGGTCCGTCACCGCCTGATACAGCACAAGGTTGACAAACCGGATCACCGGAGCGGCCGCCGCGGCCGACTCCAGGCTCTTGTCATCCGCGTCATCGACATTCAGCGAGGTGTCCAGCGCCAAATCCGACTCCAGACTGTTCAGCATGTCGGAAACCGTCGCGCTATCATCGCCGTAATGCTCAACAATACGCTCCCTGACATCTTTCTCACGCGCCATCACAAACTGGACATCCCGCGTCAGGACAAACATCAGCTCGTCCATCACATGAGGGTCGATCAGATCGCATGTGGCCAGCGTAATTGTGCCTGCCGTCGCATGCACCGGCAACACATTGTACATGCGCGCGACACTGGCCGGTATGCTCTGGATCACATCCGTGTCCAGCGACATCACGCCCAGATCGATCACGTCGCACCCCTGATAGGCCGCCATCATGCCCAGCAGGTCGTCCTCAGTGACATAACCGTTGTCGACAAGCAGTTTACGCATCGGCTTCCCGGTGTTCTTGTGCTCATCGCGCATCTCTTCCACCTGCTGCTGGTCAATAATCCCGTTGCTGACCACCAGATCGAGTAGCGGATCGTAGGATTGTGTTATCGGCACTAATGTTTCTGCCATACTTTACCTCTTTGCGTGAAGTTCTTCTTTGAGCTTCTGGACCAAAGTGTCGGGGTCCTGCGACTTCGTGACCAGATCGTCATAGGAAATCAAACCCTTCAGATAAAGATCCATCAGATGCGAATCCAGTGAAATCATGCCGTACTTGGCGCCGGTCTGGATATCCGAACTGATCTGGAATGTCTTGTTGTCACGTATGCGAGAACGGATCGACGGGGTCGAGATCATAATCTCGAAAGCCGCCACCCGCCCGGGCTTGTCGACTCGCGACAGCAACAACTGCGATATCACCGCAACCAACCCTACGGACAACTGCGTGCGCACCTGTTCCTGCTGGTCGGTCGGGAACGCGTCAACAATACGGTCCACCGTGGCGGCAGCACCGGTGGTGTGCAATGTCGCGAACACAAGATGGCCGGTTTCAGCCGCCGTGATCGCGGCCTGCATGGTCTCCAAATCACGCATTTCACCGACCAATATCACATCCGGGTCCTGCCGTAAGGCGCGCCGGATAGCCTCTGCAAAAGTCGGCACGTCATGCCCGATCTCCCGTTGCGTCACCACCGCTTTCTTGTGCGGATGATAATACTCGATAGGATCCTCAACCGTTATGATATGCACATCACGCTCTTTGTTGATGATGTCGATCATGGTGGCCAGCGTGGTCGTCTTGCCGGAACCGGTCGGCCCGGTAACCAGAATCAACCCGCGCGGACGGAAGAGCAATTCCTTGACCTGCTCCGGCAGACCGATCTGCTCCAAAGTCAGCAGTTTATTGGGAATCTGGCGCAACACAATGCCAAAATTGCCCCTTTCCTTAAACACGCTGACACGGAAACGCGCGAGGTCTCCAAAAGGTAACGCTAAATCCGCCCCGCCGCACTGCTCTACCTCCAGCCGTTTGTCTTCCTCTAATATAGAGAGCGCCAACGCCTCGGTGTCCTCCGCTTTCAAAGGCGGGCTGTCCAGCGGCGTCAACGCGCCGTTGATGCGGAGCATCGGCGGCACACCTACGCGTATATGCAGGTCGGACGAACCTTCATCCACCGTCGCCTGCAACAAGTCTGTCATGTTCATGTCTGTGCTCATCAGTCAGCATCTCCCATTGTTGCCCTTAAAACCTCTTCCAATGTCGTCATACCTGACGCAACCTTTAAAAGCCCGTCCTCACGTAATGTCCGCATTCCCATCTCGCGCGCCCTAATCCGCAGCACGGTAGCGGGCGAACGGTCGAATATAAGACGCTGGATCGCATCGTCGATCTGGAATATCTCAAAGATGCCTTTGCGCCCTTTATATCCTGACTGACCGCATGCGGCGCAGCCTTTACCCTTATACATTGTTGAAACATTAGCCCCTTTAGAAAATGCTCCCAGCATCTTAAGCTCGCGTTCGGTCGGCGTATATTCGTCCCGGCACTTGTCACAGATGGCGCGCACCAACCGCTGAGCCATAGCCGCGCGCACGGCTGAAGCGACCAGAAACGGCTTGACACCGATGTCCAACAGACGTGTCACCGCACTTGGCGCGTCGTTGGTGTGCAACGTGCTGAACACAAGATGTCCGGTCAAAGCCGCCTCCATGGCAATATTGGCTGTTTCACTGTCACGAATTTCACCGATCATCACAATGTTGGGCGCCTGCCGCAGAATCGAACGCAAAGCCGCGGAGAAATCCAGACCGACATCTTTATTCACCTGCACCTGATTAATGCCGGACATCTGGTATTCGACCGGATCTTCCACCGTGATGATTTTCCTGTCCGGCAGGTTGATCTGCCCAAGACAGGCATAAAGCGTCGTGGTCTTGCCTGAACCGGTGGGGCCTGTCACCAGCAACACCCCGTCCGGCAGACCAATCAAGCGCTCAAATCTATTCTGGTCATCCGACAGAAAGCCCAGTTGCGGCAAACCCAAAGACAAGTTGGACTTGTCTAAAATACGCATCACTATGCTCTCACCGTGGTTTGTCGGCACGGAAGACACACGGAAATCCAGATCTTTCCCCTGCACCTTCGCCTGAATACGCCCGTCTTGCGGTGTGCGCTTTTCGGATATTTTCATATTGGACATGATCTTCAAGCGACTGAGAATCGCGGCCTGCAGACGCTTGGGCGGATTGTCCATCTGACGCAGTACTCCGTCAATCCTGTAACGCACCCGGAAATGTCTTTCCATAGGTTCAAGATGAATGTCCGAAGCGCCAAGCTTGCACGCCTCTGTGATGATCATGCTTACCAGACGAATGACCGGCGCATCAGAATCCTTGGCGTCTGACGAGCCGAGCCCCTTCTCCTTTTCGGCCACGTCAATCTCATCATCCGACATCGCACCGTAAATGTTCTCAAACTCTTGCGGGTACAATTTGTCCAGCGCGGATTTGACTTCCGCTGTCGGCGCGATTACAGCGTCAACATTCACCTTCAGCACGTACCGTAGACTGTCGACGGTGTCGTATCCCATCGGATCGCTCAAAGCCACCGTCACCGTGCCATCGTTCATGCATACCGGCACCACACCGTACTTTCGCGCGACATCCGCAGGGATAACCTCTTTGACCGCCGGATCGATGGCATCTGCATTTACATGCACATACTCCATCCCGAACTGCGCGGCAATCATAGCCAACACGTCATCCTCGCCGACTACCCCTGCCTGCACCAGAATGTCCAGTGTCGTCTCGCCCTCCTGCTTGATCGAGTTCAACACCGCCTCGACCTGCTCGGAGGTCACATGCCCCTGCTCCTGTAAAAGTTCCAACACATAATCATCGTTAGATGTCACAGCCTGCCTCCTAAAACATTGTTCATCAGCCCCGTTAAGGCCGCGCCAACCTGTCCGCCACAAGCTTGCCGACCAGCTTCGGATCTGCCTTGCCCTTGCTCAGTTTCATCACCTGCCCCACCAGAAAACCTGCGGCAGCCTTTTTGCCGGCCAGATAGTCCTCGGCCGATTTGGGATTCGTAGCGAAAGCACGGTCGATCAAAGCCTTCAGAGCCGCGCTGTCGCTGACCTGCCCTAAGCCACGCTCTTCGACCAGAACCGCTGGCATGCCGCCGCTCCGAAAAAGCTCCGGCAACAACTCTTTCGCGGTCGGACCGTTTATAACTCCGCCATCTACCAGACACACCAGCTCCGCCAGCGCGCCCGGCGTCAACGCGCATCCGTCCACAGACAAACCTGTATCGGACAACAACCGCATGACCTCTGTCATAAACCAGTTGGACACGGTCTTGCCCAATCCGGGCTTGCACGCCCGCACTGCGGCTTCAAAAAAATCGGCGTTCTCTTTAGCGTCCGCCAACACTCCCGCGTCATACGCCGGAATGCCATATTCAGCCATCATCCGCTCGCGCCGCGCGCCCGGCGCCTCGGGCAAACGCCCCCGCCATGACTCCACCAACTCTTCGCCAAGCTCCACCGGCACCAGATCAGGCTCCGGAAAATACCGGTAGTCGTGCGCGTTCTCCTTGCTGCGCATCGACTGCGTCTCGCCCAGCTCCGGATCCCAGCGCCTCGTCTCCTGCACCAGCGCCACGCCTCCCTTCACCGCGGCGAGCTGTCTCGCAGTCTCGTACTCCAGCGCCGCGTAAATCCCCTTGAAGGTGTTCATGTTCTTGATCTCCACCTTCGTGCCCAGCTGCTCCTGACCCTCCGGCCGCACGCTGATGTTAACATCCGACCGCATATTACCCTCTTCAAGATTGCAGTCGCTCACTCCCGCATACACGAGCGTCTGCTTCAACGAGTGCAGATAGGCCATGACCTCGTCCGGCGAAGCCATGTCCGGCTCCGATACGATCTCCATCAAGGGTGTCCCGCAACGGTTGAAATCCACTCCGCTGCAACCGGCGTAATGGTTTATCTTGGCCGCGTCCTCCTCGATATGGATATGATTGATGCTGACCGTCTTCGCCACCTCCCGCGTCTCGATCGTCACGCCGCCGCCCAGACAGAGAGGATGCGTGTTCTGTGAAATCTGATAGTCTTTGGACATGTCCGGATAAAAGTAGTTCTTGCGGTCGAACGTGCTGTGACGGTTGATGCGGCATCCCAGCATAAGACCGGACATGACCGTGAGACGTATCGCCTCGCGGTTTATCACCGGTAGCGCCCCCGGATACCCCAGACACACCGGACAGACGTTGGTGTTCGGCTTCTCTCCAAACATCAGGCTGCAACCGCAGAACATCTTGGTGCGGGTCTTGAGCTGGACGTGCGTCTCCAGCCCTATGGTGACCAGGTACCTGCTCATGCCCGCACCTCCCGCTCCACCGCCTGCCCGGCCCTCAACATCGCGCACTCGCCGAACGTCGGCCCGAGTATCTGGAGACCCACCGGCAACCCTGCCGCCGTACTCCCGCACGGCACCGCAAGCCCGCAGACGCCGGCCAGATTGGCGGGCACCGTGAAAATGTCGCCCAGATACATCTTGAGCGGATCGTCGCACGCCTCGCCAATGCGGTAGGCCGCCGTCGGCGCCACCGGCGTCATGATCACGTCGCAATGTTTGAATGCCTCGTCAAAATCCCGTCGTACCAAGGTCCTGACCTTCTGCGCACGACCGTAATAGGCATCATAATATCCGCTGCTCAAAACGTACGTCCCGAGAATTATGCGCCGCTTGACCTCCATGCCGAACCCCTCCGCCCGGCTTCTGGCGTACAGGTCAAACACCGAATCGGGATTCTTGGCGCGGTGCCCGTAGCGCACACCGTCAAAACGCGCCAAGTTGGCCGAAGCCTCGGCCATGGCCACGATGCAGTACACTGCGACCGCGTATTCCGTATGCGGCAGGCTCACCTCGATTATCTCCGCTCCGGCCGCCGCGCACACATCCACGGTCCCGCGTATACAGGCCATAACCTCAGGATCGCTACCTCCGATGTAATACTCTTCCGGCAACCCGATCTTCATGCCCTTGATACCTCCGCCCAGTGCCGCCCTGTAGTCCGGCACCGGCGCGTCCAGCGTCGTTCCGTCACGCGGGTCTACCCCTGCCAAAACCTGCAGCAGCATTGCCGCGTCCTCGACCGTGCGGGTTATGGGCCCCACCTGATCCAGCGAAGAAGCGAACGCCGTGACACCATAGCGCGAAACGCGCCCGTACGATGGCTTCAACCCCACGCAGCCACAGAACGAGGCCGGCTGGCGGATCGATCCGCCCGTGTCCGTGCCCAGAGCCGCGATTGCCTCGCCGCCAGCCACCGCCGCCGCAGAGCCTCCGCTCGAACCGCCTGGAACCCGGCGCAGATCATGCGGATTGCAAGTGACCTTGAAGGCCGACCTCTCGGTCGAAGAACCCATCGCGAACTCGTCCATGTTGGTCCGGCCCGCGAAAACCGCACCGGCCTGCCGCAGCCGCGCCGATACCGTCGCGTCATACGGCGAGACATAACCCGTCAATATTTTGGATGCGCACGTGCAAGGCTGCCCCTCGACATTTATCAGATCCTTGATTGCCACTGGAATACCAGACAGTTCGCCGACAACTCCGACAGAACGCGCCGCATCCGATGCCGCCGCCTGCCGCAAAGCGTAATCGGCGTCAACACTCAGGTAGGCTTTCAACTTGCCGTCCTTGGCGTTGATCGCCTCCAGCACAGCATGCGTCAACTCAACGGACGAGAACTCTTTATGCTTGAGCCCTTCCGCCGCCGCGCATAGTGTCAATCCCGAAATATCCATCTTGCCGACTCCACACCCAGAAGCTTGATGCATCAAGCCCCTACTCTTTCACTCTTCTCTCTTCACTGTAGGGGCTTGATGCATCAAGCCCCTGCCGTCAGGCGTCCTCGACGATCTTGGGCAACCTGAACTCATCGCCGCTGAGGTCAGGCGCGTTAGCAAGAAACCGCTCGCGCGCAACGGAAGGCACAACCTCATCCTCACGGAAAACATTGGTCAGAGGCAGCCCGTGCAATGTGGCCTCAATGCCGGAAACGTCAACGCCGCCGATCTTATCGACATATTCGACAATGGTTTCCAACTGCCCCTGGAACAGCAGCTTTTCGTCTTGCGTCAAATCCAGACGCGCAAGTTCCGCCACGTATGAAACATCGATCTTTTGTCTCACCCTGAAAACTCCCGGCCGAACCGACTCCAGCCCTTTTAAACAAATGGTTAAAGTGTACTCCTCTGACACCAATGACTCAATTCAAATCTAGCCTGCGCCAGGACAAAAATGCCCGACATAAAACAGAACGGGCACGGCTGACGCCGCGCCCGCCCACAAGATTTTTTCAAAGACCTCGGCTTATTCGCGCCCGTAGATCTCCACTTCCGTGTAGTGGTTCATCTCGTTCGAGGTGTTGCCGCGGCTTGAGAAGCGCACATAGCGCCCCTTTACGCCGGAAATTGCGAACGGACGACCGTAGTGCTCTTCGATATACTCCTTGTCCTTGCCCTCTCCCAGCTTAGACGAGTTGTCGTGGTCGTTGTTGAAGACTGTCACAACCCCGTCAATGAAGTCAGGGTCATTCGATATCTGGCAGATCACATCGCGGTAGACACGCGCCTCGCCGTGATAATGCCAGACGCACGCCGCGTGAATCTCTTTCTCCGCGCCAAGATCGACCTGCACCCACTGGGTGTTGGGTCCGAGTTCTACATACGTGGCGGCATCGTGCTCTTTGTCACCGTCCGTGATGTACTCAAGCTCGCCGATGATCGGCTCTGGGTCGCTCGATGTCACCTTGCAATCACGCGACAGAACCTTGTCCGCTCCAGCCGGCACATCTACCGGCGGACGCGGTTTGCCACCCCTGGGCGGCTCAAGATTCGGGGAGCGTATGTCCTTTGGCGTTCCCGTGAACTGCGGCTTAGGCAGTTCGATCTTCAACTGCACTTTGCCCGCCTCCTGCGCCCCGGCCACAACGGCCAGTCCGGCCAGCACGGCCAACATCGTCATTCCTGTTTGTTTCATGTTTCTCTCCTTTGTTGCTTGGTTCGTTTTTTTCAGACCTGTCCAACCTATCAGACCTGTCCGACACGTCAGACCCTAAACACCTCATGTCAATAAACGGCCGGAAACACTCCGAAAGTGCGCACCGGACTACGCAGCCGATCCAGCCATTCCGCCTGCCCGCGCGCCACCATCACGCCGCTTCCCTCCAATTCCGAACAAGCCCGCTCTATCTCACCCGGCGTCATAGCCAGGCTCGACGTCGAAAGCGCGTCCGCAACTGCCGCCGTCGGCGCGTATGCCCATGCGGCGCTGTGTCGCACTGCCGCATAACCTCTGCGCACGTCCACCACATGCGCGCCTTTGACCTCATACCCGGAACCGCTCAAGGCTCCGCCGGCCAACCTCACCGTTTCAAGTCCGGCACGCTTACGCCAGTCGCCGCCAACATCAACCGGCCAACCTTCAATTCCGTCCTCCATCGATCCTCGCGCAACAACCGTGCTGGTCCCTCCGTGGATCAGGAAATCTTTAAAATCCCAGTCACTTTCAAGCATTTCACATGCCATGTCCAAAGCGTAGCCCTTGGCTACCGCGCCGAAATCCATTTCCAGCGGCGCTGCCCGCCCAAGCCGATCCGGCTTGACCGACACCAACAGATTCTGCGTGTCGATGACCAGCCTGTTCATGCCGCACGCCGCCAACGCGCTCTCGCGCTCCTGCCCGGTCAGCGCCTGCCAGCGGTGCTTGACCTCGCGCAACGCATCCATCACCGTCCCGACCGTCACATCAAAGCAGCCGCCGGTTGCAGCACAAACCCGAGTCGAAATCAGCAGCAGCTCCAGCATCTCCGGCGCCACCCGGAAGGTTTCCCCGGGTTTCAGCCGACTGATCAGCGCCACCTCGCTGGCGTCAAGAAACCGACTGCACAACTGTTCAAGCTTGTCCACCTTCTGAAACACGGCGTGCGCCGCGCTGCCCGCCAACTGCCGGTCGGCGGCAACCACCAGCAATTCAAACACCGTCGACATCGCCTTGTGCTCAAACCGGCGGACGCGATCTGTCATAGAACAACTCTTATTCCTTGCGGCCACCGGTCAGCAACATCCAGACCGACACGGCAAGGAACGCCATGGAGGAACAACGGTGCAACCAAAGCATCGCCACCTGCCACTCCGTGCCAAACCATGTCATCATCGGCGCGACCGCCGAGACAATCACCAAAGCTCCAAGGATCATGGTGACCATCCACCAGCCGTTGCGCCGCATGTTCGACAGCCTGCGCCCGCCGCGGAACCAGATCAAGGCCACCAGACAGGCAGCGAAAAGACCGCCCGCCACCATGTGGAAGACCAGCACATATCCGGTCATCAGATGGAACAGCCAGCCGGCCAGCCCCGAAAGACCCAGATAACCCCCGGCCAGACCCAGCCCGATCGCCGCCAGCTTGTCCAGAGTCATCATAAGCTTTTCGGACGAACGGCCGTACGGTATCCCGCCCTTCGACAAAACCGCAGGCAAAGCCACCGACACAAACGCCACCGAAACCAAGGCGAGCAGCGCGCATACCGCCCACAGGAATATCTTGAAGAACGGGCGCATCAGGAAGGTGGTGCCGAACACCTTGTTGTAGCTGCCGCTCAATTCCATAAACGCATGCTGTGCCTTGACCAGCGTATGGGATGTCAATAGCGGTCCAGTGGAAGCTACCTGCGTAAAGAAAAACGCGGAGTCAATCGTGTGGCAATCGTCGCACTTGCTCGGTGCCGCGCCGCGCGCCATGCGCGCGGGCCGCACATCATGCCCAACCGCCCACGACACCGCCGCCGCCGCCGGCTCTTCGTGCGCGACCAATTTCGCATCCTGACCGAGTTCCCATACCTGACCGTGCGCCACGTAAACCGCGCGCTTTGTTCCAGCCTCACTCAGCCGCTTCAAGCCCGCCGCCACCATCTCTTCGGTCAGGGTGCAATCGCTGTCGCCCAGTTCTTTGACGTTGCGCACAACATACTCTGACAACAACGGCGAGAAAGTGCCGTTCTTATACCAGCCCGCCTGCGGTTTGGCGCACTCGACCGGCGAGTTGGTGCTTGTCATGGTGTCGCCGCTGCCGCCGCGGTAGAACAGCTTGCCGCCATACACCACCGCACCGTATCCATTGGTCACCGCCATCGGCGACGCATCCAATGTCTGCAAAAGGTCTGACAGCTTCCTCTCTGCCTCATTGCGTGCGACAAGCTGGTCGTCTTCCATCTTCTCAGTGTCCGCGCCCGGCTCATACGCCGGAATCACGGCGAACAGATTGGTGTCGGTCTTGTAGAACCATCCGTCGGCAGACACTTTCCCGACGACCGGCTCCGCGACATTGTCCACGTTGCTCTGAAACAGCTTGCCGCCTACCGCCAGCACTGGCTTGCCTGGAATGTTGGCGTTGCTCGCGAGACCCGCCAGCATCCCCCCGACCTGTTCGCGCACATCCAACAGACCCGAGCAAGCCTGATGCACCGCCTCCGGCAACAGCGGGGTGACCTTGGCCGCGTCATCCGAATCCCGCGCGCCCCAGAAAGCCGGCCAAACCATGCGCCGCGGCTCGATCTTGCCTTGGCTGTTGCGCACGAAAACCGGTTCGAGTATGAACGGCTGAGGCGTCACCCAGCGCGCCCGCCCGTACACACCCATGCGGTTGGCCCGCGAGGTGCGCACCTGCGCCAGTTTGCCCTCTTCCGTCACGCCGGAATGGCAAGCCGTGCAGCTCAAATTCTCGAAGTGGCTGACCGGTATGCCCACATGGCGCGGCAGCGGAGAGCCATGCCGACCGGCCTTGACCTTGTCCGTGCCCGAATGACACCCCGCGCAACTGGCCGTCGCGCGTGTCTTGTCCATACACCCAGTCGTGTCGCCCTCATAGCCCCGCGCGACCGCGTGATCCAACCCGGCCGCATGGCAGTCCGTGCAGGACATGCCAGCCCGCAGATGCACGTCGCCATCGATATCCTTATTCGCCATACCGGCCTGCGAGGTCGAATGACAGTTGAGGCAGTTCTCGGATTTCGGCTTGCCGACCTCCAACACCACACGATTCTTGGCGTCGAACTGACGCTGGTCGTATATCACATGCGGCGGCACGGCATAAATCGCATCGTCGCGGTTGATGCCCTTCAACAACCCCCAGTAGTCGGCCACGCGAAAGCCCATGCCGCGAATCTCGCCGAGCCCCAGCGCACCGGTCGCTGCCCAGCGGTAGTTCTGCCGCAGGATCAGCCGCACCCACTCGCTGTGGTCATAAGCCTTGCTGTGGCTGTGGCAGGCAAAACAATTGATCTCGACCGGTCCAGAAACCTCCCAGCGTGCCTGCGAGCCGCCCTCTGCAAACAGGTCTTCGGGCTCGGCTATGTCGCCGCCGGGCAGATGTCGCCCGAACGCATACACCCACTCCCAGTCGGTCATTCCCAACTCGCCCGGCTTGTGCGTCCCTGACCAGTCGCGCAGGCTCATCGGTATCTGCGATCCGCTCACCGGATCAACCAGAAACCACGGCTGTGCCGGACGCCCCGGCTCCTGCGCCGAAGACATGTTGGAATGCCAACCTGACGCGATCGTATCGTAGTCGTGGCACTGACCGCAGGTCGTGCGTGTGCTCATAGGCAAGGCGTTCGGTGCGCCGGGCACTATCGGGTCGCCAAATTCGTCATTCAGCGCCAGACGGTGTACCGGCACATTGCGTCCGCCGTTCCAGTGCGACTCTACCTTGGCCAGCGCCGCGACCGCCGCAAGCGCCAACATCATTGTCAAAAGTCTTTTCATCGTTAGTTCCCTGTCTGTCAGACCTGTCAGACGCGTCCGACCTGTCAGACTTTTGCGCACTCTTACACGTGGAAGTCTTCAGGCTTGAAATGGATCGTCTTGCCCTCGGCCACTGAACGGTTGGCCGCCAACACCGCCACCGCCGACTCATAAGCCAACTCCGCCGGACAGGTCAGCAATTCGGGCTTGTTGCGACGCACCGCCAGGAAGAAGTTCTCCAGATGCGGCATGTGCGCCGGCTTGAGCAAGTCAACCGGCAGCGGCCAGCCGTCGGCCTCGGCCGTCACGCGCACGTCCAGCGCCACGTTGGAGGTCACGGCCGCCGCGACCGGTTTTTTGACCGGCAGCACCAGCCCCTGCTTGGCGAAAATGTCCCAGTTCGGCACGCCGTCACGCACCTCGCGCTGTACCGCGTTGCCGCGCGCCGCAATCTCCGAGATGGTCAGTGAGCCGTTCTCTCCCATGAACTGCTCGTAAAAGCCGCCGCGGCTGGAGGTCGTCAGCACCTGATAGTAGGCGCGGTTGACAACCCCCTCCTTGGTCTTGAACTCGTAAATCGTCATAACGTTGTCATTCATCTGGCGGTTGTAGTAATCGTTGCCGCCGATGGCCGTGACCGTTATCGGCGCGCAATCCCACACCCAGAAGAAGAGGTCGATCTGATGCGAGCCCAAGTCCACCATCGGGCCGCCGCCGTACTTGTCGAACCAACGCCAGTTGAGAAACTGCTCCATGTTCTCGTAGCCGTACTTCTGCAAGGTCTCGGTCGGAATGTTCAGCCTTTCGCGCACGGTCAGGAACGGCGCCACCGAACGGTTCCATTGCCCATAGGCGTGAGTCACGCGGCCTAGCATCTTCGCCTCGCGGATCACGCGGTTGATGGCGTGCATATAGCGCGGATTGGATCGGCGCTGATGCCCGATCTGAAAGATTTTGCCGGTGCGGCGCTGCCCTAAAACCATCTCCCTGGCCTTCTCCATCCGGTTTGACATCTCTTTTTCGCAATAGACGTTCTTGCCCTTCTCCATACAGTAGATGCTGTGCTCGGCATGCATCCAGTCCGGCGTCGCGACGATCACGCAGTCGATGTTCTTGTCTTCCTTGTCCAGCATCTCGCGGTAATCTTCGTACACGTTGATATCGTGACCCAGCGCGCGCAGACGTCCACGCGCCATCTTGCGGCGGTAGCCCCAGATGTCACAGACCGCCTTGAAACGGACTCCCGGTATCTTCATCGCCGCATCGGTCAGAATCTCGCCTTCGGCACCGTACCCGATCACAGCCACGTTCACCTGGTCATCCTTCGGACCGATCGTGTTCTTGTCGTCACTCAGGATATTGAAAGTCGGCAGAATGGCCGCCGCGGCAGCGGTATTCTTGACAAATTGCCTGCGATTGAATTTCATGTCCATAACCTTTTCCTCTGTTCTATACCTTGCACTTTCAGCCTCTAGCGAAAGCGAGCACTCTTTCACTTTTTCACTCTTCCCTCTTCACTCACATGCGCGTGTAGCGCGGCCCGTCCCCGCCCTGCGGGAAGGTCCACTCGATGTTCTGGAACGGGTCCTTGATCTGACACGTCTTGCAGTGCACGCAGTTGGAGAAATCCACATGTATTTGGCCATCCTCCAACCGGTACACCTCGGCGGGACAGAACCTTTGACAAGGAGCGCCGTAAAGGTTAATGCATTTTTCACACACTTTACGATCCAAAATTTTGAGGTGGCAAGGCTGATCCTCGTCATGGATCGTGCCTGACATGAAGACGTCGGTCAAACGGTCGGGCGAGAGCGGGCCGCTTTCGAGTTCCTCCGGCTCCGGCAACCTGCCGCCTTTCAGCGGCAACATCTCCTCGTGGTCCGGTGCCATCGGCACCTGCCAGAACGGGAACTTGCCGAAGGTCGCCCAGGCGGCACCCGCGCTCATCACACCCAGGATCAGATTCGTCGAAAACGGCGCGCGCACGTTCTTGACCCGCTTCAACTGCTTCCAGCCCTCGGTTTTCTTCAGACGCTCACTATAAGGTTTCAAAGCTTCCAGCGAAAAATCGTCTTTGTTAAAGCACTCCGCCAGGGTCTCGGCCGCCGCCCGCCCGGACTGCGCCGCAATGTGAATGCCCTTGATGCGCAGCGTGTCGAGCAGACCCGCGCCGTCACCCACGATCAGCACGCCGTCGGCCACCACCTGCGGCACAGAATAATACCCGCCTTCGGGAATGACCTTTGCCCCGTAGGCCACCGCCTTGCCGCCCTTGATGTGTTCCGCGATCACCGGATGCGCCTTGAACTTACGGAAAAGCAGGTGCGGGTCAGCCTCCGGCCGCGCATAATCCAAAGCATACGCGAAACAGATCATAACCTGCGTCGGTGACACATGATAGACGAAACCGCCGCCGTAGGTGCTCCAGTCTGAAGGATAGCCGAAGGTGTGCGCGATCTCACCCGCCCGCGACTCGTCGGCCGGCACCTCGATCACCTCTTTTACGCCTACGGCATAAGACTGCGCGCGACTCCCCGCCAGCCCCTTGCGCGCGATCAGCTTCTCTGTCAGGATTCCGCACCCGCCCTCGCCGAGCACGACGACCTTGGCGTATATCTCCTCGCCGGCCGTGAAGTTCGTTTGGGGCTTGCCGTCACGGTCCACACCCTTGTCACCGGTGCGCACGCCGATCACGCGCCCCTTGGCGTCCTCGATCAGCTCGACCGCCGCGAACCCGGTGTAGACCTCGGCACCCTCTTTCTCACAAAGCTGCGCCAAGTACTGCGTCAGCCGGGTCAGCGACCCCACCGGATACCCGTGCGCCTGCATCATCGGCGGTACCCAGGGTATCCTCATCGCATGCTTGGCGTCGAAAAACATGTGGAACGCCTCTTTGCTCACATGCGCCTCGACCGGCATCTTGCCGATCTCTTCCTCCGTCAGCAAACCGGCAAACCCGCTCATGTCGATCACCGCGCCGGAAAGCACATGACTGCCGATATTACGCCCCTTGTCAATCACCGTCACACGCGGCACAGACTTGCCCTGAGCCTTCAGCGTACGCAAAAGCGCCAGCGCCGTTGACAGCGAGGCGACGCCTGCCCCAACGCACAGTATATCGGTTTGTATCGGCTGTTTAGTTTTGTTCGCCATAAACACTGCCCCCTAAAAAAATTATGAAATCAGGTTGCCGTCGCCTCAACGCCCGTTGCCCTTGTTTGCAAGCGCCTCGATCAGCATCGGCAGCACCTCAAACAGATCTCCCACAATTCCCAGATCGGCAATGTTGAAAATCGGAGCGTGCGTATCTGTGTTGACCGCGATGATCGTGTCTGAAGAGCGCATTCCCTCCAGATGCTGTATCGCGCCCGAGATGCCGAAAGCCAGATAAATCTTCGGACTCACGGTCTTGCCGGTCTGCCCCACCTGATGCGCGGCAGAAATCCAGCCCGCGTCGATACAAGCGCGCGAGGCACCCACCACGCCTCCCAGCAGATCCGCCAATTTCTGCAACTGCGCCAGATTCTCGGCCTTCTTCAAGCCGCGCCCGCCAGCAACGATGATCTCAGCCTCGGCGATGTTGACGCCGCCAACGTTACGCTCGGCCTTGACAATCCTGCTCCTGGCCGACACCAGCTTCAGCGTCTCGTGCAACATCTCGCCCTTGCGCCGCGGATCAGGCGTGTTCATCTTAAAGACTTTCGGGCGCACCGTGGCCATCTGCGGCCGATGGTGTGGCGTCATGATCGTGGCCATGATGTTGCCGCCGAACGCCGGACGAGTCTGGTGCAGCAGGTGGCTCTCTTTATCAATCGACAGTGCCGTGCAGTCGGCCGTCAGCCCCGTGCGGGCACGCACCGCCACCTTCGCGAAAAACGCCCGACCGACTGCCGTGGCGCCGGCCAGGATGACCTCGGGCTTGTATTTGGCGATAAGCTGGTTGAGCGCGTCAGTGTAAACGTCTGCCGCGTACTCCGCCAAAGCCGGCTGGTCAACCACATACACCTTGTCGGCTCCCGCCGCGATCAGATAGTTCGCCGACTCTGTTATATTGTGACCAAGTATCACTGCCGCCAACTCGCAGCCGCGGTCCTTGGCCAGACGCCGCCCCGTCGAAAGCAGCTCGTAAGCCACCTCCAGAACCTTGCCGTGATGCTGCTCGGCGAAAACCCAGATGCCCTTGAAAGCCGAAAGATCAACCTTCACCACATTTTCTTCAGCGGTGGACGAGATGGCTTTGAAAGGACACGCTTTGATGCAGGCGTTGCACGCGCGGCACTCTTCAGGTTTCACCACCGCCAGCTTGCCTTCCATATAAAGAGCATCAAACGGACAGGCGGGTATGCACTTTTTGCAACCGCGGCACTTCTCGGGATCAATGTAAATCGGTGCGTCAGCCATAACTTACGCCACCCCCTTGTCTTGCAACAGCTTGACTATCGCCTGGACCGCAGCTTCCGGCGCCTCACGCCCGTCCATCTTCAAGCCCCCCGTCTTCGTCGGCGGCGCGAAAATCTTGACCACCTTGGTCGGCGAACCGTCCAGACCGCACATCTCCGCCACCGCCCCCACGTCCTTGGCCCCCCATCGCGGGATCTCGGCGCTCTTGGCCGACATCCAGCCGCTCAAACTCGCAAAACGCGGTGTCGAAGCCTCTTTAACCACCGTCATCACAGCCGGCAGCCGCCCTTCGAGCACGTCCACGCCCTCGTCCATTAGCGTCTCGGCCGTGAAAACCCCGTCGCTGACCTTGACACTCTTGACATAGGTAACCAGCGGCATGTCCAGAAACTCCGATACCCCCGGACCCACCTGCGCCGTGTCTCCGTCAATCGCCTGCTTACCGAAAAGCACCAGATCCGGACGGGCGTTGATCTTTTTGATGGCTTGCGCGATGGCATAGGAGGTCGCCAGCGTGTCCGCCCCTGCAAAAGCGCGATCCGTCAAAAGCACCCCGTCATCCGCGCCGCGCGCCATAGCCTCGCGCAGCACCACGTCCGCCTGCGGCGGCCCCATGCTGATTACCGTCACACGCGCTCCCGTGACGTCCTTCAGGCGCAACGCCTCCTCCAGCGCATACTCGTCAAAGGGGTTCATGATACTCTCGACCCCCTCGCGCATCAAAGTATTGGTCTCCGGATTGATGCGCACGTTCGTCGTGTCCGGAACCTGCTTCACGCAAACAACAATATGCATGGCTCTCCCCGTTTTATAAGCCCGCTCACAGGCCTGATACCTGTTTCATGCTGACTATTAAACCAAAAATACGATACCCTGTCATGTCCACCATTTGGTTATATTTTTAGCAACCGCTCAGAAGTCAGTATTCACAAGGAAAACCCAGCCGGCCAAAAAGGAACACCAAGCGAGAATGTAGATTGGGGATTTTCAATTTGCGATTTAGACTGGGTCTTGCGTCTTGGGGTCCTGAGTCCGAATAGCATGACCCTGAGGACGGTTCTGGGAACTATCCGCTCCAACATCTGCGATCCGCATGGTAGGGACGCATCCCCTGTTTTTCCCCTCTCCATTGCGTCCACTTGGTGGTCGCAATAACTGGTTCCTTAGTTTTCTCTTACGGGAGCTTGGTATTGGGTTTAACCGCATCTTGGGGCCAGGGATTCTTAGCTCCAAATACAAGCATCTGCGCACGAGTCTCGCTCACAAAAAAAGATTCGTCGATTTTTCCATCAACCTCGGTCACCCTGCTGAGATCCAGCTTTAAATGCTTTGCCAGAAAGGGGTAGGCTGCCATCCGTTTGGAAACGCCGTAATCATGCTTCTCCTCAGCAAAGTGGGCATTCTCAACTTTATCACCCGCATCGTAAAGCTCATAGACCTGCTTCACATAAGGATATTCAACCTGCGGGGTGTTCACCGTCCAGTCATGTCCATTCGAAATCATCAGCATTGGACGTGGAGCGGCCATTGCGGCAATTTCAACATTGCTGGTTTTATGCGTTTTGCTCCAGTGAATCGGCATACCGCTCTCGCATACACAGCCGCCAAAGAAATGGGCGGATATCTGGCAGACCGGAACACTCACCGCAATGCGAGGATCAATCGCAGTCAGAATAAAAGTTTGTGTCCCGCCCCCTGAACAACCGGTCATTCCAATTCGCTTTGGATCGACATCCGGCAGCGTGAGCATAAAGTCCAGAACCCGAATGCTGTTCCATGTCATCAGCCTAAGAACCTCCGGTGTGTCTGCGTGTGACCAGCCAGCCTCCTTGGAATCGCCATAGCCAACCATGTCATAAAGAAATACCGCCGCGCCCATCTTTGCCAGCACCGCGCAACGGCATTGGCGCGAATCTCGGAAACGTCCCCCATGTCCATGAGGGCAGAGAATACCGGCCAGCGAACCACTGAAATCGGCAGGACGGTAGAGAGTCCCCGTGACATAAAAACCAGGCGAACTTTGAATAGCTACGCTCTCGACAATATATCCGTTATATGCACGCTTATTGTAAAACTGTGGCTTGAGATCAGTTCTCGCGGGAAGCTCTGTCAGCCTTGCACCTGCTAAAATGCCTGCCAATAAATTCGCCCGTCGTTTTTTCCATCCCGCCAAATCCGAGTAGGTGCTTTTAAACTCCGCGAGCTCTTTGACAGCTTCCTCCGGTGTCTGCGCATATCCCACCCGCAACTGAAGTTCATCGGCATTGGCAGACACACAGAACAATAGTGATACAAACAAGAGAAACGTAATTTTTTTCATGTGCCAAAATATCTTTGTTTAATGGGAGTTTGTCAAGAATGTTAACTGGCGTGAGTTTATTTTAGGTTGTTTGTGTTTATATTTTTTGATTGTACTATCCCGCCCGTAAAGCTGATAATCTTTTCCACTATGAAAAAAACATCTTTTGCATTCGTCGTCAGCGGTAGACTCTTGTCCGCCATCATCCTTGCGTTCACCACACTTGAAGGCACCGCCGCGCCATGTTGCGCTAACCCTTATATCGGCCGATGGGCCTTGACCATCCCCGGCGGAGGCGCGGGCTGGCTCGGCATCGAACAACAAGCCTGCGGCGCGCTCAAAGGCTCGATCCTCTGGGGCGGCGGTAGCGTCGTGCCCGTGAGCGAAACCAAGCTTGAAGGCAACACGCTGCTGATCGTCCGCAACCACAATCGCAAGAAGGACGGCAAGAGTGTGCAGTATGTCGAAACCATCACCGCCCGCCTCGATAACAACAAGCTGGCCCTGTCCACCCGCACCGTGGACGAGACCGGCAAACAGATCGGTCAGGCTGACTTCACCGGCCAGCGCATTCCCGACCTTCCGTCGCGTCCGGATCTCGCCAAACTAAAGTTCGGTGCACCCGTCAAACTGATCGCCTCCACCGATCTCTCCGGCTGGAAGGCCATGAACGCGAAAGCCCCCAACTTCTGGTCGGTCGCCGACGGCACCCTCGGCAACCGTGTTCCAAAAGGCCCTGACAACAAAAAACTGCACGGCACCAACATCCGCACCGAGGCCGAGTTTGAGGATTTCAACCTCAAGACTGAAGTGCGCGTGCCCAAAAACGGCAACAGCGGCATCTACCTGCGCGGCATCTACGAGGTGCAGGTCGCGGAAACCTTCGGCAAACCTTGCGACTCCCACAACATGGGCGCGCTCTACAGCCGCATCACCCCCTCCAGTGCCGCCGAGAAACCGGCCGACGAGTGGCAGACCCTCGACATCACCCTCGCCAACCGCCACCTGACCGTGATCCTAAACAACACCGTCATCATCGACAACCAGCCCGTGCTCGGCTGTACCGGCGGTGCCATGACCTCTGACGAATTCCGCCCCGGCCCGATCTACCTGCAAGGCGACCACACCAATGTCGACTACCGCAACATGATCCTGACTCCGATCGTCAAATAACCGGTTTCCCCATCCGGTCAACTTGGTCAATTGTTAACTAGGGGACAGGTTGAAATCACTTTACCTCTACCTTTAAGGCAAAACCCGGAACATTGTTTCTGTTAATGACAGGCAGACTGATGTCAATCTTATCGCCTGAAATTTTCCATTCCAGCCTTCCCTTTTCGCCCAGTAGTCTTACACTCTTGATCTCGTGCCGGAGATCGTAAAGTGCTTTAACGCTTACCTTCCGGTTCACATTGGAAGCAATGGATATAACATAAACATTGTTGCCCTTCCTGGTAAACCAGAAATCATCTGACGTAAAAACAGTATTAAACCCATGTTCTTTCCTGTCGGCAGTGCCTTTCATATCCAGGGTGGTAGATCCTTCTTTCCGAGTTGTCCAGCTGCCGGTGCCATAAATAGCCTCTCCGTTAATCTTCATCCAGGCCCCTATATCCTTTAATATTTTAACACTGGCCTCCGGTATTACCCCATTTTCGTCTGGCCCGACATTCAGCAGGTAATTTCCTCCCTTGCTGGCAATCTCAACAATCCAGAAAAGCATTTCATTTAATGATTTCCAGTCTTTATCATAGCTCTTATACCCCCAGGTGTTATTCAATGTTCCCGGGGTCTCCCATATTTTGTATCTACTGTTTATGGCAGTTGGAATCTGGTTGTCTCCAGCAGTAAGCAGATCCCCGAATCCATTTCCCACACGACTGTTTACAAGGCATTCGGGTTGATATTCATATACAAGCTTATAGAAATCAAAACTCTGCTGCCTGTTCATGTACCTGGGGAAATCGTACCATATTTCAACCAGGTCGGGAAATCTGGCGAGTATCTCCCTCATCTGTGGTTTTGCTTTGTTTTCAATATATTCATCGTATGATACCGGGGATGGATCCCATGTATTGGATGCATGTGTGTCATTCATCTTCGGATTAGCCTTTTTAGCCTGTGCTATTCCGGCATCACCCCCGTCCATCCAGTCAATTGAATGGGAATAATATATACCGAATCTGATTCCGTATTTCTGGCAGGCCTTGTAAAGCTCCTCCATAGGATCGCGTTTAAAGGGAGTCAGATCATAAATGTTATAATCTGTAACCTTTGAATGGTACATGGCAAAGCCGTCATGATGCTTTGGCATGGCGACAATATACTTCATTCCAGCATCTTTAGCCAGCTTAACCCACTCTTCCGCATTGAATCCCACTGGATTGAATGTTTTTGCAATTTCCCGGTATTCATCCCGCGGTATCTGTGCACTGTACATTATCCATTCACCTATTATGGCCTGTCCTCCATGCGTTTCAGGAATGATATTTACTCCCTTATATATTCCACCAAGCTTTGAGTAAACGCCCCAGTGTATGAACATACCAAATTTAAGTTCATTATAACTCTTAAACTGATCCTTCTTTGACGAATACATCTTTCCCCATTCTGACTGGATCATGTCTTCTTCCTGTGAAAAAGCAAATCCAAAAGAACAAAGACAGACTACAGCAAACACTATTTCTTTCATGGTATGCAACCTTTCCGGGGCAACCTCGATACGCCCGGTAGTTTTCAGACAGGGAAGAGCGCGAAGAACGGCCCTTTATGCCTGTACGTTACCTTTTCCCCACCTGCACCTGCAGACAGTCCAAAACTAATCCTTTAAAGCGCCAAGATTATCGCCTTTGCCAATTACCGGCAAGTGTAATTAATTGGATGTGGGACAAAAAAGTGACTTTACCTTGTAAAGCGGTTCATGCGGCCTTCTTACGAAGAGTCGCCCATCTTTTTTATGACTGGTAATGCCTCAGTTATTGGCAGGTAATTACTTCTAATTCCGTAGATCAATAATTATGTGATGAAAAAAATAAGGCTCCTCGGCAGAATTTGTGGGTAAACCAGGGGACAGGTTGTTTATGTTACCATACCACTGACAGCCGCGCGGACGCGTCTGCACCCGCCGCCTCCCAAACGCGGGCTTTGCGGTGTTCCGGCGATGTGTTACAGTACATCTATGCTTTATAGGTGAAGAGAATGTGACATGCCCACACTGCAATGGTTGGACGACGACCAGGCCCGGAGAACCGTCGAAAAGGTGCCGTACCGGATGCTCCGGCCGGACGATGCGCTCTCGTGCGGTGACACTGACATTGTCACCATGCTCATTCTGGGCGACAAGCGCACGGCCAGCGGGAACGTGCTCAATTCTACGGTTTACGCCGGCCTGCCGCCGTTTGACGGGCCGAAGGTGATTTACGGGGAGTGGTGCCAATGGGGCACGGAGCGGCTCAAGCGTGAAAAGGTGGCGTTCAAGCAGACGCCGTATGACATCCGCGTGCGATGAGAAAAAAGAGCGAAAGAGGTTTAGCCGCAAAGAGCGCAGAGAACGAAAAGAAGGGAGAGATGGGTATGAAGACCATGAAAGAGTTGTGCGATATCGTGCGGGAAACGGCGTATGCGATACACGTCTATCATGGTCAGGGGCATTTGGAGAAGGTTTACGAGAACGCCTTAGCCCATCGGTTGCGTAAGGCCGGCGTTGAGGTGATGCAGCAACAGCCGCTCACCGTGTATGACGAGGACGGAACGGTGATCGGCGAGTATTTTGCGGATCTGTTTGTGGACGGCCGGCTGATTGTCGAGTTGAAGGCGTGTCGCGCGTTGGCGCCGGAACACACCGCGCAGACGCTGGGATACTTGAAATCTGCGAGGATTGAGGATGGGATGCTGATCAACTTCGGGAGCTTCAGGTTTCAGATACAGAAGTATGCGTTGCGTGATGCGGTAAGGCCGAAAGAGGGAATTGAAGAGGTTTAGCCGCAAAGAACGCAGAGAACACAAAGAAGAGGGAGTAGTCAGCCGGTGACAGATTGTCACCGACTGGATTGATTCAATCTCTGCGGTCCTTGCGTTCTTTGCGGCCAAATGAATTGGAGAGGTTTAGCCGCAGGGAAAGCAGAGAGTGCGAAGGAGCAAAGCGCATTAAGAAGGAAGGAAGCCAATCGGTGACAAATTGTCACCAGTTGAAAATGGAGGCCGAAGCCGGCAAGCTGCGTCTCACAAAACGCTGTTTGTGAGACGCAAATCAATTTGAGACGAATAGGTGAGACTCAAGCGGGACCGCTCAGAGAGAAAAGCGGGAGTCAAGTCAATCGGTTACAAATTGCAACCGGCTGGAATTCGGACACTGCTCCAATCTCTGCGATCCTTGCGTTCCTTGCGGCCAAATGAATTGGAGCGGTCTTAGCCGCAGACAGGGCCAGCCTGCGCGAGCAGGTGGCGCTTTCTATCCCGATTTCGTCGCGCTCTTGAAAGATGGCCGTCGAAAATGACGAGTTCGGTCGTTCTGTGGAGGCTCAAATCAAAGCCGTATTAAAGAGCTGAATCGCACCCCGCGTCGTACTTTAAATCATTTCAGGCTTCAAATGCGCGCAGACGTAGAGTATAGTTAAAAACCATGTCGAAAGCATACCTTTGCCTAATTTTTTGTTTTGTTTTCAAGCTTCTTCCGGTGACTGCGGATTGCGTCTCCTCTGATTGCGGCGGAGCTGCTGCCTGGCGCACGTTGCAACATGTGCAAAACGCCGTCGGCACAACCAACTGCTTCTGGAACGGTGACTCGATATGTTTTTCCAACGCCCGGCAATCCGTGCGCTTCTACCTCAACCGCCGCAAGTCTGAAATTAACGGCGTGACTGTTTGGCTCAACGCCCCGCCGGATGGCTCGGTGCCTAAAGGTGATTGGAGGCTGGCTGGAATCGATCTGGACTTGCTGCACCTGGCTGTGCTGCCGGAAACCGAAGGCCCGTTCAAACGCCTGCATGTCATGCTGGATCCCGGACACGGCGGCAGCGATAACGGCGCCAGCAGCCTCGACCCGCCGCTCAACGAGAAGGATCTGACACTGAAACTATCCCGCAAAATCGGCGCCGGCCTGAAAAAAATGGGGTTCAAAGTCAGCTACACACGAACCGGCGACTCCACCCTCACGCTGGACGAGCGTTCGCGGCTCGCCCGCAAAAAAAAGGCCGACCTTTTCGTAAGTATACACGCCAACCACGCCCGCAATAAAGCCGCCCAAGGTGTTGAGACCTTCGTGCTCCCGCCAAGCGGCTATCCGGGGACCGCCGCAGGCAGCCGCGTGCGCGGCTGGCAGATCGGCAACCGCAACGATTACCACAACACCCTGCTCGGTTTCTCGATCCACCGAGAGCTTACCGTACTGGCCGACTCAATAGACCGCGGACTCAAAAGGCAGTCGTTTTTTGTGTTGCGCGAGACAAGTTGCCCGGCCGTACTGCTCGAATTCGGATTTCTGTCAAATAAAGAGGAGACCCTGCGCATGCTGGATCCGGATTGGCAAACCCAAAGTACCGCTGCTGTGGCTGCCGGAATAGCGTCATACGCCAAAAAAGTGGCAATTCTGGACCAATCTGTGGCCGCCAAGCGGGAAAGAGATGCCGAGACTAATGAGCGTTGGCGCAAACACTTGACGGAACGCGGCGCCCAAATGACAAACGACCAACCGTCGATAATCGTCAGCGCGGCTAAAACACCATGCGTTTCAGAAAACGAGGCGGCTCCTGTGCCGATGATTGCGAGCGCCCGGAAACCTTTGCCGGCTTATGCCGACGTACCTGATCCCGATCCTGTAACCGTACATGTGCCCGACCCGATGCCATCCTCAGCAACCAGATTCCCGGCTGCAGAGTCGCCTCCTTCTATAGAACTTAATAAAAAGTCTTCAGCACCACCTAAAGTCACGATCATAACCGGCACCAACACCGCACCGGTCCAGATCGACGCTCTGTTTGATTTTTATGAAACCGGCAAGGTACAACAACCATGAAACATACCTCCAATAACAACACCTCTCACGATGACGACTCACGGATGAAACGGCAACAGCTCTTGCATACGGCACTTTTGTCTGTCGCCGTGCTGTTGATCCCGGTGCTTATGGGTATCCTGCTCGTGCTTGCGGCACATAAACTGCGGCCGCCTGCCGCTCCACCAGCAGCAGCAGAGAGCACCGTGAGCGTGGCCAACCGCCTTTACGAACTAGGCACCGCCACCAACAAGCATAGATTGGCGCGTCTGCGCCACGACCTGCGCGCGAAAGGCATGCCTTTCGAGGAGGTCAATCTGCGGCTGTGGGCCACGGAAATCACGGAACCGGAACGGCTTTTCCATGTGACTCCGCCCGACGCCGATAAAACGTGGGACTGGCATCTTTCACACGACGGATTATACGCGGTCGCGGTTACGGTCCAAAAAGACGAACTTGACCGGCGCAAAGTCGGACTCTATGACCTCATAAAAGGCAAGTGGCTTTGGCAAAACAAAATTCTTTGGCCAGATTCACATGGGCAACCATATATATTCAACGGTCATCTGATTCTTCGCTACGCCAAAAACGCCGTGCGCTTCGCGCTCGAACTGGATGACGCCGGCCGTATAATCAGCATTGACACACTCGGGCCCGGCCAAGGAGAGGTCGTTCCGCGACCTCCGCTTGACCCTATGCTGCCCGGTCTGCCGGTGGCGGTCAAAAACGGCATAGTCTTCACGGTTAACCAAAAAAACTGTGATTTGTCTGGCTATGCCGCCGAGCGACTGCCCGGCCTGCGCTATGCCGGAAAAGGCGACGAAAACACCATCTTTCCCGGTAACGGGCTTTTGAAATTCGATGCCAAAGATGGCAATATATTCGTATATGACAGCTTGACCCAAACCCTGCTGCAGCGGATTGACGCTTGGCGCCACAACGCCAACACGAAAGTTACGGGAATGTGGACCGATCTAGAGGGCTCGTATCTGTCGGTTTTCTTTACCACGGAATTCGCGGTGGTCCCGCCTGTCAGACGCAACTGGCAAATCAACGTCAACATATATACAGGACAAAAAGAAACGATCTTTAATCCAGATTCCGCCAGCCCTGAGCGTCAGTCCAACCATCAGGCGCAGTCACCTGACGGACGCTGGACGTTCTACGTGACCGCCGACAACGCGCTGACGCTGTCGTGCGCCGAATCCGACCGCATCGCGGCGCAATTGCCGCTAAGCGCACTGGGCATCAAAGGCGCTGTCAACGCCATATCTTTTCTGAAAGGCGGACGCCATCTGCGCATAAGGCAAGACGACAATTTATGGCTGCTGGATTTTGCCGTTGCCCGCAGCTATGGTGACCTGCTGGCCCGTTGCGCCACAAGTGCAAATCCTGCCGACTGTGACGCGCCGGTTCCGTCCAACCACAGGCTCTTACAACCGCAACCGCTCCATGACAACTCGTTTGAGATCGATCCGGACACTTTGGCATATATAAAAGAGTCGAACAGCCCGTTGCCCTCCGCGTTGGCGCTCAAGGCAGAGCTGCTGGCAGCCAATCAGGCGTGGGGCTATGCCGCCGGCCTGCTCGAGAGGGTCGCCACTCTGCAGGAGTACGACCCCAGGGCGCCACATGTGAACCTGCTGCTGCTGGCCCGCTGTCAGATTCTAGCGGGCAACCAGACCAAAGCCCGCCACACCTGCCGCACCGCACTCAACAAACTGATCGCCGACCCCACCAAGTATAACCGCATGATCCGCTACCACCTTCAAGGCTTGTACTTTGCGGAAAGTTTATGAACGGGCAAACAGGAGAGACCGCCAATGGACAAACAGACTCTGATAAACACCCTTTGCGATTTTAATGATGACACGCGTCGCCACGCGCTGCAACAGTTGGCGGAGAAGACCCCTTTCCCGGCCCCCGACGCCAACTTCAACATGCACTGCCACTCGTTTTTCTCTTATAACGCCGAGGGCTGGTCGCCTTCGCGCGTAGCTTACGAGTGCCGCGCGCGCGCGCTCTGCGCAGCGGCTTTGTGCGACTTCGACGTTCTGGACGGCTTGGACGAGTTTTTGGAAGTAGGCCGTCTGCTGGCGCTTCCTGTCGCAACGCATCTGGAAACACGAGTTTTTGTTAAAGAGTTGTCTGCCGTGGAGATCAGCTCGCCCGGTGAACCAGGCGTCGCTTATATCATGGGCTGCGGGTTCACAGGCATACCGACACCTGAGAGCGAGCAGAGTATAGTCTTGGCGCGTCTGCGCCAAGGCGCGCAAGACCGCAATCTGGCACTGATCGCGCGCATCAACGCCGCCTTGCCCGCGATTGCCTTGGATTACAATCAAGACGTGTTGCCGCTTACACCTAAAGGCGTCGCCACCGAGCGCCACATCGTCAGAGCCTATAACAAGCAGGCCTGTAAAGCTTTCCCGGATCAGGACGCGCGAGCAGCCTTCTGGGCGCCACTGCTGAAATGTGCCCCGGAAGCATTCCCGGCAATCGAGGCGGATGTGCCGAAAATGGAGGACCTGATCCGCAACGCCCTGGCCAAACGCGGCGGTCTCGGCTACAGCCAGCCAGACGAAAAGACGTTTCCGCCCGCCGAAACCTTTGTCAAATGGGTCCGCGCCTGTGGTGCGATACCGACCATCGCCTGGCTTGACGGCACCAGCGGCGGAGAGTCCGACTCCGATAAGCTGCTGGAGTTGATGACCGGCATGGGCTGCGCCGCCTTGAACATCATCCCGGACCGTAACTGGAACCTGAAAAAACCTGAAGAGGCCGCCCGCAAACAGGCACTGCTGGATGAGGTCGTTCAGGGATGTGTCAAAAGAAACCTGCCCATAAATGTCGGCACTGAAATGAATAAGGGCGGCCTGCCTTTCGCCGATGACATCACCAGCGGCGTCCTCAGTAAATATGCCGAGCCTTTTACCCACGGCATGCGGGTCATGGTAGGCCAGACCTTGCTGGGCATCTATGCCAATATGCCTTACTTGGGCGAACGTGCCGCATCGGAATTCAAGGATGTGGCGCGGCGCAACGCCTTTTATGCGGCTATCGGCGCATTGCCGGCGCTGACCAACTGCCAAGCCGACAGCCTGATCGAGGCCGGTTACGAAAAAGCCTTCACCATGCTAGCCGATGCCGCGAAGGCCGAAGGCTGTGACCGTTAAACAAAGTTGACCGTTCGGCGGCTTATGCTTCATACTTGAACCCGAAAACAACAAAGGTATTTTTATGACACTTTCAGGAACTTTTACCGCTTTAGTAACGCCGTTTAACAATGATGGCAGTGTCGATTACACCGCCCTGCGTAATCTGGTGCAGTGGCAGATTGCGAATGGTGTCGAGGGTTTTGTGCCAACGGGCACAACGGGCGAATCCCCCACACTGAATTTCGATGAGCACATCAAAGTGATCGAGACCACAATCGAAGCTGCTGCAGGAAAAGCCAAAGTCATAGCGGGCACCGGCGCAAATTCGACATCCGAGGCCTTGGGACTTACGCGCGCGGTGCTTAACTCGGGTGTCGACGCCTCGCTGCAGGTGACACCCTATTATAACCGTCCGAACGCCGAAGGCCTTTACCGCCATTTCGCGGCAGTGGCCGACCTCGGACTTCCCGTAGTCCTGTACAATGTTCCCGGGCGCTCCGGACGGGAAATACCTTTGGATGTGGTTGTGCGCCTCTCGGCGCACGAGCAAGTGGCGGCCATAAAAGAGGCCGCTGGAAGCGTGGACCGCGTTAGCGCCATTCGCGACGCGTGTGAGTTGCCGGTACTCTCGGGTGACGACAGCCTGGCCCTGCCAATGATCAGCGTCGGCGCCTGCGGCGTGATCAGCGTGGCATCCAATGTCATACCTAAAGAGATGTCGGCCATGGTGCGCCTGGCGCTGACTAACGACTTCCCCGCAGCCCGTGAACTGCACCGTAACTGGTACCCGCTTTTCCGCGACCTTTTCATTGACACCAACCCAGTGCCTGTTAAAATGGCGCTGGCCATGATGAACCGTGTCGGCCCTGATTTCAGGTTGCCGCTGTGCGAGACTACCGAAAAGGTCAGAGAACAACTCGCCCACACCTTGCGCAGCTTCGGTCTTATCTAACCCTTGGTAAAAAAAGACACAATATGAAAATCGCGATTCTTGGAGCAGCCGGACGCATGGGGCAGAATCTTTTGCGCTGTGCCGGCAGGATAGAAGGATGTGAAATAGTAGCCGTGACAGAGCGTCCCGACCACCCTGCCATCGGTAAAAGCGTAAACGCCGCTAGCAATACGCGGTTTGACACCCTGCCAGACAACTTATGCTATACTTCGGAGTGGCCTGAGACAGCCGAGGCAATAATCGACTTTACCTTTCATACAACGACCCCCTCTAACCTGACTAATGCGGTCGCCTGCGGGCAAGCCTATGTGCTGGGCACCACCGGCCTCACAGAAGCTGAAAAATCTGCCGTGCGCGAAGCCGCCAAGAAAATCCCGATAGTCTGGGCGCCTAACATGAGTCTGGGCATCAACCTGCTGATCGAGCTGGTCCGCCGCTCAGCAGCCGTCTTGGGGCCGGAATACGACGCGGAGATTGTCGAGGTCCACCACCGTCTGAAAAAGGACGCCCCCAGTGGCACTGCTCTTGGTCTCGCCGAAGCCCTTGCCGACGGACGCGGCGTGAAACTCGATGAAGTCGCGTGTTACGGACGCGAAGGCATAACCGGTGAAAGACCCAAAGGTGAGATCGCGATACATGCTTTGCGCGGTGGCGCGGTGGTCGGTGACCATACTGTAATGTTCGTGGCCGACGAAGAGCGCGTCGAGCTTACCCATAAAGCCGGCAGCCGTGAGGCGTTCGCCTCTGGCGCCCTGCGTGCCGCACTCTGGCTGGCTGGCCGTGCGCCGGGCATCTATAACATGCGGCATGTGCTAGGCTTTGAGCCCGTGTGCTAGATCGGAGGGCCGCAGTGCCAGCCTGCCAACCTTGCCGAATGCCCGCAACCGAAGCCGCGCTTTCCTTGGGCAGCAACTTGGGTGACCGCCTGCAATGGCTTGAGCAAGCGTGCGCCTTGATCGCCAGCAACCCTGATATCCGCATCATTGCGACTTCCCCTGTCTATGACACTGAGCCGTGCGGCGCTCCAGAAGCTTTCTCCGCTCTTAATTACCTAAACATGGTTGCTATCGTCGAGACTTCGCTGACGTCCCTTGTCTTCTCCGATGCCATTCATGCGATTGAATTTTTACTGGGCCGATGCCGTTCCGGCAAGCCTAATCATCCGCGCAACATCGATATCGACATCATCTGTTACGGCAGCCTCTCGATGCATACCCCCTCCCTTATCCTGCCACACCCGCGCGCCCATCTGCGCCGCTTTGTGCTTCAGCCACTCTCGGATCTCAGGCCGAACATGGTACTAGCCGGCCAAACCAGCACCGTTACGGAGTTGCTGAGCGGTCTGCCGGAAACACCGCGTGTCAAACACCTCGAGCAGGGACTTGCCGCCAGACAGCCGCTGTGATATTCTAATAAGTTATGAAGACCTTGGTTAAATACTCTATGGGCATCGGCGACCGCTTCGGTCAGCAAGGCCGAGCCCAGCTAGAAGCTTTCCGACTTTTAAACCTGAACGAGAAGGTGCTGGCGGCTCCAGTCTGGAACAAATCCAACCGCGAACACAATACTGTAGGCACACTTCCCGACACTGTCAGACAGGAGGCCGATGCCGCCGTTAAAAGCTGCGGTTGGGACGAAGCGTATTTCGTAGATGCCGACCACATCAACCTTAAGAACGTCGCCCCTTTCATAAAATCCTCCGACTTTTTCACCTTGGATGTAGCGGATTTCATCGGCGAGACCATGGACGAGGGAGAAATTTACGGTTTTCTCGCGCGACACAATGATCTGGTCGGCACCCATACGATAGAGGGTATCGCCGACCCCGTTACACTCACCCGCCACCAGGCGGCTGAATACCTTCGCAGCACCCTTTTCGCGATCCGGCAGGCTGGACGCATCTTCAAGCATATCGTTAGCGAACGAGGATCCGACGATTTTGTCACCGAGATATCCATGGACGAGACCGACATGCCGCAGACGCCTTTGATGCTGCTGGTCATCCTGGCGGCGATCTCCGAAGAGCGTATACCGGTACAGACAATCGCGCCAAAATTCTCGGGGCGCTTCAACAAGGGCGTCGATTATGTCGGCGACCCGGTCGCTTTCGGCTCAGAGTTTGAGCAGGATGTCTGTGTCACGCGCTATGCTGCAAAACGTTTCGATCTGCCGCACAACCTCAAGCTCAGCGTACACTCCGGCAGCGACAAATTCTCGCTATATCCCCACATCGCCCGGATTTTGAAGCAACATGATGTCGGCGTTCACATCAAGACCGCCGGCACCACCTGGCTCGAAGAGGTTACCGGACTGGCCGCTTCAGAGGGTGAAGGCCTAGCCGTGGCCAAAGATATCTACGCGCTGGCGCTTACGCGCTTTGAAGAGCTTTGCGCACCGTATGCCACAGTGATTGATGTCCACCTCGACCGCTTGCCGGACATCGCTGATGTCAGGTCTTGGAGCGGAGAGCGTTTCGCAGCCGCCTTGCGTCACATTCCTTCCGAGGAGCGCTTCAACTCCGACTTCCGCCAGCTCATGCACGTCTCCTACAAGATCGCGGCGGAGCTAGGCGACCGCTATTTGAACGCTTTGACTGCGAACGAGGCCACCGTCGCCGCCCATGTGACAGAAAACATTTACCAGCGCCACCTGAAACCAATCTTCGGCGACCTGTAGCCCCCCGTCAACAACATCAACCCTCCCCCTGCATCCTGAGTCCCCCAGTCCCTGCCCCCCTAAAAGCGAAAAGCATACGGGCAGAGCGCACTTCCTCCACCTGTCGGTCCATGCCGCCCCAAAAAAGCGAAGCGGGTGTGGGTCAGGGCGCACTTTGATCGTTTAGCCGGTATTCCG
>CAZKZI010000002.1:0-62611 GCA_964557205.1 uncultured Lentisphaeraceae bacterium
TCAATTTTTATCTGCAAAATATTTTCGGTGTCATTAATTGTGACGCAACGCGTATGGTATATTATAAAAGTAATTTACGTGGTTTATCTTTAGAGAGGTGGTTAAAATGAAAGCAAACGTCATTCTGTATACGGCGTTCTTCGGCATCATTGCGACATCGGCGGCGACGAATCCCATCGCTTGGTGGAAGATGGATAAGATCGAAAACGGCAAGGTGGCGGACGCTTCCGGCAACGGACGCGACCTCACGGTGGGTGCGGATTGCTTCATCTCGAATTCCGTCCACCTGCTCGAGTCGGAGTTTTCGACGCTGTACTATCCCGGCACCACTGGATCGTGGGCCTCGTTCAGTTGCCCGGCGCTGACCAACCGTACGATCGTCTTCTGGCTCTACCGCGAAGCCTCGGGCTGGGGTCCGCTCGACGCCGAAGTCAACTGCATCCCCTATCTGTGCCACCAGCTTTCGAGCATGGAAATGCAGTGCCACCGCAATGATTCCGCGCCCATCATCGAGCCGTGGTACATGAACTACAACTCGGGCGGCACGCATTATTATCCCCATTCCTATATTCCGGTGCCCCGGGGGACATGGCATCAGCTCGTCATTTCCATCAAGATCACCGGGGAGGAATCGGGCGGGGTGTTGCCGGGCGTACAGTCCACCTATTTGGATGGCACGAAAAATTTGGCCACCGCCAATCTCACGTTCCCCTCGACGCTCGGCCACGCCGGCGAGGCGATCATCGGCAACACTGCAGAGGGCGGCGAACGCCCGATCTTCGGCCATCTGGGCGAGGTGCGCATCTACGACCGTACGCTTTCCGATGCGGAAATATTGGCTCTTTACGAGGAAAAAATCCATGGCCAGCTGCTCGCCCGCTGGGACATGGAGGCGGTCGCTACCGACGGCGACGGCAAGCGCTTTATCGCCGGCCCCGTTGCGTCTTCCCCGAAACTCTACCTCGGTGACGCGGTGACGGTGACGCCGGGCATCGACGGCAACGCGCTATGGTTTAACCCCACGAACTCCGACACGATGGTCAAGACCTGGGCTGTTTCCTCCACGCTCGGCCTAAACGCAAACATTTCCGCCGGCACGGTTTCGCTGTGGTTCAACATGGCGACGAACATCAAAGACACCACATTGTTCCCCTTGCCATCCGGCAGCTACAACAACATCCCCCGCATCTGGAATCTCACCAGCAACAGTACGCGTTTAATGGTCAACACGAGCTCCGGTGTAGACCGCAACACCACAGACCTCTACTACTATCTGGGCGGCGATTACTGCTACAGACGGTTCTGGGACGGCTACCTTGAGAAGGGGTGCTGGTCGCACATCACGATCGTCTCCAGATACGTGCCGGACGGTTCCGGCACCTATACGGGCCAGTTCGACATCTATGTGAACGGCGAACTTTCAGGCTCGACAACGTCGCTGGAGGCCATGACGTTGGAGGCGTTCCTGTTCACGGCCACGAAATTCACGCTTGGTGCCAACGTCCAGGCCGACGACGACAACAACTGCCGCGTGTACATGGGCCTCATGGACGACTTCCGCGTCTACGCGGGCGCGCTGACGGCGGACGAAATCCGCGCGGTCTACCGCGGCTCCGCGAAGGTGGATGCCGGCTACGACTTCACGACGACTTTGGAGACGACGACGTTGCGCGGCGCGGTGGCCGCTTCCGCGGAGCTGCCGTACCGCAAGGGCTATGCGGGCGACATTTCGTGGGAACTCGTGAACGCGCCCGCGGGCGGCGAAGCGGTCGCGATCGAAACGCCCGCGTCGCCCGTCACGCGCGTGAAGTTGCCGGTCGCGGGTACCTATACGTTCCGCCTCAAGTCCACGGCGATGAGCTTCGCGCGCACGAACGACGTCACGGTGACGCGCGTCGCGGCGACGACGGGCAACACGGCTCCCACGGTGACGCTTGCCGCGTCCGTCACCTTCCCATTCCAAGGCCTCAACGCGCTTGCGGCGACGGTGGCCGATCCCGACCACGGCCCGGGCACACTGCGCACGAGCTGGAAGAAAATCTCCGGCCCCGGCGGAGTGTGGTTCGAGCCGGCTAACTCCAACGCCACGGAGGTGTCCTTAACGGCGACGGGTTCCTACGTTCTCCGCTGCACGGCGGAAGACGGCCAGGACACCACCTCGGCTGACATCACGGTGACGGTGGATGGGAACGCGAATTTCGACCCCGCGTCGCTCACGAACGGTTTGTTCGCGTTCTATCCATTCACGGGCGGCGCGAAGACGAACTATGTCGCGGGTGGCGTAAACGCCACAATGGTAAATTTCCTCGCGGGCAATTTCACCCAGCATTTCGATCCGACGCTCGACGGCCTCGGTTACCGCGGTTATGGCGGCGAGGACTATGCGAACCTCGGCGCGACCGGTTTTGGTGAGTCGGGCGACACCTATCCGACCGATAAGTGGCGTACGATCAGCTTGTGGATGTACCACGATGCCGGGGCGCGGCCGGGCGGGCGCATTCCGTACAACCCCTCGATCGTTTCCCATCGCGTTGCCTTTGACTTGATCTACCTCGACAATCCCGACAACGGCAACCATGGATTTTGGGCGTTCCAGGCGTGGGGTGGACGCAAATGGGGATGTCCCGCGAAGGATCCTGCGAACCGCTGGACGCATGTCGTCGCGATGTTGGACCGTCGCGCCGAGATTGACGGGGCTGACACGTCCGAGATCTGGATCGACGGCGTGAAGCAGACACCTACGGCGGAGCCGCCCAACCTCAAGTCGCGCAGCAGCGACGCAAACGTGGCCATCGGCGGCACCCATTATTCGGCGTACGGCTCTGCGTTTCATCCAGATTACTGCCTCACGAACGAAACGTATGGCATCACCACGCGCACGTTTCCGGGCGTAATCGACGAAGTGCGCTTCTACAACCGCAAGTTGACTGACGAGGAGATCCGCTACCTTTCCGCGCATCCGGTGCTCGACGCGAACAAGGCGCCGTCGCTCGATCCGCCGACGCAGTCGACGGCGCACCCTATCATGCGCAAGCCGCTCACGGCCGAGGTCACCGCGCACGACGACGCGCTGCCGTACGATTCGTCCTTGACTTACATGTGGCAGGTCGTGAAGGGCGATGCGTCGAACGTGGTTTTCTCCGCGCCCGACGAGCGCACCACCACGGCGACGTTCGCGGTCGTGGGCGACTATACGCTGCAGCTCGCCGTTTCCGACGGCCAAAGCACAACGTATTCCGACCCGATCGACGTCACCGTCGAGACGGGCGGCCTTATAATTAGACTGCGGTAAACAAGTAACAAGATGAAAAAAATGCTGATTACGGCGGCGTGCGCTTGTGTGTGCGCCGCCATGGCGGAGCCTACGTTTTGGAAAGGCGACGGCGCGTCGCCGGTCGCGCTCGACGCGACGAAGACGTTCGAACTGCGCGTAGGCGAGGTACCGAAGATGGGCGACGTGTCGCTTTTGGTCGCGCTCGGCGCGCCGGTGGACGACACTTTCCGGCCAACGGTGACGCTCAACGGCGTGTCGGCCACGACGGAAACGCGCGCGCCGCTAGCGACCTGGCTGCCCGGTTTCGACGCAACGCCTGTCCGCTCCCCGAAGGAAACCCGCGAAATCCAAGCCGGCTACAGGTATTCCTTTCCCTTGTCAGCGCTGAAAACGGGTGGCAACACGGTCGCGCTTGGCCCCGCCGTCGGCACGCCCAAGCTTCACGCGCTCGCGCTCGACGTGGATCCGGCCAAGGAGGTCGTCGTGGAAAACGACGACTTCCGCCTCGTCGTGGGAAAAGATGCGTGCGTGAAGTCCCTCGTCGTGAAAAAGACAGGCGAAGAATGCGTGGACGCGGGGATGGCGCTGCCGCTTTTCACGGCCACGCAGGACAGGCCGTTCCACAATGAGCTCAAGCTGATCCACCCCAACAAGCGCACGGTCTATCCCGCGACACGCCTGCGGCGGGAGGGTGATTTGCTCTACGTCGGCTTCGACCATGACCTATACGAGGCGAAGGTGGCGCTCAAAACGACGCCCGGCTACGTGGCGTTCACACTTGCCGATTTTTCGGTCGACCGCAAGTCGACCTACGACTACCTGCGCATGGACCTGCCGCCCGTCGTGTCCTTCCGCCTACAGATGCCGGTGAAGAACCGCGCAAACTTCGGCGACTGGCTCAACGCGAGCTGGGACGCGAAGGCCGCCGTGGGCGTGGTAGGCACCTCGCCCCATACCGACATTGACCACGAAACGCGGGCGGGGGCGAAAATACTCTACGCGGAGGCGACGGCCGGCGTGAAGCTGCGCGGCGCCGGGGCGGCGCTTCTCGCGGCACCCGGCCGCGAGGCGTTCCTCGACGCGATGGACGCGCTCGAAAAGGACTTCGGACTCCCCCGCGGCGTGAAGAGCCGCCGCTCGCCGGATGTGCAGGAGTCGATCTTCCACGTGTGCGCCGCGTCATTGCCGGCCGACGTCGACGAGCTCGTCTCCTACGCTAAGAAAGGCGGGTTCACGCTGATGACCTTCAGCTACGGGGACGTGTTCAAATGCGCGCCGAGTTGGGGACTGTGTGGCAACTACGACTGGAAGGACTCTTATCCGAATGGCGAAGCTGACCTGAAGGCGATGCTCGCCAAGGTTAAGGCGGCGGGAATCAAGGCCGGTTTCCACACGTTGCATTCGCACATCGGACTGCAGAGTCGCTACGTGACGCCCGTCGCGGATCCACGGCTCAACAAAACGCGCCGCTTTACGCTCGCCGCGCCGCTTTACGCCTCGACGAACACCACGGAAATCACGGTGTACGAGCCCACGGCCGACGTGGTGATGTACGCTCCCTGCCGCATCCTCCAGTTCGGCGGCGAACTCGTTTCGTACGAATCGTACACCGCGGTGCCGCCGTACAAATTCCTCGGCGTGAAGCGCGGTGCACACAAGACGCGCGTCGTGGCGCATCCGAAAGGCGAGGTGGGCGGCATCCTCGACATAAGCGAATTCGGCGCGCCGATGAGCTGCTACGCCGACCAGAACACCGACCTGCAGGACGAAGTGGCGGCAAAGATCGCGCGCGCCTACAACTGCGGTTTCGAGTACGTCTACCTCGACGGCTCGGAGGGCGTGAACCGTCCATTCAACTACCACGTCGCGAACGCGCAGCTCAGATACTGGAAGCTGCTCACGCCCGAGCCCTCCTTCGGCGAAGGCGCCGCTAAGACGCATTTCGGCTGGCACATGCTCGCGGGCGCGAATGCGTTCGACACCTTCCAACCAGAAGTGTTCAAGGCGAAGCTGCGCGAGTTTCCGTTCAAGCAGGCACCGATCACGCAGCAGGACATGTCGCGCGTGGACTTCGGCTGGTGGGCGTTTTTCACTCCGTCCGGCGGCGCGCAGCCCAGGGTGGGCACGCAGGCGGACATGTGGGAATACGGCACCTCCGTGGCAGCAGCGTGGGACTGCGCGATATCGATTCTCATGCCGGCGTCGGCGTTGAAACGGCATCCGCGCGCGGATGACATCCTCGAGATGATGCGGCGCTGGGGCGACTGCCGCCGGCGCGGCCTTTTCAAGGACGAGTGGCGCCCGCGGCTCAAGAACTACGCGCAGGAGCACCACCTCATCGTTGACGCCAAGGGCGATTACGATCTCGTTGACTATTGGCCGCTCGCTGTCGGCAACGGCCAAACCCCGGTGCGCGCCTTCGTTTTCGCGAAGGACGGCGCCACGTGGGTCGTCTACTGGCATGGATCGGGCGAGGGGCGGCTGCGCCTTCCGATCGCGGCGGGCGCGGCGGCCCTCTACGAAGACTTCGCCGGCAAGTCCGTCGCGTTCGAGAAGGACGGCGCGTCGATCATCGTGCCCGCGATGAAACGCCTCTACCTCAAGACGACGCTCGCGCGCGACGCGGTCGAACGGGCCTTCGCGGCGGCGGCGCTTCTGCCGCCCGGGAATGCGCCGTTCCTCGGTTTCAACGAAGACGACACGCACTACTACGGCCGCGCCGACCGCGTCAACCCCGATGGTTTCAGGAATTACATCGACGACATCTGCCGCGGCAAGGTGACGGACTTCTTCATCTGCGCGAACGCACAGCGCTCGATCGTTAGCTCGAAGGTGTTCGACAGCGCTTGGAAAGACAAGCCGAATCCAACCGGGTATGGGCTCAATCTCAAGAACCTCGAAGCCACCGGCACGGACGCGATACGGCTGTGGATCGAGACGTGTCGCGCGAAGGGAATCCGGCCGTGGGTGTCGATGCGCATGAACGACATACACGACGTGGACGACTTCGACCACCCGCTGCACAGTTCGTTCTGGCGCAACCATCCCGAGTGCTGGGTGGCGCCGGGCGTCGGCGACCTCAAGAACTCGACGGGCTGCTGGCGCTCGCTCGACTACGCGCAGAAACCGGTGTACGACTACCATCTGGCGTTCGTGAAAGAACTGATCGACCGCTACGGCGACGCGGAGGGCATCGAGCTCGACTGGCTCCGCGGCGTCTATTGCCTCACGCGCGGAAAGCAGAAAGACCTCTACCCCGTGCTCACGCATTTTATGCGCGACGTGCGCGCCTACGCCAACGCCGCAGGGGAGAAGCGCGGCCGGAAGATCCGCGTCGCGGCGCGCGTCCCGTCCGACCCCGACGCGGCGGCCTCCTACGGTTTCCGCGCGGTGGAATGGGCGAAAGAAGGGCTTGTGGACTTGCTCATCCCCTGCAACCACTACGGCTGTTCGGACTTTCTCCTGCCGTACCGCGACTGGTGCGCGCGCCTCGCCGCCGTCAACCCCGCCGTGCAGGTGGTGCCGGGCACGGACTCGGGGATCAATTTCCTCGGCGCGGGCGGGCGGCGCATGATGACGCTCGACGAATACTACGGCTGGGCGGACGGACTTTTCGCCGAGGGCGCGCGGGACTTCTACCTCTTCAACCTCTACGAGAATCCGCCGGATTCTGTCGCCTGGAACGAGATGCTTTCGCACGGGTTCGACGTGGCAAAGGTCGCCGCCCATAGTCGGCGCTACGCAATCACCCACCGCGACGTGCCGGGGATCCGTCCAGACTACGGCAATCTGCTGCCCGCGAACTGGGCGAAAGGCGTGGAGCTGACCATCCGCGTGGGCACGCCGCCGAAAACGGGCGGCAAAGTCGCCGTGCTCGCGGCGTTCGACGGGGCTGCGCCGGACGATTTCGCCGCGCGCGTCACGCTCAACGGCGTATCGCCGATCAGCGGCGCGCTCGAGCCGCCAGCGAACTGGCTCAACGGCACGAAGGCGAACATGACCACCGTCAAGCAGAGCGCCGATCCCCAGTTCGGGTACCTGCCGCAGAACGTGAAGAGCTCCATGCGCTATGCATTCCCGGCCGAGACCGTCCAACGCGGCACGAACGCGCTTGTCGTGAAGCCGGCGGGTGAGGGATCGCTGCGGCTCATGTGCCTGGAACTTGAAATCGTGCCTTGATGCAACAGGAAGGACGGCGAAGATGAAAAAGATGGTTTTGTCCGCGGCGTTAGCCACGTTTGGCGTGGCAATGGCGGCAGAGTGGAACTTTCCCGCCGGCGGCGACCCGAAGCTCGTGGTACCTCATGGCCCTGAAACCACGTTCACGGAGGGCCTGAGGGCCGAAATCGACTTCTCGATCGACATCTCCAAGATCAACCCCACCCACCACTTCGCGAACCTCTTCACGAAGGGCAAGGATTTCATGGATGGCTTTTCGGTGATGGTGCGCGACACCGGACGGATGCTCGTGGACGTCAAAGGCATTGAGCCGAGCTACTATCATCATTGCGTTGAACTCGAAGCCAACCGCGCGTACCATCTTGTGATGTACATTACGCGCGACAACGTGCGCCTATTCCTCGACGGAAACGAGGTGGGCAGCTACGTCTACCGCGGTGCCTTCGACTTCTCGACTACGGCGCCGCTCACGATCGGCTCGATGGCCGGCTACACGTTCCCCGGCTCGATCACGCATTTTAAGCTCGAACCGCTCGCTGCCGTGAAAGTGCCGCCGGGCGGACCGGGACGACTTCTCTTGGAACCGCCGACCGATCAGGCGCGCGCCAAGATCCTCTGGTCGCGCGCGATCTGCCGCGACCGGGGCCGCTACGTGGGCTGGCCCACGGTGTGCCGTCTCCGGAACGGCGACATCCTCGCCGTGTTTTCCGGCGACCGCGAGGAACACGTCTGCCCATGGGGCAAAGTGCAGATGGCGCGCTCGATAGACGGCGGTGAAACGTGGGAAGGCCCCACCACGATCGCGAACGGGCCGGTCGACGACCGCGATGCCGGCATCGTGCAGATGCCCGACGGCGACATTGTGGTGACCTACTTCACCTCCGTCGCCTACCGCACGGAGTCGTTCCTCAAGAAGGACTGGCCGCGCGACGATCCGCACTACTGGTGGAAGCGCCACGACGAGAAGATCTCCGACGAAACGCGCCGCGCGGCACGCGGCTATTTCCGCATCGTCTCGAAGGACGACGGGAAGACGTGGTCGAAGCCGACGCGCATGGAAGGCGTGGGTAGCGCGCCGCACGGCCCCGTGCTGCTCAGGGACGGTTCGCTTTTCCAAGTCGGCATCACGGGCAAGCACCGGAAGCTCGCGGACGGCACCGTCAAGAAGTGCACGGCCGTGGGCGCGTGGAAATCCACCGACAAGGGCGCCACGTGGCAGTGCCTCTGCCCCGACATCCCGTGGTCGGATGACGAAGGGCTCAAAAACATGGCGCTCGACGAACCGCACGTGGTGGAGCTCGCCGACGGCACACTCGTGGGCATGATCCGCTTCAACGGGAGCGACCAATACCTGCGCCAGACCGTTTCGACGGATGGTGGCAAAACGTGGACGCGCATCGTGAAGACCCCCATGGTGGGGTTGCCACCGCACCTCATCCGCCTCGCGGACGGTAAGCTCGTGTGCGTCTACGCCCGCCGGATATCAACCCCGTGCTACGGCGAATACGCCTGTATTTCCGACGACGATGGCAAGACCTGGGACGTAGCGAACGAAATTTTGCTCAGGCCCTACCACAACTACGACATCGGCTATCCTTCAAGCTGCCTGCTGCCGAACGGCGATATCCTCACGGTGTACTACCACCCGCGCCAGGTCGGCGAGAAACCGTGTTTGATGGCGACCAAGTGGCGGGTCAAGAGCCACGACGGTCTGCCCGCCGCCAGCGGATTCGGGCGGTTGAACTGAAACTGCGCAGGTTGCGCGGACGCTATTTTGAATGGGAAGGAAATGTGGCTGTGGAAAAGAACGAATTGAGAAAACTTCTGGGCGTGAGAAAGGCATCGGACCTCGACAGCACCGTGGACTTCAGGTTGGCTTTCCATCCGCCGAGATGGGTGCTGGCGAGTGTGCATCCGGCCGTTGTCATCTCGGATTCCTTCGCGGCCGCAGATCGTCGGGCGGCATCCCTCGCCGAGGTCGGCCATCCGGCCCTTGCCGCCGAGACGCGTCCGGCGGGCAAGGACGCCGAAGCATTCGCCCTATGCGTGGAGGGCGTCGTTATCGCGGCGCGCACGCTCGCGCATTTCACGGGCGGTCGCACGCTCGACATGCATGCGGAGGGCGCTGCGGCGAACGCGGCGGCGGCGGCGTTCGCGCTGGAACGCGGTTATTTCGACGGTTTCCATGCGGCACATCCGCCCGCGGCGCGCGCGGGCCTTCCCGATTGGAAGGCACTGACCGGCGGTACGGAGGTGCTCTGACATGGCGGAAATAAGGGCCAACCTCGTCCACCTCGGCAGTTGCATGTGGGCGGATCCGCCGGGCCGACTGGTCTGCGAGGATGCGGAATGGCAGGCCATCACGGAACGCATGGCCGCCAAAGACTACAACATGATCCTCGTGGATCTCGGCGAAGGCGTCCGCTACGAAAGCCATCCCGAGATCGCCTCGGAGGGCGCATGGAGTGTCGGGAAGCTGCGCGGGGAACTGGCGCGGCTCAGAGGCCTCGGCCTAGAACCGATCCCGAAGATGAACTTTTCCACCGCCCACGACATCTGGCTCGGGGAATACCACCGGATGGTTTCGACGCCGGAATACTACCGCGTTTGCGGGGACTTGATCCGCGAAGCCGCGGCCATTTTCGACAAGCCGCGCTTTTTCCACATCGGCTACGACGAAGAGGATGCCTGGAACCACGTCGGCCACGCCTATGTGGCCTTGCGGCAAGGCGAGCTCTGGTGGCACGATCTCGATTGGTTCGTGCAGACCGTCGAGAAGGCGGGCATGCGCGCGTGGATGTGGAGCGACCACATCTGGGAGCACCGCGACGAGTTCCTAAAGCGCATGCCGCGCAGCGTCGTGCAGTCCAACTGGTACTACGACGACGCTTTCAATTCGCGCGCCTTCCGTTGGCCGCGCGTCATGAACTATATCGACCTCGATAAGGCCGGTTTCGACCAGATTCCCACTTGCTCGAACTGCGTCTCCGACGTGAACGCAGTCGGCACGGTGGATTTCTGCCGGAAGAACCTTTTGCGGGACAGGCTGCTCGGATTCCTGCAGTCGAGCTGGCGTTTGACTACCGCCGCAAACCGGAAGAAGAACTTCGACGCCATCGACCAGCTCGCCGTAGCGGCGGCGTATGGATCGTGAAGGGAAAATTACAATGACGCAGCATTTCCATTGGATCAACTGGGCGATCGTGGGGGCATCTCTTTCGGCTGTCGTTTTCGCCGCGGCGGCGGACGTGAAAGAATGGAAATTCCCGGACGGAAAGGACTTCGTACGCGTGTTGCCAGCCGAGGAACAGCCGGACTACCGCGACGGGTTCCGCGTGACGGCTGATTTCATCTGCGACTTCGAGGCGTTCGACAAACAGAAGTGTTTCGGCAACATCGTCACCAAAGGACGCGACTTCGACCAGTCGTTCAGCGTGATGATCCGCAAGAGCGGCGATCTGCTGGTGGACCTGAAGGGGTGCGACCCCGAGTACGAGATCGTCGAGCTCGGGCTCAAGTCCGGCGAACGCTACCGCCTGGAAGTCGTTGTCGTGCCGAACGCCGTGTACGTTTCACTCGACGGCAAGGTGTGCGGCGGCTACGCCACGGCGGGTGAATTCCGATTCGATCCGAAGCTGCTGATCCACGTAGGGCAGCTCGGCGGCTACAAATTCGAGGGAAAGCTTTTTTCCGTTTCGCTCGAAGCGCTGACGCCGCAGGCCGCGAAGGAGAGCGAGCCGACGTCGGATTTCGCCCCGCCCGCGCATCAGGCGCGCGCGGAGGTGTACTGGACTAAGCCGATCTGCGTGGAAACCAACCGCTACATCGGCTGGCCGACCGTGTGTCGGCTCAAAAATGACGATCTGCTTGCTGTGTTCTCCGGCGACCGCGACGCGCACGCGTGCCCATGGGGAAAAGTACAAGCCGTGCGTTCGGCGGACGACGGTGAAACCTGGAGCGCCCCCACGACGGTGGCGAACGGCCCGCTCGACGACCGCGACGCCGGCGTGGTCGTCTTCCCCGACGGCGAAATCATCGTCACGTATTTCACCTCCGTCGCCTACCGGTCGAAGAAGTTCCTCAAGACGGACTGGCCGCGTGACGATCCGCACTACTGGTGGAAGCGTCACGACGACAAGATCTCAGCCAAGACGCGCAAAGAGGCGCTCGGCTATTTCCTCGTCAGGTCGAAGGACGACGGGCGCACGTGGGGCGAACCCGAGAAGATGACGCTCGACGCGCACGCGCCCCACGGACCGATCCTCCTGAAGGACGGTGGTCTCTTCCAGTTCGGGCTCGTGCAGTCCGCCGACGGCAACTGCCTCATCCGCGCGATGCGCTCCGACGACCGCGGCCGCACCTGGCGCACGGTCTGCCGGGAAATCGGGCATTCGGGCCGCAACAAACTCGGTTATGCGATCTACGACGAACCGCATGCGGCGGAACTCCCGGACGGCACATTCGTGGGCTTCGTGAGGAACAACTGCGATTCAAGCCCCATGGTCATGCAGCGCACCCTCTCGACGGACGGCGGGTGCACGTGGACGCCGTTCGAATCCTCCGGGCTCGTGGGCCTGCCGCCGCATCTGACGGCGCTCGGCGGCAAGCGGGTGCTCTGCGTCTATGGTCGGCGCGAAAGGGCATTCGGCTTCGGCGAGTTCGCGGCTTTGTCGGACGACGGCGGCGCCACGTGGGACGCGGCGCACGAAATCACGCTTGCGCGTTCGCACTGCGGCGATCTCGGCTATCCCTCGACGGCGGTTCTGCCGGACGGCAAACTCGTCACGGTTTATTATCAGCAACGGATTCCGGGCGAACGCCCTTGCCTCATGGCCACGAAGTGGCGCGTGACAAAATGAAAGGACCCCCAATGAAAAAGATCGAAAGAATTTCCGCGCTCGAGCGCGAATACGTGAAACAGGTGCTGGACGGCCAGTTCAAGAGCGCCAGGAACTACTGCATGGTGACGCAGTTAGAAAAGGAATTCGCCACCAAGATTGGCGCGAAATACGCGATCGCGATGGTGAACGGCACGGCGACCTTGCACTGCGCTCTTGAAGTGGCGGGTGTCGGCGAGGGAGACGAGGTGATCTGCCCGCCCTTGACTATGGCGAGCACCAACATGTGTATCCTTCACGTGGGCGCGACGCCTGTCTTCGCGGACGTCGACCCCGATACGTTCACGATCTCCCCCGCGTCGATCGCGGCGAAGATCACACCGCGCACAAAGGCGATCATCCCCGTGCCGCTCTATGGCCTCCCCTGCGATATCGACGCGATCATGGCGATCGCCGCGAAGAACAATCTCACGGTGATCGAGGACGCCGCACAGTGCTTCCTCGGCAAGTACAAGGGCCGCACCGTAGGACATACCGCCCACATGTCGTCTTTCAGCTTCCAGGCCTCGAAACACATGACCTGCGGCGAAGGCGGCATAGTCACGACCAACGACCCCGATCTCGCGCTCAAACTGCGGCGCTATTCAGGCCTCGGCTACGGCTCGATCGGCCTCGAGAAGAGCCGCATCACGAAGGAGGACATTCAAAGTCCCACCTTCGAGCGCCACGTCATCATGGGATGGAACTACCGTCCGTCTGATCTCTGCGGCGCGGTGGCACTCGCGCAGCTGCAGCGTCTCGACGAACTCGTCGAAATGCGCGTCTTGGCGGCGAAGCATTTCCTTGAGGCGGTGAAGCCCTTCGGCTGGCTCAAGCCGCAGGCCGAGCCGGAGGGCTACGTCAATTCTTGGTGGGCCTACGTGATGGCGTTCGACGTAAAGAAGGTGGACTGGTTCACGTTCCGGAATAAGTTCAGGGAACTTGGCGGCGACGGCGTGTACGGCGCATGGATGCTCGGCTATCTCGAGCCCATGTACCGGAACCGCAAGTTCCTCGGCCGCGAGAAAAAAATCGGCGGCGATTTTGCGAAAGGAATTTGTCCCGTGGCTGAAGACCTCCAGCCGCGTCTGCTGCAGTTCAAGACCAACTACTTCGACGAAGCGGACGCCGTCCGCCAGGCGGAGATTCTCCGTAAGACCTGCGAATTCTTCGACTGAGGCGTGCGCATGAAGAATCTGTTTGATCTCACGGGCAAAGTCGTGGCAATCACCGGCGGCGCCGGCGGGACGGCAGGATCACGGCAGAACTTTTCGAAACGGAGAAGTCAGAACTGAACCCGCTTCCGGCACAGAAGGCGCATTTTTTGGAGGGCGTTTTCTTTGAGGGATCTGGCGGCGGGGCGCGACAACGGGCTTGCCGTTGAGAATGTCGGAGACCTGTCCCCTTGTTTGTTCTGAAAGAAAACACCCTTGCAGACTGCGGTGTGCGATGTGATAATTCAGCGGTAATAGAATACGCGTGCAGGTCAACTTTGGAATTAAAGGGAGCGAATGAAAAAGACGCTTTGGCTGTTAGTTTGGATGGTGGGAATTGCCTGTGCGGAAATGAAGCCGATACCGACCAGCGGGCCCGGCTGGCAGGGCGATCCGTTGACGTGGAAGTTTCGCCAAGACGGCATACATTGCACGCTGTCGAATGTCAACGGGATCGCCGTATACCGCGCGTCGCCGCTGGCATCGAAGGTAACGGTTGAGACCGTCTTCACGCCACAGAAGGCTCCGGGCTTGAACTGGAATGTGGCTGCTGTCGCCATCGTGGCCGACGAACGCAATTTCTGGCACCTCGCGTTGGTACAGACGCCGCCCGAACAAGGCTGCAAGCCCATGTTCGAACTCACAGAGATGCGCGACGGGGAGTGGCTGGCGCAGAGCAATTTGAAGTTGGAGATCAACGAGGAAAGTGGCCAAAAGTGGGCCTTCGGTCAGTCCTATCGTCTGAAGCTGAACTTGGACAAAAGCGGCATTACGGGAACGATTGCGACGTCCAGCGGAAACCAGATTCTGCGGAAGCGGTTTGCCTTCACGGACGTTGCCGTTAAATGTGGTAGGCCCGCCGTGCGCATCAATGGTTTCACGGGAACGTTTGCGGAAATTCGCGCTGAGTCGGACGAGCCAATGGCTGATGTGAAAGTGGATGCTGCGTTTCCCGTCTATGCCATGGAAAACACGGTGCCGGGGATCACCGACCAAGCGACTGGTTTCTTCCATGTTGCGCAGAAACCGGACGGTCGCTGGTGGGCCATCGATCCGCTCGGACGCGGCGTTGTGCTGATGGGTGTCGACCATGTGACGTTTCATGGGCACTGGTGCGAGAAGCTGGGGTACAGTCCACACGCAAAGAAGAACGAGAAGAAGTACACTGACCATGCGGAGTGGGAAAGCGAGACGCTGGGTCGGCTGAAGACATGGGGTTTCACTATGCTCGGCGCGGGATGCGATTCGAAGCTTAAACACCGTGGTCTGGTGCACACCGAGTTTCTCGGCATCGGCGACCACCTCGCGACGCTGGGCGACGAATATGACATCACGCCAAACGAGCGTCGGCCCTGTTCGTCGTTTCCAAACGTGTTTCATCCCGATTTCGAGGCGCACTGCCAATATCGTGTGCAACAGAGCTGCGTGCCGAATCGTAACGACCCTTGGCTGTTTGGATACTTCATTGATAACGAGTTGGCGTGGTGGGGCCGCGGCGGTTCCGAGACCGGACTGTTTGACGCGGTTATGAAAAAAAGCGCGACGCATACGGCCAAGATCGCCCTGCGCGATTTTTTGGCGCGGCAGGCGGAAAACGACGTGGCCAAGTTCAACGGCCTGTGGGGAACCCAACTCAAGGGCTTTGATGAGATTTTGGCGCTGAAGGCCTTGCCGGTTGCGAACGATGCGCAGCGGGTAGTGAAGCGCGATTTTCTGCGCTTTGCGGCGGATCGCTACTTCTCTGTCACGACGCGCGCAATCCGCGAGGCGGACCCGAACCATCTGGTGCTAGGCGCACGTTTCGCGGGAACAAGCGGTGCCGATCCTGTGGTGTGGGAGGTGTCCGGCAAATACTGCGACGTGGTGACCTTCAACTGTTATCCCATGGCCGATCTGGACGAGGGCCGCGTCTACACGCACTTCGGCAAAGGCGGCGAGTTGGTGACCGAGCACTTCGCCAAATTCTACGACACTGTGAAGCGGCCGATGCTGATCACTGAATGGTCCTTTCCCGCGTTAGACGCCGGGTTGCCGAGCGTGCATGGCGCGGGACAGCGCTTCCGCACGCAGGCTGAGCGCACGGCAGCGACGAGTCTGTTCGCACGCACGATGCTGAGTTTGCCGTTCTTGCTGGGCTACGACTATTTCATGTGGGTGGACGAGCCCGCGTTGGGTATCAGCACGCCGTTTCCTGAGGATTCCAACTACGGGCTTATCAACGAGGACGGTGTGCCTTACCCGCTTTTGACCGAGATGTTCACGGCGCTGCAACGCGAGGCGGGCGTTTGGCGCTTCAAGTCTGCTCCCGAGGCGAAACAGACGCTGAAAACCGGTCCGCTGCCAACTGCGATGTCGGTTGCGCGCGCGGCGGCGACGGGCGAAACGAAAGCGTTCTTTGTGCGCGAAGGCGACATGTTCCGCGCGGGCAACGGACGGATCGAGCTTTCCGGTGCTTTGGGCGGCGGCAACCTTGTGCGGCGCGTGACGCTCGACGGCGCGGAGAAACCGATCGGGCAGTACAATGCGCTGATCCAAACGTTGAACGCGAACGGGCAGAACCGCTGGACCGATACGCGGACGGTGAAGGCCGTCGTTGGGTGTGTGGATGAGGGCGTCGCGGTGGTGGAGGTGACGGGCGCGACAGAGGGCTCGGAAAGTTTCGAGGTGACGCACCGTCTGATTCTACCGCCCGGAACGCCGTGGTTCATCAGCGAGGTGGTGAGCGTGAAAAACACGGGAACGGGACCGCTCAAGCTGAACGGGATATTCTTCCGATTGTACAGCGACTTCAAAGACGTGCCTGAAGAATTGCCACCGAATCTATGGGGCATGCCGACGGCGAGCTGTTGGCTGGACAGCAAGGACGGACGCTTTTTTGGCGCGGTGGCGTTCAGGCGGTCCGATCTGCAAATTCACTTCTGGGTGGATGAAAATGGCTGTGGCGCGCATCCCGATGCGAGACTGGCGATAGTTGAAACGGCGGTTGTTCCGGGTGCGGTCTGGATGCCAGCGGAACCGGTCTATCTGATTTGCACGGCTGGAACCGGCGGCAGCGTGGCGTGGCTGAAGTGCGCGCAAGAGCTTGGTGTGATTCTCGGGCGTTAGAACCATTGAAATCAGACACAACCATGGAGGCAACAAAGATGAAGAAGAACAGAAATGCAGTGCAAGGAAGGAGCGAAGAACAATGACAGCAAGAAAACAAGTCTACAAATGCAACGTATGTGGCAACATCGTCGAGGTTTTAGATAGTGGCGAGGGCGAACTCGTCTGCTGCGGCGAACCGATGCAGATTCAGACTGAGAATACCGTGGATGCGGCACGCGAGAAGCATGTGCCGGTGATCGAGAAGATCGATGGTGGCGTGAAGGTGAAGGTCGGCAGCGTCGCGCATCCCATGGATGACAAGCATTGGATCGAGTGGATCGAAGTGATTGCCGATGGCAAGAGCTATCGTCAATTCCTCAAACCCGGCCAGGCGCCTGAAGCGGTGTTTGCGATCACGGCCCAAGAGATTACGGCCCGCGAGTACTGCAGTTTGCACGGGCTGTGGAAGGGGTAATCCGTTTGAGACAGATTGCTTTATCATGCAAAATAGAGTACCCTAAAAGCCGTGTTGGCGTTGAACAATGTATGAAACATCAGGAGTACCATGAATCGATTATTGGCAATCGGGATGATGGCAGGATTGATGGGGTGTGTAAGCTCCGAGAACGATGAGGCTACTGTGACCAATATCTACGATTTAACGATGCAGGACATTGATGGGGAAGCCGTGTGCCTTGGAGCTTTTAAGGGCAAGGTCTTATTGATTGTCAACGTGGCCAGCAAATGTGGTTTTACTGGGCAGTACGAGGGATTGGAGCAACTCTACAAGACATACAAAGACCAAGGCCTTGTCATTCTTGGTTTTCCGGCGAACAACTTCATGAGGCAAGAGCCGGGAACAGAGGCCGAAATCAAAAACTTCTGCACGCTGACCTATGGTGTAACCTTCCCGATGTTTGCGAAGATTTCGGTGAGGGGCAAAGACATCCACCCGCTCTATCAGTTCCTGACCTCGAAGGCAGACAACGCACAATTTGGCGGCCGGATCTCTTGGAACTTCAACAAGTTTCTGGTTTCGCGGACTGGCGCAATCATCGGGCGGTTCGGTAGCCGTACGAAGCCCGACGACAAAGCACTCGTCGCGGCGGTAGAAGCAGCGCTCAAGGCACCCAACTAAGGGATGTCATGGACAAAATCCGGCTCGGTGTCAGCAAATGCTTTCTCGGCGAAGTGGTCCGCTACGACGGTTAGCACAAACACGGTCACTTCATCACCGACCCGATCGAGTTGAAACTCCGCACCCATGCATCGCGGTAGTATTATTAAATTACCAGTCCCTTTATATGAATTTTGACACTGCAGATGATGAAGAGAAGTTCACTGAGGGGATTCTTGCGGTTCCCGTGGTTGCATAGGCGACACGTTTATGACAAGCACTCCCCAATTCAGGATTTGAAAGGAAAGGCGGCTCGACATGAGTGAAGCTGCAGTGATTCCGGTGGAACGGATTGAGAGGGCTATCTATCTGATACGCGGGCTCAAGGTTATGCTGGACGGGGATTTGGCCGCACTGTACGGTGTGGCTACCAAGCGGCTGAAGGAACAGGTGCGCCGAAACAGCGACCGGTTCCCGGACGACTTCATGTTTGTCCTTGATAGGCAAGAGTTTGCGACTTTGAGGTCGCAATTTGCGACCTCAAAGTCTGAATCTCGCGGCGGTACGCAGTATCTTCCCATGGCCTTTACCGAACAGGGCGTGGCGATGCTCTCGACCGTGCTGAACAGCAAGCGCGACCTCGGCCCCCGGGGGGTGCTGACGGTGGAGGGGACGGGCGTCATAGGAGCTATTCGCTGAAAAGTGTTTCCTCGTGTTGGTGTGGAAGTTGCAGCGTATTGTTTGTTACGGTGTTTTCAATTGACGAGTATCTCTGAAAGTAATGAATCTTTGGCATAAAGCTCCCCATTTAAAAATTTACCATCAATTTGGTTGCGGAAACTTGGAAATCAACAACGCCAAGAAGAAGGGCCCATTCAATGCGATGCCGGGCGAATTTCGCACGGTTCTGTCATCACCGCAGCACTTGTAGAACTGTTAAGCACCGACACACAGCGCCACGGCTTGAGCTATTTCGTCAAGTTGCACCGCTTCGATCCGGCCGAGATAACGGGCGAAGCGGCGAAGGGGAACGGATTTTACCTGAAAGGCATCAGCAGCGGACTCCTTCGAAAGACCGTTTGTTCCAGAAGGTTTCAGGTTTACCATCCAAGGTGACTCCACATACTTGGGAGACCAATCAGTGACCGGTACCACGATGCGGAGGGGGAGACGGCCGATGGCATCCAGACTGAGAATAACGGCCGGCTAGTCAACGACAATTATACTTCCCTACCAGCGACAATTATAATTCCCTCTTTTTGTGTGTTTTTATTAGGTGTGTTTTTCAGCCATCAGGCTGCCTGACATTGGGTTAATGGGCGGGGAGGATGATGGGGCGGGTGTACGTTCGAGAAATTTGTCGGGTGTGTTGCCGGCAACGAAGAGATCATGAAGTGGAAGGCCTTCCTTGAAAGGCGTTACTTTGTCAGTTCAGGGTCAAACCTAAATAAGAATTCCGTTACCGAATCACGGCGTGGAACGCTCTCTTTTTGTACCTACGGCATTTTATATTACACTTCTCGTACTTTTGAATTCCCGCCGACACCAGTTGACATGTTTGGAAAAAGGGCTTATTCTTGTGATGTTTTGAGGGCACTTAGGTGTTTTGAGACCTGCAGACGGATATTGGTCTGTTGCCATGAGTTATAAAAAACGCTCTGATGAATTTTGGGATGCCGCTGAACTATGTAATTCGAACGATTTGTATGCGGCGGCCGCCAGTCGATTTTACTATGGCCTCTTTTTGGCCGTGTGCGGTTTTTTTGTGACGAAGAAGGGGTTTGATCCGAATCCTTCAAATGTGCACAGTAGACTGTTGACGAAGCTGAAAGAAGAGGAGCCAGATGGCAAACGGGATGCGCGAGTGTTTCGTGAGTTCAAAGATATCCGCGTTGATGCGGATTATGCGAAGGCAGAGGTTTACAAGATTGATCTGACTGAACGATCAAAAGCTGATGCGGTCCGGCAGAAGTATTTGAAGAAAATGGTGGGATGATTTTATGGAACCGGAGAGACAAGAGGTTTTCAGTAGAGTCGAATGTGTGGCGCGTGAACGTTTCCCCGAGTATACTGTTGTTGCTGAGAGTGATCCGAGTGACAGTGGCTCGATCGGGGTTGGTGTTTATGGCGTGCCGCTGGCGGAGGTCAGTGCGGTTAGGAATATCATTTACGACTTGGAAGAGGAAATATTCCCTCGTGGAGAGTACTGCCTGTCTGCTTTTGTACGCGATGTCGAGTACACACGACAGTATTGTTCGCAGTGCATGCCGGAGGCTAAGGCGTTGTCGATTGACATGGACGAACTCTGTTTGCAGCTGTCGCAGAAAGAGAGTTCCAAGTGGATGGACAGTACGCCTATAAACGGGGTGGCTGCCTTGGGACGTTACGCTTCAGAGAAGATGGACGTTTCGATTGTGACTGACTTCTTGTCCTCGGATTGCAGAGATAAATGGTCTCCGAATGAAAGTTGTCCCTCGTCTGGGGTTCCTGTCGTCGAAAACAACTTTGATCGCGCCGCATAAGAGGTTTTATGGACAGCACGAAAGAGCCCGGTATCATTCTCGACAAAGTGGTGTTGCTCAAGTCTGACGTCGAGTATAAGCCAAATGTGAAAAGGGCCGATGAAGGAGGGCTTTCTTATTGTTTGGCACTGACTAAGTTCACCAGGAATGAAGCGGCAGAGGATACTGAACTGTGTGCCATAGTCGAGTTTGATCTGATGAACGGCATTGAAAACGCACCCATTGTTTTCAGAGCTACCTTCTATCTCGAATACAAGCGTCCAAAAGAGGCGTCGATGGCTTGGACAGAATTCAAGAACCCAATGGTGCTCGCGCATGCCATTCCGTATCTTCGCGAGTTTGTGACCAACATGACGGCCCGGATGCCTGTGCCTCCGCTCATCCTTGATCCGGTCAATACGATTTTGCTTTACAAGCGTTATCAGGCAAGCCAATCGCCCGCTCAGGCAGAAGCCGAAGCGAAGCCCTCCTAGCCCGTGGGATCGTGCAGAGGCAAATCTGGTTGCTTGTGTTTTTTCTCTGCGAACCAGTTGAGAAGCGACGTAGCGCAAGGTCGATGGCAACGGACGGTTCAGGAGGCAGCGCAGGCCCGCGGAGGCCGGCGCGTGACCGGTGTTGGTTGATCAGTTTGTCGGCGCACCCTGCGGCGTCGATCACCGTGAGCTTCGGGCTAAATCGGTGATCTTTGATTTGACCGGAAACACATTTTGGACGATTGGGACGTTTTCTCGTAAGTGTCTTTACTTTGACCTACTGGTTGCCAGTTGATAGCCGTGCTATAATGGCGGCATGAAGAAAAACACGAGAAAAACCGACAAGTCGGGGCGCAGGCAATAGCCGGTTTGGAAGGCGTTTTCTTTCTTTGAGGGATCTGACGGCGGGGATGAGGCGGAGGTGTCCTTCTTCGTTATTATGAAGATGTCAGTTCGTAAGCGCCATGGCCTTGATCCGCTTTTCCAGTGCCTTCCAGTCGGGTTCGGGTTCTGAGAGCAAAATGTCTGTAATGTGAACGTGGGTATAGATGTTGCCTGATATAGGAGCACGGTACTGACTCCCCCTCCAGCGCTTCCAGGTCTTTGCCCGTTCCGGCGTATACAGTGCGGTTGTCCATATCTCGATCAGGCAGGTTTCCGGGCACAACACATAGATCCATTCGTTGGAAAGCGGATTAAAAAATGGATCAACTTGTTCTTTTGTGCCAAGACCGTGTTTATGCAAACGCGCTTCCGGGTCTGGATATGCTGTTCCTTTAAGAGCTTTTTCGATAAGCACCAGATCGATTGTTTGCGGTTGTCCCGCTACCTTGCCACAATAGGGGCAGACGCCACCAGAACGGACCTCCTGCCAATCACCGCAGGTTTTGAGGATTTCGACGAGATATGGGCAGCGTTTCAACAGGTTTGATGGACAATTTCAGATCAGCTCGACCATTACGCGGTCGCCGTTGATCTCCCGTAGAACAATGCGGATGTTTTCCTCGCCCTTCTGCGGCTTGCTGTATATGACAATGTCGTTTGCTTTCATGGTATTTCCATGCGAGCTAGCTTGCATAAGCAAATATTGTTAACGTATAATGAAATGCATTAACAAGTTCGAATGGGCTAAACCTTTTGCCCCTTTCCAGCACTTGATAGTCGGCTAGTTGCATTGGGTAGGGTGACACAGTTAAAGAGCATTTATGAGCAACTCGTTTTCTTTGAGTATCTGTTGCGGAGCGGATTTTGCGGTCACGTAAGTTTTATTAAAGGGATTCTATGAGTATTCGTAATTGCATTGAAAGAGTTATAAATGATTGGCCCACTGAAAAGAGTAAGCCATTTAAAGGAAACGAGCTGGCCGAATTTATTCGTACAGTTTTTACCAATGAAGTCCGCGAAATCGTAGGTTCCATAAATCCAATGCTAAAGGTTAAAGCGAGTCCCGGCGCTGGAAATTGGGCGAGTGTTCCGTGGTTGGCCATTCTGGACCCGAAAATAACAGATTCTACTGAAGACGGCGTTTACCCCGTATATTTTTTCCGTGCTGACGGCACAGGTGGCTATTTGTCTTTAGGTCAAGGTACGACAACTCCCACTAAGTTGTTGGGTAAAAAAAGGGCAAGAATACGCGCTCAGGTGATGGCCGCAGATTTGCGCAAACAAATTCCCTTGCTCAACAAATGGATAGAGGGAAAGACATATCTTCGCACAGAAACTAATCTTGGCGGATCATATGAAGACGCAAATATTGGGGCACGTTTGTACGAAAAAGGACAAGTTCCAAGCGAAGAAGTGCTTCGTGAGGATTTGGCGGATATATTATCCATATATCAGGAAGTAGTTAATATCTGGCCCTCAAAAGGACTTGTTAACACGCCACTGCAAAAAATGGTGAAGGCGTTTCGCCAAGACTTCCCCGACTTCAAAACCTTTGGGGATTGCGGACAAGATTTTCTGAAGAACGAAGACGGGTACAAGCGTAAAGCGGTTAGTCTATTCTCTGAATTATTCAATGATTGGCTGGATGGAGCCCCAGACAGTTTGGAAGCATCGGATTTTTCAGCCAAAATCCTTAAGATTTTCAGGAAGACTAATTTGCTCGACTGGCGTACCGTGGATAAAATCGACGGAAACATTTTAAAGTCGGCCAAATTGCTACCTCAGTTCCAGACGCTGTGCCATAGTCTACTGGTCAAAGCCAGAAGCGGGAAGATGCTGGACAGCGAGTTGGAGTCTCTGGTCGGGTTTATGGTCCAGAAGGGGAAAGCGCCGCGTGCCGCAACCCAAATGATCCCCTCTTATCTGCTGATGCTCGCCAAGCCAACAAAATACATTTTCATCAAACCGACACTGGTTGACGCTTTCTTCCAGCGCTTGGGGCACGGTGATCTGCTGGGACAGCCTTGGCTAACCGCGGAGGCCTACGGTAAAGTGCTGGGGCTTTTTGTAAATGTCCAATCACAGCTCGCGGAGCTTGGCCCGCGGGATATGATCGACCTGCAGTCCTTCTACTATGTTGTTGTGGGGTATGGACAAAAAGGGGCTGTTATGCTGCCTGAACCAGAAGGCTCAGTGGAGAAATCCGTGGACTACTCAAAAGTTTTTCCAGAAATCGTGCCGGCTTTTGCAACCGCGATATCTGAATCCGGGTTTTGCATTGGCAATAATCTGCCTTTGCGGTTCATCTCGTCGTTAACCGCGAAGCCGTATGTTGTTCTCACAGGAAATTCCGGTACTGGGAAAACCAAACTGGCGGAACTTTTTCCCCGATGGCTTAGCTGTGAAGCGAACGATCGGCTCGCCTTGGTTCCTGTTGGAGCTGACTGGACCGATAGCCGTAATGTCCTCGGTTTTGTAAACCACATTCGGTCTACCAAGCCTGTTGGAGAAACGGTCGATGTGCCGCTTTATCAGTCCACCGTTATCCTAGACTTGCTTCTCGCCGCTAGGACTCAACCGTCCCAACCGTTTTTCCTGATTCTCGATGAGATGAATCTCTCCCACGTGGAGCGATATTTTGCGGATTTTTTAAGCACCATGGAATCAGCGAAGGGTGAGTTGCTGTTGCATTGCGAGGGCCGCTTGCTCCCTCGCAAATTGGGCGGGGCCGCCGATGTTCCGGAAGTTCTGCCGATGCCGCGCAATGTGTTCGTCGTCGGTACTGTGAATGTGGATGAGACAACTTACATGTTTAGTCCGAAAGTCTTGGACCGCGCGAACGTGATTGAATTTCGAATTACTAAGGATGAGGTTAATAAGTTTTTTGAGCAAGGCGGAGGTAATATTGGCGAGTTAGAGTCAGCGCCGGAGGGTACCGCAGAGGCGTTTTTGGAACTTTCTCTGCGTGCACGTGGTGTGCGGAGGGCTGACGATAGTGAGCGGGAGCCGCTGGCTGCCCCAGCCAAACTTGCTGAATGCCAAGAAAAGCTGAAAGAAGTTTTCGAAATCCTTTCAAACGCTCGGTTGGAATTTGGATACCGTACACTGAACGAGGTTTTACGTTATGCCCGAGTTGATTTTGAGTTAACAGAGGATAAAACGAAGTGGAAGTGGGAGGATTGCATGGACGCGCAGATCCTGCAGAAGATCTTGCCGAAACTTCATGGGAGCAAGCGCAGGATTGAAACTGTGCTTATCGAACTGGCTCGTTACTGCGAAACGGGCCTTTTGCATGAGGAGAAGAGCGTTTACGCCTCAGACTTTATGGTTACGCCTAAAGTCAAAAGAGTCCCTAGACCAAAGAAAAGCGAAGGGGACACAATTCCAGGACCGGATACAGTTGTTTTCCGCGAGAGTTACGAGAAACTGTGCGACATGATCGATGCGGTCCGGCGTGACCAGTTTGTCAGCTTCATCCAATAATTCTGCCGAGCATGTTGTTGTATGAGCGAACTTGGAACACCTCTGGCGGTCATCCGCGTGACATTGGACGGATGCGCTATCCGGATTTATCCGGCTTCCGAAGACAACCCCGAGGTGCCTTTCGATTTCAAGGAGTTGCAGAGCGCGACTTGTTTGCTCGAGGGCCGCACGGCCAAAGGTGGTGATGTTCCATTCCGCTATGACCCAACAGCCTCGGCACGGGGACTACAGCCGCTTAGACTTTATGAGAACACCCGCTATTGCTGGGAGGTGGAGGGGATAGCTGAGACCAATGGGCCGTTCAGCTCTTTGAAGTCACCCGGTCGCGCAGAATGGCATGTGCGGCGCCGTAAAGAGCGCATCGAGGGTGATTTCCGAGTTACCAACTATCTGGGCACAGCTTAGATTCGGCTGAAGCCGGATGGGGCAGCTTTGCACTTCGAGGTTCTTTCCAGAAAATTGGACTTTGAGGACGAGTACCGCTGGATGGTTCAGGCGCTGGCCGAAGAATGTCAACAGTTACTGCTGGAGTGGAACAGTCCCACCGCCTTTTCGATCCGCTCTGACGCAGACCATGACCGGCGATTGCTGCTGGAGCAGTTTCTGTTTCTCAGGCACTGCCTGCTCGGTAGCGACAAGCTCGACAGTTTTCTGGAGCAGATCAGGCGGCGACCGCATACGTTGCTCAGGCGTGAACAAATGTGGCAGCCATCAGCAATGGCGTATAGTCCTGCCTTTGTACGCGACCCGATCAGGTTCGGCCGGTCGTGGCGGGAGAACGGTGAAGGCGCATTCTTTCCAGAAGAGGTCTTGTCGGAGCGGAAATTCGAGACGCTCGACACACAGCCGAACCGGTTCATCAAGTTTGCTTTGCAGCAGTTTCAAGAGCTTTGCGATAACGTCCGATCCATGCTTAAGAAGGAGCAAGGAACCGCCTGGATGGAGGCGGGGCTGATGCAGGAGTCCTTGGACGCGTTTCTGCTGGATCCTTTCTTTGATGAAGTTGAGCCCTTGCATCGGATTCCGTTGGACAACGTGACGCTGCAGAAACGCGAGGGATACAGGGATATCCTGTTCACTTGGCTGATGTTGGAAGTGGCGGCGCAACTGGATTGGCCAGGGCGCGATGACGTATACGACGGGACAAACCGTGATGCGGCCACGCTATATGAATACTGGCTCTATTTCGTTTTGAGGAAGCAACTCTTGGAGAAGTCGGGCGATCACAGCCTAGCGATGGAGGAGTTGTCGGTCAATCGGGAGGTCGAATCCGGCGCGCTACCGTTCATATGTCAGACCGATGCGGGCAATCTGGAGATCAACCTCAAAGAAGGATGCGCTTCTTTATCGAGGTTTATTTGGAAAGCAGATGACGGACGTTCCCTTTGTATTCATCTATTCTATAACCGCACCTTTATCGGCCAGAAAGATCCACGAAAGCGCGGCTCTTACAGTCATTCTTTCCGGCCGGATTACACGCTAGTCATTCTGCCGGGCGAGTATGCAGCAGACCGATGGGATACGGCCGAAAATAAAGCCGAACAGGAGGGGCGGATCGCATACCTGCATTTCGACGCCAAATATCGAATCGAGAAGCTCGATGATCTGTTCGGTCTCGACAGCGATGATTTTCTGAGGGATGAAAACGTCGAAGTGAAAACACGGCAAACCTATAAGCGCGGCGATCTTTATAAGATGCACACCTACAACGACGCGATCCGGCGGACGGCAGGCGCATACGTTTTCTATCCCGGGAATGCACAGGACAGCAACGAAGCGGCCAAGAGATTCGGCCGATTTGAAGAACTGGTCCCGGGTGTTGGGGCTTTCGCTGTGCGGCCTGGGAAGACTGGGCCGACGGGTGTTATTGCGGTGCGAAGTTTCATCAAGGACGTTCTGAAACATCATTTAAACTCATTCACCCGCGATTACCGCATCCGGTATTGGACTCACAGGACTATCTGTGAGACGCCCGCTATGCAAGCAGACAATGATCATGGGGAACACCGACAAGCCCCAGCCGGTGACATTGCGGTGGTCGTTGCTTGGGCACGGTCTGAAGCCGTTGCGGAATTGTGGAGGGAGAAGAAGTTCTTTTATGTCCATGCGCTTAAGGCGACTCAGCGACAGCAAGATGTCCCTGAAGGGCTTTTGAGCGCAGACAAAGTTTTACCTCACTGTGACGGCAAGTGGCTGTTATGGACAGCGAAAATTGAACGCTGGGAGTTGGTGGAGAGGCGGCAACTCATCGATGCTTGGTTGGGGGGCGATGAGAGCCTGCTGGGCAGCGATACGAGCTACTACTATGTGGCTTCGCTGAAGCAGTCCGAGAGCATTGAAGGACTCCCGATCGTGCGGACACCTAGGCGGGGGTACGACGTGGTACCGTGGTCCAAGCTTTTTGTGGCGGGGGCGGATGAAGGATGAGGGACGGAGGGGGCGAGCAGTTCGTTAGGTCATTATTGCATTAATTGGGGGGGGGCTGATTGCGGGAAGCGCGTTAGGCGCGATATGCACGATCAGAGTGGAGGGGGAAGCGGGAAAGTCGTGGTTTCAAGAGGTTCCAACGCGCCGCGTGCTCGGGGTTCAGGGTTTGGGTAAGTTGATATAGCGCGATACGGCCCAACCTTGTTGCCAGAATCCGATTCTGCAGGAGGGAGGCGACATCGATGATGTCCGCCAGTTCGAGCAGGCCGTACCTGCGCTCGCTGACGAGGTAGTCCCGACGTGCTCTTGGAATGTCAGCTCGGGCGGGGCATGTCGTTTGGCCATGGCGTCAGGGCTCCGGTGGCGGTTTGAAGCCGTTGAGCGTTTCGATCAGCGTGTAGACGGTTGTGCAGGGGTTGGCGCGTGAAGGTGGCGTTTGGAACGCGACGACATCATTATGGAGGCGCTTAGCCCAAGCAATCGCCTGGGCCTGCTTGCCGGTTTGCGAAAGGACTTGATACATGTCCACGGCGTTCTTCGCGTAAGGCCGGTCCATCAGGTCCGTGAGTTTGTCTTGATACTCGGTGCGGGGCATGGCGGTGATGCGGTACTCGAAATGGAGCACGTACCAGAGTTCGAAAGCCTCGTTCGACCAGGCGGCCTTCATGCCCTGATTCTCGGCTTTCAAAATGGCGTTGTCGAAATTAGCGGGCGGGAAGCTGTCGCGGTCAAAGACGACCCAGACCTGGTCGAACGGATAATCACTGTCGGCCCGCTCGTCACGCAGCGCCTGCGCTTTCTCGACCAGCCGCAAGGTGTTGTCGCCCTCGCCGCTGATTTCCACTTCAATGACATGCAGGGGCAATTCGGCTTTGATAGCCTTGAAGTAATTGGGCTCGGTCTTCTCGCCCTCGCAGACGATCAAGAGACGCTGCCGCTCAGCCAAAGCGTCGACTTGTCGTTTGAGGCTTTTTTGGCTGCGAAGGTGCCACGGCGTGTTGCGGTCGCTAATCTTGACGGGTTTCCCCATGATCCGTCTCCTTCAAGAGGGTTTCGAAGTGGCCCAGATAGGGGATCGCGCCGTAGCGGCCGCGGATGTAATTGGCGGCAAGATCCGCATCATTGCGCACCTTGGAGCCGTCCGGGAGTTTGAACTCGGCCAACGAATAGAGCGTCGTGGCGGCGAGGCGGTCCTTTTCCGTGAACCAGATCTGGTCGCGGCGCAGCTTGCCCTTTTCGAGCAGCATCGTGTCGTGCGTGACAAAGATCAACTGCGCGCCCTTGGGATTCGTCACGGTGGAGTTGAACATTCCGACGATGGCCTTGGTCAGTAGCGGGTGCAACTTGGCGTCCAACTCGTCGATAGCCACCACGTAACCGTTGTCGAGGCAATCTAGAAGCGGGGCGGCCATGCGCAGGAACTTCTTAGTGCCTTCTGACTCTCGCTCGTTAAATGGAAAAGGTATGAGGATGTCCGGTTCACCGTCACGAAACCGTTGATGGATCGCTGAAATCTTCAGAGACGTTTGGTTGCGCAATTTGTTCTGCATTTCCGGGGTAAAGAACTTGAGATATCCTTCGTCGGCAGAAGTTGGCGCTTCATTGACGCTGAGTTCTGAGATTCCGACATCCGCGTTTCTGACAAAACGCACAAGTTGATCATGCTTTGTCACGTCTTGGATGCAACGAGCGGTATAGGCGTCAAACATTTGATCGTTCAGTCCGTGGATCGTCCGGAAGTCGTTAAACCACTTGAGGATGTGACCGGCAGTCTCGCCGTTGAACTGCGCGACGACCGAGAGGAAGAGGGCGTTATCGCGGGTCTTATCCTCCAGTCCGGAGCCCTCCTTGAACGTTTTGCGGACGTCGATGCCGTCGTCCTCGCGCAGGAAGAGGGTGGTCTCTTTGGTCTTTTCCGTGCGGAGCAGCCATTCCTTGCGGACGGCCTTGCTGTCGGCCTCGAAACCATAGCGGTAACGCGCGCCGTTCTGGATAAGCGTGATCTCGAAGCGGCTCGGGGCGTTTTCGGTGGCGGTGTCCAGCAGGAAAGGCTTGACGGGTATATCATCCTCGACCTGAGTTTCCTTGGACGAGGAGAGTACGAAGCGCCGCATGAAGACCATGGCGGCGATCAGGTTCGACTTGCCGCTTGCGTTGGCGCCATAGATGGCGGCGCTTTTTAGCAGGCGGGTATCGTCGGAGCCGGCCTCGAAGGTGTTATCATCGAGCTGCTCCTTGTAGGCGTTCACGGCGACCATGCTGAGCCGCACGGGGTCCTTGAACGAAAGATAGTTGCCGACTTCGAAATCGATCAACATGGCTAATCCTTTTGGTTCTGTGTCTCAAAAACAGCCGTAGTATGACACAAGAATCCGTCTAATGCATCAGAAATTGTGATAAAATCACAAAAATATAAATTCATACTCCTGAATACGCCGACGATCGGCGGCCAGATTGTTGAGGCGGGGTTAGTACAGGGCGAGCGTGGATGTTCTCGGGGCAGGCTCGTGTTTTCCAGGGAAGCGCTGATCGCGAAAGGGGCTACCTGGGCGATGGATGCCTGCCTTATCTTCTGGTTTATGATGTCGCGCCGCTGGATGAAAATGATCCCTTGAACGGATATGTCTGGGATCTTTCGAAAGTACCTGACGTCGACAGCGGGCTCGGCTCCGCCGTTCCGAAGAAAGGCATCGCGTTGAGTGAGCTGATGAAAGCCGCGAATAAGAAAACGTAGTACGGAGGGAGAGCGCTCAAGGGGAGATGTGGAATGGGGGAGAGTAGCAGTTGGCAGAAGCAGTGGGCAGAGATGGTCCGTCTTCGTCCGGCAGATGCCCGTCTTCTTCCCTCATGAGCGGGATTTCGTCGTGATACAGCCGGACTACGTCGCGGCAGACCGGGGTAGCGGGGTGGGGGAAGTTCTAAAGTTTGAGAGTGCAAAAATGCGGGAGTTGGGGGAAGAGGGAAGACAGTGGGCAGTAAGCAGTAGGCAGGGCGGAAAGCGCGGTAGGCACGATAAGCACGATAAGCCGGGGTAGCGGGATGGGGATGGTGGAAGTTCGAGAGTGCGGAAGTTGGGGGAGAGACGCGATAGGCCCTCTGCCTTAACAACGGCTTGCATTACCCGGCAATAGACATGGAACAGTTGCCTTGCCTTGCCTTGCCTTGCGCTGACCTGTTGTGGTAACTTGTAGTCATGGCAAAGCGGTTGAGCGGATGGCGGAAAGGCTGATGACCAACAGGGTTGTGCAGCGGGCGGCCGCGCGGGTCTTAAGGATGCTGGAAACAGGAAAAGTCTAATGTCAAACTACGCCCCCTGTGTGGGATTAAAGAGGCGTCTTGACGAACTGCTGGTCATGGCCGGTCTGGCTGAGAGCAAAGAGCGCGCAAAGCGGCTGATTATGGCGGGTGAGGTGCGGGCGGGAGGGCAGGTGGCGACCAAGCCCGGACACAAGTATGCCGCTGACGTGAGCCTGACAGTGGCGGCGCGCCCACGTTTCGTAAGCCGCGGCGGCGATAAACTGGAAGGGGCTTTTGCCGCCTTTCCGGCCTTTGATGTTGGGGCGAAAGTCTGTTTGGATGTGGGAGCTTCGACAGGCGGGTTCACTGATTGCCTGCTGCAGCACGGCGCGGCACGTGTGATAGCGCTGGACGTGGGCAAGGGACAATTGCACTGGAAGATGCGGCAGGATCCGCGGGTGCATGTGATCGAAGGTTTCAACGCGCGGTATATGCGGTTGTCCGACCTGCCAGAGCAACCGCAGGCTGCTGTGACGGATGTCTCTTTCATCTCGCTGAAGCTGATATTGCCGCCGATATCGGACGTGCTGCCGCCGGGAGGCGAGATCGTTTCTCTGATCAAGCCGCAGTTCGAGGCCGGTCGCGAGAACGTGCCCGGCGGTGTCGTGCGTGATCCGGCGGTGCGAGAGGCGGTGGTGGCGGGAATCCGTGATTTCGGAACCGGATTTTTGCATCTTGAATGGCTTGGCTGTGTAGAATCGCCGTTGAAGGGTCCGGAAGGGAATGTCGAGTTCCTGGCGTTGTGGCGCAAGGAGAAGAGAGAAGAGAGAATAGGGAATAGGGAATAGGGAAGAGTGAATAGTGAAGAGGGAATAGTGGAGAGTGGAGAGAGCAGGGACCGGGGGATTTCAACCACAGAGAACACTGAGAGCACAGAGAGAGAGAAGAGAGAATAGGGAATAGGGAATAGTGGAGAGTGGAGAGACCGGGGGATTTGTAACCACGAATGAGAAAGAAAGCAAGGACCGGGGGATTTTTAACCACAGAGAACACTGAGAGCACAGAGAGAGAGAATAGTGAATAGTGAATAGTGAATAGGGAATAGGGCAGAATTAGGAATTAGGAATTAGGAGTTAGGGGCGTGGCGCGGCTGGTGGAATAGTGAAGAGGGAAGAGAGCAGGGGCCGGGGGCGTTAGAGTAGGCATTTTTTTTGTTACAGTCCGAAGCTGTTTGCGTATATATTAAAGGCATGAAGCTTTTTTGCGTCATTTTAGCCGCCGCTCTGATCATTGCGCTGCCTTTCATGTTAAGGAAGGCGCCTGCCGCGGGTGAGTGGAACGATGGCGATCCCGAGCTGATTGTTGTGACCGCCCACAATGAGGCTTTCCGGCAGGAGTTTGCCGATGGTTTTTCAGCTTGGCACCGGGAAAGATACGGCAGTCCGGTGCGTATCGACTGGCGGGTGATCGGCGGCACGACCGAGATCATGCGTTATCTGGCGTCGGAGTACGCGGCTTCCGCGCGGCGTTATTTCACTGGACTAGGCCTGCCGTGGCCGGCTGATGGCAGCGCGGCGGTGCTGGCCGCCAAAAGGCCGGAGCCGGAAGACCGCGGGGAATTGTGGGAGAGGTTTAGGGCATCGGACAACGCCGCTGAGATCACCTGCCGCATGGATCTGTTTTTCGGTGGCGGCACGTATGACCACTCTAAGGCGGAGCGGCAGGGGCTCACGGTGTCGGCCTGGGGTCAGGCAGGCCCGCCGCCTGGTATATTCGAGGATGCGGATGGGCGTGTGCTGATACCGCGAGAGATGAACGGCGAGGTCTGGTACGGCGAGGCTTATTACGGCTGTGTGCTGAGCGCCTTCGGAATTTGTTACAACCGCGACCGTCTGGCGGACCTCGGGATCGATAAGCGTCCTGAGGCGTGGCGGGATCTGGCTGATCCGCGTTATTTCGGCACGTTAGGGTTGGCTGATCCATCCAAAAGCGGCAGCGTGGCCAAAGCTTATGAGATGGTGATACACGAACAGTGCGCCAAGGCCGTAACTGAGGCCGGGTTCACGCGCGAGCAGATCCGGGAGTTCGAGCGGATGGCCTTTTCAACGGGAGGTTCCGCCGGGCTGCCGCAGGCATATCAGGCCGCAGTTGAGCGCGGATGGTTGGCTGGCATAAACCTGATGCGCCGCATCGGGGCCAACGCGCGTTACTTCTCCGACGCGTCGGGCAAGGTGCCTGTGGATGTCAGCGCGGGCGCGGCAGCGGCGGGGATTGCCATTGACTTTTTCGGCAGGCTGCAATCAGAGATGTCCACTCCGCCGGGCGGCGAGCCGGTTATGTGCTATATCACGCCGATGGGAGGTTCCGGGGTTAATTCAGATCCTATAAGTCTGTTGCGCGGTGCGCCGCACCGGGCGCTGGCGGTGCGTTTCATCGAGTTCACGCTCGGCGAAGAGGGTCAGCGCCTCTGGAGTTACAGCGTTGGCGAGCCCGGCGGACCGCGGCGCTTCACCTTGCGGCGTTTGCCTATACGGCGAGATTTCTATCCGTCGGACGACCCGGTGTTGCAGGCGACTTTTGAGCGGCACCGTGCCCATCTCGCCGAGCCCTTGTGGGAGCCGGAGGTCGACGCCTACCGGCTGGGCGCGTCCTTTATTTATGAGGCGCGCTGGACCAGTCGGCATTTCGGTGTGCAGCGCGACTTGATCCGGGCCATGTGCATGGACTCCGGCGATGAGCTGCGGAGTGCGTGGCAGGCCATTCTGGAAAACGGCGGGCCTGAGAACAATCCCGAGGCAATGCGGCTGCTCAATGCGTTGCCGGACCAGCCGCGTCCCTTGACCTGGGCCAGCGCGGTCGACATTTACGCCACAGTGCCGCGGCTGGAACTGCTGCGCGACTGGACGGCGTTTTTCCGTCGGCAGTACCGGCTGGCCGAGAAAAAGGCCTGCACGACCCGATAGAGAACATTATGGAAAAAGGCTTTTATTGGGGGTTGGTAAACAGACTGCATGCCGCAGTAGCGGCTGGCCTACTGGCGCTCTTATCAGGCTGCTGTTATCATGCGGTCAAGCCCTTGCCGGATGGGCTTTCGTATAGCAGCGGGTGGCTACCGGTGCCGGAAGCCCGGTTCTTGAGCGACCGCTCCGGTGTGGACGCTGTCGGGCGGCGGCTGGTGGAACAGGAGATTTTCGACGAGGTGTTCGGCATGATCGCCCGAGCCGAAAGGCTGGTGCTGGTAGACATGTTCCTGTTCAATGATTTTCTCGGCGTCGGTCCGCCGCCGCACCGCTGTCTCAGCAAAGAGCTGACCGAGACCCTGATCGCGCGCAAGCGTGCTGTGCCGGGATTGCGTGCGGTGCTGATCACCGACCCGGTGAATACAGTTTACGGCGGCATGGAGAACACTTATCTAAAACGTTTGGAGGCGGCTGGGGTCGAGGTGGTTGTCACCCGCCTGGAGGCGCTGCGCGACAGCAACACCGCCTGGTCGAGCGTATGGAGATTGTTCGTCCAACCTTTTGGCAACAGCCCGGGCGGCCGGGTGGCAAACCCTTTCGGTCCGGGCCGGGTCACTGTGCGCAGTTGGCTGGCGCTGCTCAACTTCAAGGCCAACCATCGTAAAGTGGTGGTGGCAGACGCGGGCGGCAGGCTGTACGCGCTGGTTACTTCCGCCAACCCGCATGACGGCAGCAGCGCCCACTCGAACGTCGGGATTGTGTTCGAGGGCGTGGCGGCGCAGGCAGTGCTGGAGACGGAGCAGGCGGTGCTGGAATTCAGCGCCGCGCCGACAGCGCCTTTATGCAACGAGTTCGTGGATGCCGCGGCGCACGCCGGGGGTCTGCCTGACGCGGGCGGAGTGCGGTTGCAGGTGCTGACCGAAGCGGCGATCGCAGATGCGGCCGAGGCCATGATAGACAGCTTGGATGCAGGTGATCGGCTGGACCTGGTCATGTTTTATCTGGCTGACCGCGGTGTTGTCTGTGCGCTCAAGGCTGCGGCAGGATGCGGCGTGTCCTTGCGCGTGGCACTTGATCCGAACAAGGACGCTTTCGGGCGGCAGAAAAGCGGGATGCCGAACCGGCAGGTGGCGCGGGAACTGGTGGCGGCGGGTGTGCCGGTGCGCTGGGCGGTGACGAGCGGCGAGCAGATGCATTCCAAGCTGCTGTTGGCGCGAAGGGCTGACGGCTCGGCTGATCTGCTTTTGGGCTCGGCAAACTTCACGCGCAGGAATCTTCGGGACTACAATCTGGAGACCAACGTGCGTTTGTCCGGCGGAGCTGAAACGCCCGCGCTGTGCGCTGCGGCGGATTACGCCGAGCTGGTCTGGAACAACACAGGGCGCGTTTACACGACAGCTTACGAGAAGTATCGCGACGATTCGCGCTGGCGCGTCTGGCGTTACCGACTGCAGGAGGCCACTGGTCTCTGCACCTGGTAAGAGAGAGAGAATAGAGAAGAGAGAATAGTGAAAGAGTGAAGAGTGGAGAGAGCAGGGGCCGGGGGATTTTAACCACAGAGAGCACAGAGAGAGAGGGAATGGGGAAGATGGAAGAGGGAAGAGGGAATAGTTAATAGTGAATGCTGGCAGGTTTGCATTGGTCTGTTCCTGTTCGAGCCAGCCGTGCGCGAGTGTGTGGCGGAGACCGTCTAGGAACGAAAAATCTCTTCCAGCGCACGGCGCACGGCTTTGTCTTTCGGCACGTAGCCGACGTGACATAATAGAGTCCGTCCGTGTAATCGTGGCTTGCTAGGCGCAACGTCTTACGACGCGGTTGTCGGTGAGTGGCACCGGCTTGAGGCCGCGGTTAGTAATCACTTTAGTGGATGCGTTTGACGGTGCGGGCGGTGAAGGCGAGGTTTTTAAGCGCATCGCAGTAGTTGGGATCAAAAAAGAAGGGTTTCAGGTTATCCCAGGGGACTATTGTGTCAACCACGCCGGCCGCGCCGCAGAACACGCTGTAGGGCGGTATGTACCAACGGATGCCGCCGGGTTCGATCATGAAGTTACCGTTCTCGAATAACCCATCGGACATGACCTTGCTGTAAGGGGCCATCTCGGGGGGCAGCGGGGGTGAGTTTTGTTCTTTGCAGGCCTTGTCAACGATGTGTCGGTTAAGTTGAGCGTATTTTTCGGTGTCGAAAAAGTCATGTTCGGAAAGCAGCTTGCCGGTGTTGAGCGAGAAAACGCGGTTGATAGAGTAAGCATGGCAACCGTTGCCGCCCTCGGTGTGGTAGCCGTCAATGGTATAGCCGAGATAACCGGCTGTGGCGAGGCAGATTTTAAGCTTGGCGTGGTAATCCAGATAGCGATTCGCCTGTTCCCTGATTTTGAACAGGGCTTTGTAGACCAAGTACCTTTGGGCTTGGTCCGGTGCATCGTACCGCATCGGCGCGGTTTTGGATTTGTGGTCATAGAACGGGTCGGTGAAGACATCCCGGCAGATCTGGCGGCGGATGGCGGTGAGCACATTTTTATCAACACCGTCTATGTTATCCGGCCAGTCAATGTTCCAGTCGATGTCTAGCCCCAGATTGTTGAAACTAGATTTGACGCAGCCCTCGCAGGTTTTTAAAGTGACTTCGTTTTCGGCATACAGGCTGGTGGTGAGGTTGGCGCAGAGGGCTAAAAACACAAGATGTTTCATATCAGGACTCCGAGTTCGGGTTATGCATGGCAAGATGTATGATGTTGAAAGGATGGCACAAGCGGTGACGGATGTCCAGAAGTGCCGATAAAAAATTCGGATATTCCAGTATGTTAATGAATAACGCCTGCCAATGTCTGTCAAAACACTGTTTTCGCAAAAGCCGCAAAAAAGAGCAAAGTGTGGCAAACGGGTTTATCGACGTTGACAGCAGTTCACCGATCGAGACTGGAGAGAAACTCGGAAATGGGCGTTATGCCTGTGATCAACAGGAAGTCCCGGGCGCGGGTGGCAGCCACATAGAGCATCTGACGCTCCATCGCCATGATGTCATTCGCATCAGCTTCGCGCATGGCGCAATCCAGCCGCGTTTGGAGCGGCACCCACATGGCATCGCACGCCATTACCGCAACTGCTTTGAACTCAAGTCCTTCCGCATAGGGCATGGTCGCCATCGCGATTTTTCCCTCTTCATCCGGGTTTCCTTGGTCTAACAGAACATAGTCTTGCTTTACCAAGGTCACAACCTCTTCGGCACGCGGTAGCAATTCATGGGTGCGCACGAAAATGCAGCACTCTTGCGGCTTGACCCCTGCCTCAAAAACCTGTTCCAGCCATTGGGCAACCCCGAACTGCTCTTCTTCCTTTGTCATGTACTGTCGGATCGAGGGCGATAACCCCGAGAATATTGAGATGGCCTGGCGCCGATCTTCAATGACTCCATCCGCATCCTGAAATTGCTTTGAGACAAAACGATCAGCCAGCATCCGTATCTGATGCGAGGTACGGTAGTTGACCTTAAGAATGTGCGAGCGGCCGACAATGTTAATCCCAGCCGATTGCCACGAGACCAGTGGTTGCCGAATCCGCTGTCCTAAATCACCTACAAAGAAGAGCGATTGCGGCGTTTTGCGCATGGCGTTAAGCAACACAAGGTGCTCGTGCCGTAAATCCTGGCATTCGTCAGTAATAATGTAATCGAATGGATTCTGCAACCTTCCGTCAGCAAGCATCATAGTCACGGTACGAACTTGACGAAAAGGGGGCGTCAGTCCGCGTGCTGCCAGAAGCTTAGTCGCCCGCTCAACAATTCGCCAGATCTCATGCCGCTGAACCCGACTCAACCGCACAAGTCGTCCTTGTCGCGCTAGCGCGGCATAGGACTCCGGGTTGTCAACTCCGGCTACTTCGATCACCTGACTCCACTCGTCAAAGAGGAAGTCTTCCGAATAGTTGTTTAAATCCAAATCGATCCGGGCTTCCTTAAGCGTCTTGCGTACCTCCCGCTCATCTGCTGCTGGCGCGGTTGTCGCTTTTCCGTCCAGAAGCAGTTCCGGCAGTGTATCAATTGCCACAACAGTGATGTGTTCAAAAACAGTTGAATCATCTCCGACTAATCGCTGCACCAGCGAGGCAAGAGATGCGGCCAGTGCCCGGGAGATCGTTGTCAACAGGATTCGTGCTGTGGGCGCTTGACGTGCCAGGTGCACCGCCCGGTGTAAAGCCACCACCGTCTTGCCAGTTCCCGGACCGCCGCAGATACGCGCATCGCCGTCATCCTCTGCTTCGACCCACTTACGCTGTTCGGGGTGAAGGAAGATGCGCCAATCATCCCAGGGCATGGACAAGGCGGCTTGCAGTGCATTCGGCGAATCAATAGCGTAAAAACGGCGGGCTGCATCGGGTGCGAGAAACGGATTGGTTGTCGCCACTGGCCACCGCGTCACTCGCGGTGTACCGCCGCTCGCCAGTGTCAGCAGGGCTTCGACAGCTTCCTCCGGCAAATATTCGATAAAGTCCAACAATTCTTTTTCCGAGCGAACACCACGCACATCGTTCACCCACTGATCCGGAATTCCCAGCCAGGCAAATTCGGTTCGCGGTAGATTGGCGAACAGGGGACGGCGCTGATCGCGTACGGGTGTGGGTCTGGCACGCATTTCTGACTTCACCAGTTCACGCAGAACAACCATCTGCATTGCGCCGGTCGTGGGATTGGCAGCAAACTTCCGTTTCTGCGCCCAGGCATAAGCCTGATCGTGGTGGTCGGCATAGCAGAAGAGGGTGCCGTGCTCTGAGTCATGCAGAATGAGCCGGATGTCCCGCGTACTTCGCAACGACCAGAAGCCAGGATCGCGGCAGCGGTCGAGCCGGTGTTTGCGCAACCCCGGATGGGCGGGGTTCGCCTGATACATCTCCGCCGCCTCGACCGCGCTCTCTCGCTCAGCGGCCTGCAGTCGCGTCAGACTCTCAGTAAAACTCTTGGCAATGAACAATCCCATGACCGCCTACTGCATGGTTCCGATCGCTGAACCCAGTTCCCGATCTTCAATTGTGTCCGTTTTGCGGATAAACCGCGCCACATAATCGGAAAAGCAGCCTCCTACCTGATTCATGTTAGCAACCATGGTTGGAGGAAAACATACATTAGCAAGCTGTCCGTCAAAGTTAATTAGCCGCAACAATCTTTCCCGCAAGGGATCATCTTTATTGGCAAGAAAGTCCGGATGCGTTTCACGTACGCTAAGAGCAAAGAGGATAGAAAACAACACGTCCTTCCGTGGCACATCAGCAAAGCCATTAAGATTGAAGTTTGGCAAATAATTTATCAAAGCGTTCAAATAGCATTGCACAAGTTCAAGATTTATTGTGATTCCAGTATGCCAGCAGAGCATCCTAAAGAGTGACCAACACAACATTTTCGCTTGCTGTGGATCACTAAAATGTGCGTTTTCGCAATAGTTTACGAGTAATTGAAGATCATCAGGATGATCACCAAGAACAAAACCAGGGCCATGTGCCTCGGAGTAAGACGGGAATGGTGCGTTAATTCGCAGAAGTGAGCGAATATGATTCTTGTAAGCTTGCGATGCATGTCCGTGACAGTAGTTGTTCTGCTTACTCCAATTATTACGAAGCTGCATACCAGCAGGTATGTTTCCGTTTTGCCAAAGATGATTCGAGAGAATCTCTGCCAACTCGGATATTTCCCTGTCTGGTAACACACGCGTGCCAAACAGACCGCGGGTAGGTTGACTTGGGTGAGCACGCCACCCCCAGCGATCAAGAGCGCTAAAAGGAAAAATTGGTGCGCAGTGAACCGGGGGAGAATCAACACGATATTGCTGAACAGCATTTTGCAAAGCAGCAATTTGATCTTCTTCCCCATTACAGTATCTGACCAACAAACTGAGCATTTCCAGATTTGCTGGATCATCATAGATGCGTCCAATTACAGGTTGAGCTTCAAGATAGCCTTTGTGCTCAGGCTCGGGCTTCGTCTCTCTGCCTTGTGCGTGATCGTCTGGATCAAGGGCATAGGTAAGTATGACGGAGTTTTTTCCCTGTTTTCCGTCCGAAACAAAAGGTCGCGAATCATCAGCCGCAGTGACAGTAAACCTGGCGTTTCCCCTTGCTGCTTCTACCGTTGCATCAAGACGCAGAGGCAGTTCTTGTGGCAATGGCGTAAAAAGGTCCACCTGAAGCCGACGTGCGTAGTCGTAGTCTGGATCATCACAAGGAAGCCGCCGAACGAGCATGGAAAAGCGATCTCGATGACGGTTGATGCAGAAGGCATTGTGTATGGCGTCATCATTTAATGTCCACGGGATTCCTGGTTCAACCTCCTGATTGGGAGCAACAAGCTGCCTGCCGCCTTGGCTGGTCCAGATTCTGTACTCCGGCAACGTATCGTAGTAGGTCGGTTGATTTTCCGCCCGCCGCTCGGCGAAAAGCCGCGATCCTTCAGCTACCGCTGCAAGCGGTAACACCCGGATATTCCGTCCAGGCCATACGCCCTCAAGCATCGCTTTCAACCCGTCCGCATCAAGATGCGTGAGCCATCCGTAAACAAGAATGGTGTCGCCTTGCGCAAGATTAAAATCCTGATGCGTAAGGACGTTCTGCAAGCCATGCCACGTGTGCGGTAATGCGTCAGGCTTTGTTACATGGACCTTTTGCCAACGTATTCCTGCACAGACCCAGATATCAAATGCGCGCGCTTCGGATTCCAACTGCTCCTGCACCTCGGGCGCGGTCTGGCAACATCTTAACTGGTCGCGCTCAGGGATATTGGAAAACAACTCACTCCAGGCGCCATTCAGAGCCGTGTAATTAAGGTTTCTCCGACGCTCAATGTCTGTCGCGCAGGTGCGAACTGGCGCAATCCAGGCGTTGTCGCGCTGATGGCGTCGCCAGGTTAGTCGCGTAAACTCCAGCCCTGCCGAGTCGAGGTCCAGTACCCAGACCGCGCCGGTGCCCTTTGTATTGGCAAAGACTTCTTCCCCATCGCCAGCGGTTAGCCAATACAGCATGGCGGCCACGGGCCGCCAAAGCAACGATACATCGGAATGGATGCCGCTCAAGGCGCGCAGCAACGCATCCTGCGCGTCTTCGTTCAACCGGTTGGGGATTACAAAGGCGAGTTTTCCCTGCTCGTTTCTTAATGTAGGCAAATGTGCTTTAAGAGCATCAGCTACCAATGATGCGCTTTGCCAGACATTTTTCCTCTGCGTCAAATCGCGCCAGATTGCCTCAATCGAAAGCAGGTTGGCTGTGAAAACAGTAGCGGCGTTATTTCCCTGTACGATATTGAACTCTCTGTTACATACCTGTGGACGAAAGTTTTTGGGACTGCCCCACGTTATGCGCTCGTCATGATCCTTTGCACCAGCGGCATCGGCATAGGGTGGGCAACCGAGGAGAACGTGTCGTGTATTGACAGCTTCTTGTTCTATCTGCCACCGCAGGGCTCGCCCAGAGAGATCAATGCCGACACTCATGTCATCACCTCCTGAAGCATTTTATGGACTTTGTCCTTGAAGAATCCATTGCTGCCACGCAGCATGTTTTTATCAGGCGGCAACTCCCATAGAACAGCACGCCCTTTGCGATCTTCCACTCTTGTTCTTTCCGCAGCGCGCACAAGTAACAACATGGGAATCGTAACCGTCGAGCGATTCGTTTCTGGCGAATGCCTCCATGCGATGCCAGCTTCTTCAACCCCCTTCAAGCATTCGGTGCGTAACGCCTTTGTTTTCATTTCATCCTGCCATCGACCATCGCCGATCAGTGTCCAGACTGGAACCGCACGCACTTTTGGCCAGTCGGTAGAAACTGCAATCCAGTAAAGATCGGCATTCAGCCGATCCAGCGACAGGCCGCCCAGGCTGGACACACGGCTAACGTCTTCACGGTTGAAAAGATAAAGCGAGATGTGGTTGCCGTCGTTTTCAAAGACAAGCGGACCATCGAAGGGTTCGGCTTTGAACCAGCAACCAAATTGTGGCTCTTTGAGGATGCGAATTGGTTTCATCGAGGCCTGAAATGCCGGAGGCCTCTCTTGGAATTTCAGGGTCCGCATGACTTCTATCATGCTTGCACGTACATAGTCGGTCCAGGCACGGCGTTTCCAGCGCCACGTCTGGTCACAAATGTCCTCCTGACGCAGCAACTTCTGATAAGCATCCCAGACCTTCATGTACCGGACGTTCTGCTGAAGGGCGTAATTGGGTCTGCGGCAGGGAACTGCCAGCGGCGTCACACTGGTCAAAGTTGGTGATGACAAAAACTGTTCACATCGGCGTGCAAAGGCGTCCACCCGACGTACACGTCGGCTGCAAACCGTTTCATCATTATTTCGCAGCAGCTCCCCGGTGCATTTTTTGCAGCGGGCACACTCTTCTGCGACATACGCCATTGCTGCTGTTCGAGCGCGTCTACAGAAATCATGTACTACCCGATTTTCCAGGGTATTGGCTGTTTCTTCTCGAATAACCGCCAAAAGCTGCTGCCGATCTCCGGCTTTAATGACAGAGGTATGCCCTGGACGACGGGCGTAGTCGATAAGTGCGGTGAGGTCCATCTCCTGAAGGCGATCCAGCCTGACCTGGGCATGTTTACGCTGCAGTAAACGTCTCGGTCTTTCGATGATCTCCTGAAGTGGGCCGGGTAAATCTTCAGCTAGATTACAGATTAATGCGCGCGAGGCAAAGTCCTCATCCTGAGATGAAAAAAAACTTTCAATCGCCTCTGTTAATAGCTGCTCAAAAAATAAGTCATACAGTTTCTTACGCTTTTTATAGAGATCATCGGCAAGTTCCTGCAGGTTATTAGTTAACATGCTATGGAACTTGCCAGGCCACTCCTCATAACTTGTTGACTGGGCACCTTTGTATGGCAGAATGGTAGTTGTCTCCTGCATTGGTAAACGCAGCGTCAAATCCTGTGGACCATCTGCGCGAAATGACGGGCCGGGAAGTTCGAACCAGAAGCTGCCATCTGATAAGCGTGTCGGAGTCAGTCCAACTGCCAGATGTGCCACCTCTTCTTCAGATGCATCATAAATCCAGATGCCTGCGCCGTTGTCCGGTCTAACCCCTTTGTCAGGCGTAACACCTCTTGCCGGAGAGAGTATTACCTGCCAGGGGTATTCTGTGAATGCCCATGGCATAAATTAATTGTCTTCCCCGTATGCCCAATCCAACCCCTGCCAGTGGAAGAAACCGGAGCGGTTTTTCTGTCTGTTTACAGCGTTATCAAAAGCAGTATTCAGGGTGTCATCGCCAATTAGTTGGACCGTTTCTCCTACCAGCTCCAGTGTCTGAGCATGTTGTGTAAGGTCCAGTCCACGCAGTTTGGGCATGATGCGCATGCCAATCTGATCGGCCAGCGGACGTTTAAAGAAACCTAGTGTATCACTCTCGTCAATTCCCGCAGCCTTGTATGGATAGTTTGCCAGATAGCTCAGCATGGCCTGGTAGGATCTGTGCGCAAATGGACGTCCCAGGTTTGCTAATTCGTTATTGAGTCTTTTGAGTTGCTGCTCTGCTATATGCCAACGACCATTTTCCTGTGTGTCAATTGCAGTAACGTCTTGCTTCCAATTTTCCCAGGCTGTGCGTTGCAGCATCTTTTGTGTGCCATTCTGTTTATCGGCTGTCATAGGTTTCAAGTTGTTGGGCCGCCCGAAATAGAGCACATTTGCCCGATCAAGAACCTTGTCTGAGAGACTTTGGGTAGTTTCGTCCTCGTTCATTGTGCCGACAAAAAGCGTATTGTAATTTGCGAACAGTTGGATTGGTTTTTCCCTGAATTCAACTTCTTGGTTGTTTTCCCCCTCCTTTTCAAAACCGTTGGCACCTGCGAATATCTCCATTGCAACTCTGCGCCGATGTTCGGTATCGTCTAGCCTGCCCCCGCGACGCAACTCCAGCTTGCTCAGGAACTCACTGAAGTAGTATTCAATACGTGCCAGGTTCATCTCATCCAGCATTGCCATCAGCATGTATTCACTGAGGTCAGGGTCAGGATGTAACCCCTCCTGCGGGTGATGTCCCTGAAACTGAAACAGCGCTTTGGCAAGCGGTGTCGGTTCATAGCGGTTGGTGACATAGTTAAAGAATCCGAGAAGATCCTTGGGGCTGTCCCAACGCGGCTCAACCGCCAACGTAACCAGATGTATGCCCATGGCTTTGGCATAGAGATCCGGCAGGGCGCTTTTTCCTGTTCCGCTCACGCCCGCCATAACCGTCAGGCTGGATATATCGGAGGTCTTAAGTGAGGTGTGGAAGGCATAGAGCAGACGCTCTGGCAGATCATATTCACGAATATTACGAACATAGTTCTTCATGCCATCCAATGCCTGGGTCTCAGATTTAAATTCCTGATCGGCAGATGGAGTTGTAAATACCGGATTTTTGACAATCCCCTCAAATGCCGCCTGTCGCAGAACAACCGGCCTCTCTTTCCGTGCCTTTGCAATGGCGGCAAGATCATCCATCATCTGTTGGTTGGTCTGACATATTGAATGTTGTAACTCCCTTGTACTCTTGAGCGTTTCGTCCAGGGCCTTCAGTGCCTTAGCCTTTGATTCGTATTCCTGTGCTTTGGACCCCAGATTCTCAATAGCCTCGTTGATCTTTTTGAGCTTGGCTTCGTTCGGGCCAATTTCGTTTTCAAGGTCGTTCTTTTTTGCTTTCAGTTTGCTTATTTCAGGAATCAACTGCCCCACCCGTTCCTGTGCTTGTTCGATTTGATTTTTCAACGTATCAAGCGATGTGCGGGCTTCATCTCGATCCTTGCGAAGTCTTTCCAATTCATCCGCGAGCAAGGCATGTTCTGACTCCATTCGGGCTATTTCAGTTTTTCGGCTTGTGCTATCAATTCCTGGATTTTATCATTTAGATTTTGAAGCTCCCTTTGCTTGGTATTGATCTCGGCCACCAGATTGGCAAGTATTTTTTCCAATGCCTCCCGTTCCCCATCTAATCTTGGCTTCTCATATTCAAGCCAATCCTCGGCCTCTTTTTTTCTCCTTAAAATCTCTGTAACCTTTGTATATTCGTCGTTCAAATTTTCAAGCTGTTTGCTCAACAACGTAGCTTTTTCAGCATTTTCAATTTGATTTTTTAAGGCAGTCAACTCTTTGTCAGCGTTACTGCGCAATAGCGCAACTTGTTCTTCGAGATCGCGTTTTTCGCGGGCTTTGCTGATATAGATGACGATTGCCAGAACAGCAGATGCCAGATAGGCGATAATTAGATGATTTTCCATAATGATGTTCCTGTTAGTTTGAGATTATGGTTGCGGCTGGAGGTCAGCATCCGCGTTCCCAGTCGCACCTGCCGGAGCCTTCGCATTAGTAGCGCGAATGAATCGCTCAAGTTCAGCAAGATCCTTTTTGAGCTGTTCCAGCGTCTTGCGCACAATCAATTCATCGCGCCTCGCCTCGTCCAGGCGTTTGTGAGCTTCGGCTGCGCCGATCCGCGCCTCTGCCTCGGCTTCACGTGCTTTCATTTCTCCTTCTTTGGCAGCCTTGAGCCGCGCCTCCGCCTCGGCGACCTGTGTTTGCACCTTTTTTAATGCGGATTGCAGCTCAATGATCTCAGCCGTTGCCTTATCGATTTGATCTTTCAGATCGCGAAGTTTTTCATTTGCCTGCTCAACTTGTGCCGTGTATTTGGACGCCTCAGTGCGCCTGGCATCAGTCTGTTCGCGTGCCGATTTCAGATTTGCCTGTTCCAAGGCCAGCTCCTCCTTGATCTCCGACAGCAGCTTGTTGGTGGCAGTAAGTTGAGCTTCCACTGCTGTTTTGGCTTGCAGAGCGACCGCCTGTTCCTGTTTCAGATCGTTCAGCCTCTTTTGTTCTTTTTTGATCTCCGCAAGAGTCGTATTCAGGCTGGAGAGAGCATTTTTCAATTCGGCGTCCTTCTCGTCGATTTCCGCACCCAGACGTTTTTTATCGTCGCCCAGGGTGACGATATCCTTGTTCAATTGGTCACGGCGTTTCTCGGCATCAAGTGCTTCCTGCGTCAATCGCGGCACGCGTATTTCAAGCCCCTGCAATGCTACAGCCACTGTGTTGGTATGCGCCTGCAGGTTTGCCGACTCCTGTTTTAGAAACTCTGTTTCTTCACTAACTTTTCCATTCTCGATTCGCAGTAGATGATTCGTCCGCGACAGAGTTTGGCAAATACTTTCAGCCGCCATACGATCCGCTTCAGCATTTTTACGCAATTCATTCTCTTTGTTATGGGCTGCTATAGCACTTTGCAGTTTGGTGTTAGCTTCTCTAACGCGATCAACCAGGTTGGTTAATTCAATTTCGGTTTCCACCGTCTCCTGAACCTTCCGGCTAGTTTTTTTATTGAGCTTGTCAATTTCTTCGTTGAGAGAGACAACCTCCTTTTTTTTATCACGTATGCGAGCCTTGATATTAAAAAGTTCAACTTGCGGCAGTAATCCGACGATAACGACACTGATAAAAATAATCAAGACGCACAGTTCAATGATGCCCTGCCAACGTTTTTTATCCGGCTTGCGCACCTGTTTTTCAGTCTGTTCCATGTTAATCAACTCCTCTCATTTGATTCCAAAGTGTCTTTACCTGTTTGGCACATTCATCCATGTCTTGCATCAACTCTGACACCCAAAACCGTTTAACCGACCATCCAGCGGCTACGAGTTTTGCGTCCCGTATAACATCTTGTACTTTGCGACGTCCTCTCCTGTCGCAATGGGTGGAGCGTCCGTCCACCTCCACGTCCAGACGTTGACATCCGTCTGACGATACGAGAGCGATGTCAAGAAAGTACCCCTCGGCAGGATACTGTTGGAAGATGTTAAGTCCCATCTTCCAGAGCTTGTCGGCAAATGCCGGTTCCCAGACTGGACCGATAAAGGCGGGATTACCCACTAGCGTTGGGCCGCTAGATGATGAACAAGATGGCGTGTTGACCGATTTTGAAAGTGTTTTATCAGAAGCAGAAAACTGCTTGAGACACCAGAGTGTGCCGTGATTTATTGACACAGCATTTTCATCGGACAGGTCGGCCATGGCCATGGCAACCTGGCTCAGGCGGGTGGCAAAACCGATACGCATACGCAGCACATAAAATCCCATGCCGACCGGCGAACCGGCCAGGTTTTCCTTAATCGCTTGTTTCAGTGTTTCATCTCGCAACGCAGATGGCATGTTTTTGAAAACCTTAAAAACAGACGTAAATATATCCTGTCACATTAATAAAGATATACCATTCACATCATTATTCGAAACTATAACTGGGTTGCGTACTGATGGCAAGTCTCTTTGAGAGGAAGATGGCAGACGGGTTGTGATTGATTTTTGGCACCGCTGGAAGTAGTATATATACGGTTTATGTACGCGAATTAGTTTCTCATTTGCCTTTCGAGTTATGTAGGACAAGTCAGGATTCAGCGGGGGAGTTATGAAAAGACGTGAGATGTTGGTGGCGACGGGATCGGCGGTGATGGGGATGAGCATGCGGCCTTTTGTCGCGCATGCGCAGGTCGGCGTAAAGACGGGCGGCAAAAAAGTTTTCCGGGCTGGGGCCTGTGCGCAGGACATCACGCCGGAATATTTTCCGATCGCCGTGAACGGCGGGTTTAAGCCGCGCTATGTCGAGAAGGCGCTTGATCCGCTACACGCGCGCTGTCTGGTGCTTGATGACGGCGCGGGCCAGATCGCCATGGTGGTGGTCGACAGTTGTGTGCTGGGCCGTGAATTGATGGAAGAAGCCAAGCAGACGGCCAGCCGTCTGACGGGGATTCCAGTCGGCCGGATTTTCATCTCCGCCACGCACACGCACTCCGCCCCGGCGGTGATCAGCCTGCTGGGCACGGATCTGGAACCGCGTTACCGTGCGTGGTTGCCGGGCAAGATCGCGGAAGGCATTCATAAGGCGAGCAAGGCGCTGGCGCCGGCACAGGTCGGCTGGGCGGTTGAAAGCCTGCCGGAAGTGGCGCAGTCGCGCCGCTGGATCGCGAGGCCAGACCGCATAAAGGAGGATCCTTTCGGCGAGTTTACCACTAGGGCGACCATGCATCCGGGATACCGCAACCCGGACTGGGAAGAGCCTTCGGGACCGATGAATCCGGAGGTCAGCGTACTGGCGGTACGCCGGCCTGACGGTTCGCCGATTGCCTTGCTGGGGAGCTTTTCGATCCACTATGTCGGCTCCGGCGCTCTTTCGGCCGATTACTTCGGCGTTTTCGCGGAGCGCGTCGCCGCCCTGCTGGAAGCGGGACGGGAGGGGCGGCCTTTTGTGGGAATTTTAGCCAACGGGGTCAGTGGCGACGCATATCTCAAGAATTACACTTTGGAGAAGCAGGACAAGTTCGACAAGCACTCCATTGCCGAGGTGGTGGCGCAGGCGGCGTGCAAAGCCTACCGCGCGGCGGTTTGGAGTGACTGGCTGCCGCTGGATGTGCGCGAATCAGAGCTGGAACTGAAACTGCGTGAACCCAAGATCGAGTGGGCGAAGAAAATCATGGCGGAGATCGAGGCTGGACGCGAGAAGGCGGAATCGCTGACCGGGGCTTACGCGCGTGAGCAATTTTTGCTGGCTGAGATGCCTAAAACCGTTCGGCTCAAACTGCAGACTTTGCGCATCGGCAAGTTGGCGATCGTGGGTATCCCCTGCGAGGTCTTTGCGATCACGGGTTTGCGGATCGCGGAGGCGAGTCCGTTCGAGCACACCTTCACGGTGATGCTGGCTAACGGCTATAATGGCTATCTGCCGCCGCCCGAACAGATGGTCATGGGCGGGTACACCACATGGCTGGCGCGGTCCAGTTATCTGGAGACGGAGGCCGAGCCGAAGATCGTGGCTGAGGTCGGGAAACTGCTGACCGGGCTGGTCGGCGGCGGGGCGGTCAAGCGCGCGCCGAGACCGCTAGCGCCGTACGCCGTGGCGGTTATGGCGTCCGAACCGCTGGTATATTGGCGGCTGGACGAGCTGGCCGGGCCGCATGCGCTGAACGCGGTGGACGGGCGGCCGCTGGGAAAATTCGGCATGCCCACGGCCTACCACATGCCCGGCGCGCAGGCGCCGGATTTCCCCGGGCTTGGCGCTGGCAACCGCGTGCCGCATTTTGTTGGCAAGCCCTTGTCGGCGGCGGTGGCCGGGCTGGCCGGGTCTTACAGCGTCGAGTTCTGGTTTTACAACTGCATGCCGTCCGACGCGCGCGCTGTGACGGGTTACCTGTTCGCGCGCGGCAACGGCGACCGGCTGGCCATCGGCGGCACGGCGCAGGCACCGGGGAAACTGGTGTTCCATGTCGGGGACGATCTTGGGCAGGCGTTAGGCGGCAAGACCGATGTGCCGTTGCGCAATTGGGTGGATCGAGAGAGCTGGCATCATGTGGCTTTCGTGCGCGATGGCCAGACGGTCAAGGTGTATCTCGACGGCAAGCCGGAGCTGGCTACGGAGACCGCGTCGCCGGACGCGTCGCCGGATTTATGGATTGGCGGCAAGGGTGACGGCGAGCTGGGGTTTGAAGGCCGCATTGACGAGGTGGCCGTGTTCAGCCGTGCGCTGGGCGCCGAGGAGATCGTGCGGCACTACCGGGCGGCGGTGTAGGGAAGAGAGAAGAATTAGGAATTAGGATGGATGCAAGCCAGCCGTGCTGCTGTGCTGGGGAGACGGGTTATTGCGACCACCAAGTGGACGCAATGGAGAGGGTAAAAAAAGAAAGAGAGAAGAGAGAGTAGGGAAGAGGGAAGAGAGAAAGAGTGGAGAGAGAATAGCCCCCCCGCCCGGGGTTTCGGTAATGAACGAGGTGGTAACGGTTATCAACGAATTAAACGAATGAGACGAATTATAATTAGCTTAATTAGCTTAATTCGGTGAGAAAACTTGAAGTTATAGGTAAAGCGCATGAGTGAGCAGAAGAGGTTGACTTTGGTGGCGGATCGTTCGGCCGGTAGTTCCGGAGTGGCAGTGTTTCGCGGCAGTGAGTCGGTCTGCATAAAACGGTGGGAGGCCGAGCCTTCGCGCACGCCAGAATGGATTGCCGAGGCGGGGAGCGCCTTGGACCAGGCCGGGATTGAGCTGTCCGAGATCGGGCAGTTCATTTGCGGTTTGGGTCCCGGGTCGTTTTCGGGCATACGCTCGTGTTTATCGGCCTTGCAGGGCATGGCGCTGCCAGGTGGGCGACCGGTTTGCGGCGTGTCCAGCGCGGCGGCGCTGGCGTTGGGACAGGCGTGCGGCGAGGAGGCGATTACGGTGGCAGGCGACGCGCGGCGCGGCCGAATCTGGTGTGTGACTTACAGGGTGGATCGGGATGCGGCGCGGGTGCGTCTGATGGACGGGAGCGCGCCGAGCCACACCGGCGACGATTTCACGCTTACTACGGCGGAGGATCTGTTGTATGCCGTGCCGGAAGGAACGCGTGTCGTTTCGCCGGAGTGGAGGCGGTTGGAGACGGTGTTGACAGAGATGTTTCCGACGGAGCTACTGGTGCGGCAGGATGTTTTTCCGGACGTTGTTGACTTGGGGCGGCTGGCCTTGGCCGAACCTGGCGCGTGTTTGTCGGATCCGGTGCCGATCTATTTGCATCCGGCAGTGGCGGCGCGGGGAGGCTGAGTGGAATGGCGGAGTGATGGAATAGTGGGAAAGCTGGCGTGATGAGGTGTAGGCAAGTTATAGCGGCGGTGCTGATGGCGGCGCTGGGGGCGTGCGGCGAGACGGTGTTCCGTCGCAGCATGGAGCGCGTGTCCAGCATGGATCCGGCAATGGCAGCGTCGTTGTATGCCGCGCGGGCGGTGCAGCTCGCGTATGAGACGCTGTTAGAGTTCGACTACGCGGCGCGTCCGTACCGGCTGGTGCCGGGGCTGTCCGAATCCTTGCCGGAGGTGCAGTCGAACGGGTTGGTCTATGTTTTCCGCATCCACCCTGAGGCGCGTTTCCAGCCTGATCTCTGTTTTGGTGTAGGCGCTGGGGGAGCGGCGCGCGGTCGGCCGGTTGTGGCCGGGGATGTGATTTTCGCGCTCAAGCGGTTGGCTGACCGGCGGGTGGCATCGCCTGGCGCGTGGCTGGTGGAGGACACGATCGCGGGGATGCGGACTTTCGCGGATGCCAGTGTGCAGGGCAGCGCTACCGATTACGCTATGGAAGTTGCGGGGCTGAGGGCGCTTGATGCCCGCACGGTACGGATCGAACTGACACGGACTATGCACCAGTTCATATGGTACATGGCTATGGCTTACACGGCGGTGGTACCGCGTGAGGCGGTTGAGTTTTACGGGGATGATTTTGGCGGACACGCGGTCGGCACGGGGCCTTACCGGCTGGCGGGGTGGCGGCGCAATCACCAGATGATCTTTGAGCGTGATGCCGGTTGGCGCGGCTGGGACGCGGGGTCGGGCAAAAGCGGGGATGGCGCGGGCGCACGGCCTTTCGACAAGGTGGTGTACCGGGTGATCGACGACGCATCGACACAGTGGTTATGTTTTCTTGCGGGCGAGCTGGATTTTCTGGGCGAAATCGCGCGGGATAACTGGGATGCGGTGATCGGGGCCGACGGTGCATTGATCAGCGGGTTGCGCAAGCGTGGCATCAGTTTGTATTCCATGCCGGCGCTGGAGGTGGCGTATGTCGGAATCAACATGGAAGATCCGGTTTTGGGTGGCAACCGGGCCTTGCGGCAGGCACTGAACTGCGCTTTCGACAGCGAGGCCTGGGTGCGTTTTTTAAACAACCAGGTGTTGCCCTGCGACGGGCCGGTGCCGCCCGGGATCGAGGGGCGTCTGGAGAGTCCGTTCCCTTACGCCTCGAACATAGAAAAGGCCAAGGAACTTTTACGTGTGGCGGGTTATCCGGACGGGGTTGACCCGCGCACCGGGCGCAGGCTGGAACTGACGCTGGATTTGGGGCGCACGTCGCAGGACATCCGCGAGTCCACCGAACTGCTGGTGGCGTTCTACGAGCGCGCTGGTATCGCGCTCAAGCCACAATACCACAACTGGCCGACCTTTCTGCGCCGCGTGTCGGGTCGGCAGAGCCAGATGTTTCGGATCGGCTGGGTGGGAGATTATCCCGATGCCGAGAATTTTCTGCAACTTTTTTACGGCAAGAACATTTCTCCGGGGCCGAACCGGACGAATTTTGTCGATCCCGGGTTTGACCGTCTTTACGAGGCGGCCTGCAGCGCGTCCGGCGCGGTTGAGCGCAGCCGCTACTGGGCCGAGGCGCAATCACTGGTGCGTGAAGAGTGCCCGTGGATTTTTCTGCACTTCAGGCGGGCCTACAGTCTGTGCCAAGCGCGGGTCTTGAATTACGTGCCCTCCGATTTTCCGTATGGAACGGAGAAATATCTGCGGGTGAGATAGGGGATGGTTGATGGGGGTTATAAGTTGCGTGGCGTGGAGTTAGTTTGCTAAATTATAAATCGTTATGAAAATAGTAGTTTTTCTGGGTGCGCCGGGTTCCGGCAAGGGTACTATTGCCAGTCGTATGGCGGAGGCGAATGAAACATGGCGTCATGTCTCGAGCGGTGACCTGCTGCGTGACGCGGTCAAGCGGCAGACGGCCGCAGGTAATGAAGCCGGAGGTTACATGAAGCGCGGGGAGCTGGTGCCGGACGTGATCGTCGGACAGATGATCGGGAATTGCATAAGCGGCGTGGCGGGCGCGGACACCATGTTGCTTGACGGGTTTCCCCGGACCGTGGCGCAGGCCGAGATTCTGGACATTGTGGTCGCGCGATGCGGTGCTGAGCTAGCGGCGGTGATTTTGTTGGAGGTGGCGGACGATATCATCGTAGAGCGTATCGCAGGCCGCCGGAACTGCCCCAAGTGCGGGGCGGGGTATCATGTCAAAAACATACCGTCGCGGGTCGAGGGCGTTTGTGACGTGTGCGGGACCGGGCTGGTTGTCCGCAAGGACGACAATCCCGAGACGGTGAAGAACAGGCTTTCGGTTTACAAGGGGCAGACGGTTCCGCTGATTGATTTTTACGGTGTACGGGGCTTGTTGCGGCGGGTTGACGGCACAGGGCGAATTGACGACACAGTGCAGATAATCAGGCAAACTTTGGCATGAAGATACATTTGAAGAACGCATCGGAGCTTGATGGCATGCGGACCAGTTGTCGCATGACTGCCGAGGTTCTGGGTCGTGTTGCGGAAGCTGTACAGCCGGGGGTGTCCACCGGGGAGTTGGACGAGCTGGCAAAAAAGATTATAATGGGTATGCGGGCGCGGCCATCGTTTTTGGGGTATCACGGATATCCGGGAGCGATGTGCATATCCGTCAACGACGAGGTGATCCACGGCATACCTGGTAAGCGAGTCATAATGCCTGGCGATTTGGTCAGTCTTGATGTTGGGGTTTTTTACAACGGTTTCCATGGTGACAGCGCAACCACGGTGATGGTGGGGGTGACCGATTCTGATGTTATCCGGCTGGTCGAGGCTACGCGCCGGGCTTTGTCCGTGGGGTTGACGGTGGTGCGGCCCGGGGCGCGTCTGTCGGATGTTTCCCATAGCATAGAGTCAACGGCCAAGGCGGCGGGATGTTCGGTGGTGCGCGAGTTTGTGGGGCACGGCATAGGCAGGGAGTTGCATGAGGACCCGCAGATTCCCAATTTTGGGGCTCCGGGGCACGGGCCGGTGCTTCGTCCGGGGATGACATTGGCGATCGAGCCGATGGTCAACCTCGGCCGCCCCGAGGTTTCTGTGCTTGACGACGAATGGACGGTTGTCACGCGTGACGGTCTAGCTTCGGCTCATTTTGAGCATACAGTAGCGGTTTTGGAGGACGGAATGGAGATACTTTCCAAGGTTTAAAAAGATTTTTTTATTTATTTAATAATTGGGTATAGACAAAGCGTATGGTTTTTGGTTAAATCTACTCCCTTTTTTGAACAAGGAAAAGATCATGAAAGTTCGCAGTTCAGTGCGGCGCATTTGTGAGCGTTGCCGGGTGGTACGTCGCAAAGGTGTCGTACGCATCATTTGTACGAATCCCCGCCATAAGCAGCGTCAGGGTTAATTCAGAGAGGACAGCCATGCCGAGATTGATGGGTGTGGATATTCCGGGTAGGAAGCGTGTTGAGTATGCTCTCCGGTACATTCACGGGATAGGTCCCAAGCGGGCCAATAACGTGGTCGAGAAATGCAAAGTGGATCCAGCCAAGAAGGCTGACGATCTGACACCTGACGAAATTCGTCAGATTGTTGCCTTCATACAGGACCATTATCGGGTCGAGGGTGATCTGCGCCGTGAGATTTCGCAAAACATCCGGCGGCTTATAAGCATCGGAACCTATCGCGGTTTGCGCCACAAGCGCGGATTGCCGGTACGCGGTCAGCGGACCAAGACCAACGCGCGGACCCGCAAGGGCAGCAAGCGTACGGTGGGAGCGGTGCGTAACAAGTCGGCTCGCTCGGCCATCAAGGCCAAGGGCAAGTGACCTTGTGGTTGAAGCGGTGGTGTCCGGTCGCGTCAAAAACGCATACCGAGTGCCTTATTTAAACTTATATCGAGGCTGATAACGCATGAGCGAAGAAGCTGTCAAAGAAAAAGCTGTTAAAACAGAAGCTGTGAAAGAAAAAGCTGTGAAAACAGCAGCTGTCAAAGAAAAAGCTGTCAAAGAAAAAGCTGTGAAAACAGAAGCTGTGAAAACAGAAGCTGTTAAAACAGAAGCTGTTAAAACAGAAGCTTTGAAAACAGAAGGGCCGGTCGCTGCCGCAGAGCAAACGGCTGTTAGTGAAGCGGCTGCGGTCATGGCGGTGGGCGAAGAGCCCGCCAAAGCTATGGATGCGGCCAAGAAAAAGGGGAAGGGCAAATCGATTCCTTCCGGCATCGCATTTGTGCGTTCCACCTTTAATAACACGCTGGTTTCAATCGCGGATGCCCGCGGGGGTGTGATCTCCTGGAGTTCGGCCGGCAAGGCCGGGTTCAAGGGGTCGCGTAAATGCACCGCTTTCGCGGCCACGATGGTGGCGCAGGACGCTGCCCGGCAGGCGATGGCCAAAGGCATGCATGAGGTTGAGGTTAGAATCCAGGGTGCCGGGGCAGGTCGCGAATCCGCTGTGCGGGCTATCCAGTCCTCAGGACTACATATCACTTTGATCAAGGATTGCACGCCTATACCCCACAACGGTTGCCGTCCACGCAAACGGAGGAGAGTCTAAGATGGGTCGATATACAGGTCCTGTTTGCCGCATCTGCCGGCGTGAGGGGCAAAAGCTGTTTCTTAAAGGCGCCAGGTGCTACATGGCCAAGTGCGCGATTGAGCAAGGGGCGCCAGCTCCTGGCCAGCACGGAAGGCGCCGTGCCCGCAAGATGTCGGAATACGGCGAGCAGCTCCGGCAGAAACAGTGCCTGCGCCGCCAGTTCGGCATGCAGGAACTTCAGTTCAAGCGCTTTTTTAAAGAGGCTCTGCGTCGCGAGGGCGTGACCGGCGAGATTCTGCTTCAGTTGTTGGAAACCCGGATGGACAATCTTGTTTATCGGCTGGGCTTTGCCTCTTCCAGGCGCGCGGCGCGACAATTCGTGCTGCACGGCCATATGGCTGTTAACGGAAAGAAGGTTTCCGTTCCGTCCATGATCCTGAAGGTGGGTGATGTTATCGAGGTGCGTGACCGGCCGCGCAGCCGGGACCTCGCTACACGCAGTCTTGAGGCTGCCACCACCCAGCAGACACCGCCGTGGCTTTCGTTGGAACAGAAGGCTTTCCGGGCAGAGATACTCAGTCTACCGACACGCGAGCAGATCGCGCCGGTCGTGGATGAGCAGGCCATTGTCGAATTGTATTCGCGTTAAGCAATATAGCGTTATAGCGTTGATGGCCGTAGCCTCTTAGTCGGGGCCGGCCTGAAAGGACGGAACTATGCCGATTCGTTTGAGTCGTTTTGAAATGCCAAGGCGCGTTCAGAAGGAAGATAACACCGCCACCGCCACCTACTCGCGTTTTACCGCGGAACCGTTTGAAGTTGGGTATGCCCGCACTATCGGCAACTCACTTCGGCGTGTTTTGCTGTCTTCCATCGAGGGGGTTGCGATCACATCCGTAAGGATCGCCGACGTCAGCCACGAGTTTGCGTCTCTAAAGGGCGTCAGCGAGGATGTGACGGACATCATCCTGAACCTCAAAGGAGTCTTGTTGAAAAGTTACAGCCGCAGTCCGATTTGGCTGAAGCTGAACAAAAAAGGCCCCTGCGTGGTCACGGCTGCCGATTTTGCCGATGAAAACTCGATAGAGGTTCTGAATCCCAACCATCCTATTGCGACACTTGACACTGACGGTGTGCTGCAGCTTGAAGCGGAGATCCGCACCGGGCGCGGCTTCTGTGCGGCTGAAGGCAACAAGTCGGACGAGCAGGAAATCGGAAGAATTCCGATTGACAGCATTTTCTCGCCTGTTTCCCGTGTTAATTTCTTGGTAGAGAACACGCGCGTGGGCCAGCGCACAGATTATGAGAAGCTGGTGATTGATATCTGGACGGATGGGCGGATCACACCGGATGATGCTTTGAAGACGGCAGCGGCGGTGCTTCGCCACCATCTTGACGTTTTTGTGGATTACAGCGAAGAGGTTTTGGAGTTCGAAGAGTCGGAGAAGAAGGTCGATGAAGAGCGTGACCGTCTGCGCCGCATACTGAACATGAGCGTCAACGAGATCGAGCTCAGCGTGCGCGCGGCCAACTGTCTGAACAACGCTAACATCACGACCGTCGGTGAGCTGGCGATGAAGACCGAGGCTGACATGCTGAAATATCGCAATTTCGGTAAGAAGTCGCTAAACGAGATCAAGGACAAACTGTCCGAGTTGGGGCTCTGTTTGGGATACAAGTTTGATGCAGCTTTGATCGAGAACAACAAATAAACTTTTGAGGGGTATAAGATGCGTCATAACAGAATCGCCAAAAAGTTCGGACGGTCAATGTCGCACCGTAAGGCTCTGATGAGCAGCCTGGTGACGAACTTGATTTTGCAGAGCAGCATAAAGACAACCTTGCCCAAAGCCAAGCAGGCGCGGCGGGACGCTGAAAAAATGGTCACAATGGCTCGCAAAGGAACACTGGCCTCCCGCCGCATATGTTCCGCACGGTTGCAGAGTCCTAGGGCTGTGCAGATGCTGTTTGATAGCGTAGTGTCGGCGATGGATGGCCGCAACGGCGGGTATACTCGCATACTGAAGCTGGGGCGGCGTCGCGGCGACGGTTCCGAGATGTGCCTGTTGCAGTGGGTTGTGATTCCCGCGCAAACCGCCGCTGTGGAAGCAGTCACGGCTGAGCCCGCCGAGAAGAAGGCGTAAAAATTTGGCGCTTCGAGAATTTGACGGGTAACGACTTTTGATGCCTGCCAAAAAACTAATCCGCTAGTTCCACCAAGCCGACTTCGGTAATCTTAGACGCTTCCTGATAATCGTAATCGGTGTTGATGGCCCACAGGTCGTGATCAGTGCCTTGGCTGATATTCTGAGCGGCCAGATAGCCCATAAGTATGCTGTGGTCTTGATTGTTGTATTTGAAGGCGCCGTAACGTCCGATAACGCATAGGTTTTCGATGGACTTCAGATACGCGGCCACTGTGGCGAGCGGTTCTCTGTATCCTTTGGCGTAAACAGGGTAGGAGTTCTCCAGTCTGACCACATGTCCTTCGAGTACGCTATGTCCGCTCAACAGACCGGACAGCCGCAATTCATCAGACGCGATTGCGATAAGTTCATTATCCGGTTTGCTAAACAGAGTATCTTCGGAATAACACCAATATTCCAGCGCCACAACGGTTTCCGAGAGTTTCCCGTAAAGTTGTGGCACCCAGTTTCTGAAGTTGCTGATGCGTCCGGTCTGCAGTTCGGTGGAGTGCACATATAGCCAGTTGTCGCGGAAAAGGTCTGAGCAGTCTATCTGCAGGTGGACGACGATTGTATTACGGAAACGCAGACGGGGGAGAGCCTGCCTAACCGCCTCTGGAACAGTGTCCATGCGCGAGACAAGGTGGGTGATCGGCATGCACGAGACAACACGGTCAAAACGCTTGACCGTGCCGTCGTTAAGTTCGATCCCCACGGCGCGGCCGGACTCGGTCACGACCCTTTTGGCGGGTGTGTTCAAGTGAATCTGGTTGCCGTGCTTTTCGCAGAACTTGGCCATGCGGGCGTAGATCGAGCCGGTGCCGCCATGAGGATAGGCGAACTGGTCAACCAGCGTCTTGTGTTTTGAGGCATCCAATCCGAACGCGTCTTTCAAAGCTTCGATCAGCGAGAACTTCTTGATGCGCTGCGCCGCGAAGTCCGCGTCAAGTTCCGCACAGGGTATGCCCCAAAGCTTCTCACTGTAGGTCTTGAAAAAGAGAGTGAACAGGCGCTGACCGAAACGACTGGCCACCCACTCCTCGAAAGTCGGTTCGGGGTTGTGTTTTTTTGAGACAAACAGGCGGATGGCGTAACTGATGAGGCAACGGGCAGTTTCTAGAAAGCCCAGGTTCAAGAGCGCGTTGAAAGGTTTAAGAGGGTAGTAAAAAAACTTACCTTTATAAAGAATCCTGGTCAGCCGGTTGACCATTGAATAATCTTTGCCTGCCACCTCCAACCAGAGACTGTTGACGCGCGTGTCGCTGCTGAAAAAGCGGTGCGGGCCGAGATCAACGGTCTGTCCCCAAAGCGAGATTGATTTCGCCATGCCGCCCACGGAAGGCGAACTTTCAAACACCTCCACCTCGACACCGGCTTTGGTAAGTTCATAGGCAACCGTCATTCCGGCCGGGCCCGCGCCGATAATTCCAACCCTCATCCATTCTCCCGTTTCTTTGTAGGAAATAAGTATAGGCAGTGTGCTGGTCGAATGCTAATATAAAAATTCAACGCTGGAGGTCGGAAAGGGTGTTTTATGGGCAAATGCGCCGCGTTATTTCATCGTATTGGGCTGCATCACATTTTTGGGATGGTTCTAGCGTTATCAGGTGTGATGATAGTCTTTTCCCCTGTGATTTCGCGATATTCCGGTCTGATCGCCCCCGATTCCATGCCGTTTTTCGCTTATCCTTGGCGCACCAGTCATTTTGAAACAATGCTGGCAAGCGGATCATTCACACCTCAGAATCTTTATTGGTTGCTTTTGCACCCGCTGTACGCGCATGAATTGACCTATATAATCGACTCGCTTGTGTTGACATTTGGTGCGGTCTACTATTTGCGCACTCAGCGTCTGCATCCTTTGGCAGCCTGGTTTGGCGGGTTGGCCTTGGGACTATGCGGTTATACTTTCACGCTCTTCAGCGCTGGCCATCGCGGTTATTTTCACATGTTCTCCTGTGCCGTGTGGGCGTTTGGTCTGATCGCGCGCGGGTTTGAGACAAGGAAGCTGTTTTACTTCGCGATGCTGGGCCTGGTGTTCGCGTGGGGCGTGCCGTATCAGCCTGACGTCCTTCTGCTGGTCGGTGCTTTGGCGTCGGCGTATGTGTTGTGGCTGACGGGAAGGGATAGAAGTCGGAAGTCAGAAGTCGGAAGTCAGCGGTCGGAAGAGGTGGGGCAGGAGATGGGAGATGGGGGACGGGAGACGGGAGACGTGAGTCGTGAGTCGCGAGTCATCAAAGCAGCGACAGGCCGATCTGGCTACTGGAAAACCGCGCTGCACGTCTGGCCCAGGTTCGGAGTGTCGGCATTGGTGTTGGTTCTGGCAGGGTTTGGGGGTATCCGTGCGGCGCTCACAACGCAGATCGCAAACCGCGATGCGCAAATTGCGGGTGTGACAGGAAAGGTTGAGAAGGCGGATGGGAAATCCGTGAAAATGACGGATGCCCAGAAGCGTGAGCGCTGGCTGTTCGCGACGAACTGGAGTCTGCCGCCAGAGGACGTGCTGGAATTTATCGTGCCCGGGGTGTATGGCAACGATTCCGGCCAGCCGCCTTATCCTTATTGGGGGAGGCTGGGGCGGCCCCACCACAGCGTCTTCCAAAAAGGGCGAATGATGCCGAATTATCGTCAGCATACGGTCTACCTCGGGCTCGTCCCTCTGCTCTTCGCTCTCTTCGCGGTGTTCGCCTGGTTCTCGTACCGCCGAACAAAGGAACCCCTTCCTAACCACGCGAGCGCCTCATTCCCATTCTCAATTCATCCTTCATCCTTCACCCCTCAAAATTATTCAGATGTCCCCTTCTGGTGCGGCGTGTGGGTGGTCTGCCTCTTGTTGGCCTTCGGCCGCTACACGCCTTTGTATAGGCTTTTTTACGCGCTGCCCTACATGGACTACATTCGCGCGCCGGTCAAGTTTCTGCATCTGGTGGAGATCGCGACCGCTTTTCTGGCCGGCATGGGTATGGAAGTGTTTATGCGTGCCGAGCGTGACGCGTTGCGGCGCAAGCTGCTCTGGTTGGCGGTCAGCATAACCGCGCTGTTGCTATTGGGGTCGCTGGTGGTCCTGACGGCCAGGCCTGCGATTGTCAGGCATATTGCAGAGCTAGGCATGGCACAGCTTGCCGATGCGCTAGGAGGCTACGCAGTGCGCAACTTCGTCCGATCAACAGGGCTTGCCATGCTGATAGCGGGCGCACTATGGGCGGTTGTTGGAAGGTGCCAGAGCGAACGGGCGCGGCTGGTATTGGGCGGGTGTTTGATGGTGGTGCTCTGTCTGGATCAGGCGGAGGTGGCCAGCCGGTATGTGCGCGCGATGGATTTGGGCCCGCTCTACCGCGAGAACGCGGTGGTCAAGGCGATCAAGAAACAGGCTGGAGGGCAACTTGCGAACGTTGTCAATTATGCGACACAGAATGCAACGGGACGAGACTGGTTTAGTTCGTCGCTGGCATTCAACGGCATTCGCAATCTGGCGCCTTCGCAGGATGAGATCGGCCAGCCATACGGGCGCATTTTTCTGGGGATGCAGAAAGAGCCGTTAAGACTGTGGAAGCTATTGGGGGCGCAGACGGTGATCGTGCCGCTGAAAGGCAGTGAGGGATTATTACGGGCGGGTGTGTTGCAGCCGCTGTTGAACTTTGAACTGGGGGCAGGCACTGTCAGACAGGTGCAGCAGCCTGGTGACAAGACCCTCGTCCTGGCGGCTTTACCGAGAGCGGGAAAAGGGCTGCGTTTCCTCGTAGATTGGCAGGGTGACGTGCCGGTTGAAAGGCAGGCGGAGGTTCTGGTTAAGGGACAGCGGAGCGTCTCCGACGCGCCTTGTCTGGCTGGCTGCAAATTAGTGTCCGGGGGGCAGGTTGAGACCCTTACAGAGCGCGGGTTGCCGGGGGCGCTTGCGACGCGCGTCAGAGTCAAGACTGACGGGCCCGGCCTGCTGGTCTTTAATGAGCGAGCTGATGACCGCCAAGAGGTGCTGGTGGATGGAAAGGTCGCGTCCGGGTATGTCGCGGACGCGGTCTGGCGGGCGGTACTGGTTCCGTCTGGTGAACACGAGGTCTTATTGAGGCACCACCGAAAAACAGCAGAATTAATCTTAAGTATCCTGACAGCGCTGGCAATCTTCACATGGGCACTGGCTGTTAATTTCTTGCATAAAAAACCGGAGTTTGCCGGAGTTTCGGCATGATCCGTCTGAAGGAAAAGATCAAGGCGTGGCTGGGTCCCCTGTGGTGGTATGCCGCTGTCATGTTCTGCGTTGGGCGTTTCGGCGATGTCATCAATCTGTATACCGGACTCTGGCTTGTTCCCAAATGGGTTCCGCCTGCAGAGTTGGGCGCACTGCTGCCTCTGGGGCAGATCGGCGGTCTCCTGGGATTGCCGCTGGCAATTTTGCTGATCCCGTTCATGAAGTTTTTGAACACCTTTGGTGCACGGGAAGAGACTGGCAAAGTCAAAGCGCTATTGTGTGACGCACTGATGCTGGCAGGGGTGTCGGCCGTTGCCATCGTCGCCTACACATGGTTTTCCGCGCCGTTTGTTTTCGAGCGGTTGCGCATCAGCGGAACTGGTCTGATCTGGTTGCTGTGCGGCATTGCGGTCACATCTGCGTTCATTCCGATTCTGAACAGCGGGTTGTCGGCACTCAAGCTGTTTCGTTGTATGGGTGTGGCAGGTCTTGCATCTGCGCCTGTCCGTCTGGTTTTTCTGTTGGCACTGCTTCCGGTTTACGGGTTAGTCGGATTCTTTTCCGCACAAGTTCTGTCGAATGTTGCGGCTCTCGGGATCTCGTTCTGGGGATTGCGCAAGATCATGTCGGCCGGAATTAGGCGGGAATCGTATCGCGGGTATTGGCGCGAGATGGTGCAATACACCATTCCAATTGCAGGGATCATGTTGGCCAACAACCTTTCATCGACGGCTCAATTGCTGGTCATCCGGCAGAGGTTGCCGGATGTTGAATCGGCGGCCTTTTATTTCTTGTCGCGCTTTTCAGAGATCCCCAATGTTTTGTGGTCGGCGATCGCGATAGTCTTTTTCCCAGTCATTTCCGAGGCGTTCGAGAAGGGAAAAGATACACGGAGGATACTGATTCAGGTGTTGCTGTTCACGGTGGGCGGCGGGGCAATTGTCGCAGTCGTGCTGGGGGTAGGAATTGAGTGGCTGTTCGGAGTTGTATCCAAGTGGCACAACTATCGGCCGTATGCCGGTCTCATGGTATGGATGGCGATGACCAATGTGTTCCGTGTTGCGTTCGCCTGTTTTTCGAACCACGAAATGGCTTGTCGGCGGTTCGGGTTTATCCGTTATGCGGTGCCCTTATCTCTGCTTGAGGCAGCCGTTTTGGTGTCGCTGACGGGCTATGGCTTTTTCACGCCCTATTTGCCCCTGACGTGGGTTGAGTGGATGAGCTCACTGCATGCAGCACGGTTGGAATTTATTGTGTGTGCTATGCTGATCACATCTTTTGCGGTGTTTCTGGGGCTCGTTATTCAGATGTCGCTTTTCCGGACCGGTGCCAGGCGAGCGTCCGCCTGATGGCCTCATCCAGAGGGCAGCGGGGATAGAGTCCGAGTTCCGTTTTGGCCCGCTCGATGGAGGGCACATAGCGGGAAGGGGGGGCAAAAGGATCGGGGGTGCCCAGAACCGTGATCGGTGCGTTTGTCCCGGCACACGCTTGCACTTTGTAAGCGAGTTCGCGGATGGAGAGCGCTTCGTCCGACCCTATATTGTAGGCATTGGCATGCTCGCCCTTCAGCAAGATTGTCAAAAGCCACTCGGCGAGATCCGCGGCGTAGAGATATGAGCGCAGCGGCGTGCCGTCACCTTTGATCATGATGGGGGTGTTGTTCAGCACGTCGCGGATAAAGTTGCCGATCGCGAAGTGGGTGTCTAACGGCAGATACGGTCCGACGAAGGCGAACGGCCGGGCGATCACGCACTCGAAGTGTCCGTCAGAGGCGTCAAGGCACAGTTGCTCAGAAACTTTCTTGCCTTTTCCGTAAGCGGTTGTGGGGGTGCCCTCGTAGGTTTCAACGAGGTGGGAGAGTTCAGGTGGTTGTTGTCCGTAGACCGCGCCAGAACT
>CAZKZI010000003.1:0-26837 GCA_964557205.1 uncultured Lentisphaeraceae bacterium
CAAGAATCATCTTATGGAGGGCGCAGCGGACGCCCCCGACGTTCTTCTTTCCGCCGCAATACCCGTCATCCAGGCCTGGCCGAACACGATATCCCAAAACGAATCCCGAAGCCGAAAGGAGCAATTCCTGAGGTTTTCGCCGAAAACATATTCGGCCAACTGCACCCGTTAATCCAGCACGCAGTTGCAGAGGCGGAGTATATCACTCCCACCCCAATACAAGAGCAGGCCATCCCGCACTTGCTCGAGGGTAAAGACCTTTTGGGGTGCGCACAGACCGGAACCGGCAAAACTGCCGCTTTCCTCTTGCCGATCCTTCAGCGGATCACCATGTTTCCAAAACCGGAAGAACGCAACCGTCCACGCGCGCTGATACTCGCGCCCACACGGGAACTGGCCGCACAGATAGCCAATAACATCACGACCTACGGCAAGTTTCTGGGGATCCCTTTCGCGGTGGTCTTTGGTGGCGTCAGCCAGTTTCCACAGGTTAACGCGCTTAACCGCGGCGCCTTGCTGGTGGTGGCCACGCCCGGCCGCCTTCTCGACCTGATGGAACAAGGCCATCTGACCTTGGACGGGGTCGAGGAATTCGTACTCGACGAGGCGGACCGCATGCTGGACATGGGTTTCATGCCGGACATCCGAAGAATTCTGGGCCAATTACCCGCGCAGCGCCACACCCAGTTCTTCTCGGCAACTCTATCACCTGAAATAATGCGCCTTGCGAAGTCCATGATCAAGGACCCCGTACAGATCACCATCTCGCCTGATCAGCCAATAGTGGACAAAATCAATCAGAAGCTGATGTTTGTCGATAGGACCGAAAAAGACCGCCTGCTGGTCGACCTTCTTACCAACCATCCTGAATTCGAAAAAGTTCTGGTCTTCGCGCGTACGCGCCACGGTGCCGACAAGATCGAAAAGAAACTTTCACTGGCCGATATCAGCGCCAGAGCCATACACAGCGACAAGTCGCAGCGAGTCCGCACGGACACCATGACCGCCTTTCGTAAAGGGCGTGTCCGTGTGCTGGTGGCGACCGACATAGCCTCACGTGGCATCGATGTCGACGGGATCACACATGTGATTAATTTCAACCTTCCTGAGGAGGCGGAATCGTATATCCACCGCATCGGACGTACCGCTCGCGCCGGTGCCGCCGGTGCCGCCATCTCGTTTGTAAGTGCCGAAGAGCGTAATCTGTTGCGAGCCATCGAAAGAATGATACGAAAAGCTATCGATATCGACAAACAACACGCTTTTCACTCTGAGCGCGCGGAAAAGGCGGCAGGCAAAGCCCAAGGCACTGCGGCACCGCCCAAGCCAGCCTGGGGGAATAAAAAAAGAACGCCTCCCGAAAGAAATCGCGGCGACAACGACCGCCGTAACCGGCGCCCTCCCGGCAGCAGTAAAGGTCGCAACCAAACGGATTACCACCAAAGCGCACGCCCAGATTTACGCGGCAGCAAAGACCGTGACCAAACGGATCACCGTCAAAACGCAAGCGACACACTGCCGCCTCCACCATGGGAAGAGAGTGAAAGCCGTGGGCCTGATAAGCGACTTGCACAAACTGAAAAACCTGCCAAAGGCTCAGGTCCGCGCTGGTTTGACAAGCCCTTTCAAAAACGCGCCAAACGCCATGGCGATGTCGGCACTCCCAAAGCAGACAGCCGTAGAGACCAGCAAGAAAAGTCTGGGGGAAAGCCGGGCAGGGAATTCAAGGGCGGGCGGCCACACGGCAAAAAAAGCCCCTAATACTAGCGAAGCTGCGCCTCAAATCAACAAGAGGCGTGCAGCAATGATGGTTGATGGTTGCCTGCCGCTATAATCCATACGTCTGTTTGGTTTTCCCCGTTAGAAACAGGAGACCCGACTGAAACCTTAAACGTTAAACCTGAAACGTTAAACCTGAACCCTGAACCCTGACGCCTGATTCCTGAATTCAGAATTCAGACTCCTGCGCAATTACGATTTGGCAACCAAAAGGCCTTCGTGCAACTCCAGAACCCGGTCGCATAACGCGGCGGTCTCAGGCGAGTGTGTCACCATAACCAGAGACAGATCCCTGGTGCATGACAGTCCAAACAGCAGATCCATAATCTGCGCGCCTGTCATGCGGTCAAGATTGCCCGTAGGCTCATCCGCCAAAATCAATGCCGGCTCATGAATGAGCGCGCGCGCCAACGCCACACGCTGTTGCTCCCCGCCCGACAGCTCCAGCGGCATGTGCGAGGCGCGGTCAGCCAGCCCGACCTGGTCTAACAGCACCAGCGCGCGCTGGCGCGCCTGAGCCTTCTTTATCCTGACCGCGCCGGTCATGGTCGGCAACATCACATTTTCCGTGACATCCATCTCCGGCAACAAATGGTATGACTGAAACACCAAACCGATTTTGGCCGCGCGTATCGCGGTGCGCACTCTGGGTGAAACCGCATAAAGCGCCTGCCCGTCAATGCGCACCTCACCGGCGTCTGGTCGGTCAAGCCCACCCAGAACATGCAAAAGAGTGCTTTTGCCGGACCCGCTTCGACCGACTATCGCCACACGCTCGTTTTTCGAAACGGTCAAATCGGTTCCTTTGAGAACCTCGACCCGCTTGTGCGGCAACACAAAGGTCTTAAATAGATTTTCAGCTTCTAAAATCATGCCATCCAACCCAAAAGATAGAAACACCTGATCCAGTTACTCCTTGCGCAAGGCCGCCACCGGGTCCATGCGGGCGGCGCGCCAAGCAGGCAGCATGCTGGCAAAAGTACAGAAAAGTATCACCGAGATGGCCACATCCAGCACCTCACGAGGAATCACTCGCCAAGGTATCTGCGCCAACCCGTAAACGCTTTTCGGGAAAACCTCAATTCCTGCGCGCGCCAACAATGCGACCAGCCCGTGGAGATTGTGCAGAATCAACAAGGCAGCGCCTATGCCTAAGGCCGTACCGATCAGACATTGTATCCATCCGTGCAACACGAAGGCGCCCATCACCTGCCTTGAAGAGAACCCCAGGGCCTTTAGCAGTCCGATCTCATCCGTTTTCTGAACTGTCAGCACAATCAAAGTGTTGGTTACGCAAAAGATTGCCACCACGGTGATAAACATCAGCAGGATCACCATCATGTTCTTTTCAACCGCCAGGGCATTGAAAAGCTGACTGTCGACCTCCTGCCACGTCCGCACCGCATACATAGGAGTGATAGACCTCACCTCATCCACAACCCGCGCGAATTTCGCCATATTCTGCGGATCATCGGTTTTCAGATGCACTGAGTAAACACCGGACTTCATGCCCATCAGGTCACGCACCACTGCTATGGAGGTTATCACAAACCCCGAGTCGAAATCCCTTTGCCCCGACTCATAAATGCCTTTGACTGTGAGCCTTTCGGCAAAATAAACCTCGTCTTTCGAAACCAGGTTCATCGGGGAATACACCATCAGTTCATCACCAACCATCACACCCAGCTCGCCTGCGAGATCCACACCGATAACCACCGCATCGCCCTCGATGTCAAAACTGCCGGCAATCATACGATCGAGTTTCATCACACGCAAAGCCCGGCCGGGGTCTGTGCCGATGATCAGCGGTGCTGACACACGCCGACTGTGCTCCACCAGAACGCGAGTTTCCAGACCTGGCGCGGAAGCCGAAACACCGGGTACCAACTCAAGCCGTCGGCATAGATCTTCCTCGTTCTCGATCACACCCCCGCCCAGCGGTGATATCGTGATATGCGGTTTGAAGTCGAGGATCTTTTCTTTCCACATATCCCCGAAACCCGTCATTACCGCCCGGACTATGATGATGATGGCAACCCCCAGCACCACACCTGTCACGGAAATCAAAGTCACGACGGACGTGAACGACCTTGCCGGTTTCAAATATTTAAGCGCCAAAAAAAGAGGGAAAGGCATAGGGATTCTTCTATGTTGCAAAAACTTCTCCCGGCAATCGTCACAGATTGCCGGTGTCGACCTTGATGTCTTCCGAATCGACAGATGTCGCCTGCAGCTCCTCCTCCGCCTGCACAGCCTCTTTGCTGGTGGTCGGCAGATAGCGGTAATAAACCATCAATTGCAGAGCGGCAAGGCAGGTGTCCATCACCGGGCGGTCAGAGTGAGCGTCAACGTTGGTCCACCAGCCGATATCACGGTCAATGCCTTTGGCGTCTTTAATCGCATTTCGCTCTATCTGCTGAGCCTTGACATAATTGGGCTTCATGAGCTTGTTCCAGTTTCCCCAGTGTTTGCCGCCTTCGTGGAACTTACATTGGGTGGCGTAGTAAAGGTAATACTGGGCCGAAGATCTATAGAACATACGCTCATCCGGATGCACCTGAGCGACCATCTTTCTTTTAACATATCTCATCGGAGTGTCGGTTTCGTCCTTCAAATCCTCTTTGCGGACCTTCTTGAGTTCTTCGGCTATCAGAGTGTAACAGGAAAATGTAGGTTTCCAAGTGTCGATAATCTCGAGGGATTTCTTGACCTCCGGCTCGTTCGAGGCGCCTAGAAGCTGCATGCACAGCGTTCCTACGCTGGTCAGGCCACCACTACCGGGGCTGGTGTAACCGAACCCGCCAGCCGGATTCGCATTAGCTTTAAACCCCCTGATCGCCAGCTTAATGGCTTTATCCAGACCGTCAACATGCAGCCGCGCCAAATGCGCGGCCTTTAGCGCCTGTGCGCACCACCCCATATAGGAGGTGTCATCACGGTATTTGCCTGTCTCTTTGTCCGGATTGGGATCCATGTTATAGGTCCAGCCGCCGGTCGGGTGCTGACCTTTGATGATCAGCGCCAGCGATTTCTCTGCCGCCACCTTGACGTTAGGGTTTAGCGTCATGCCGTAGGCTTCGCACAAAGCATAGGCGGCAATAGGATGGTCATAATTCCCCGGTATTCTGCCCGTAGTTTTGTTCTGGACCTGCATCAGATATTTGAGGGCGGCCTGCACTGTCGGTCCGAACTCGACCGACTCGCCCGGCTTCTCGCCGTGCGAAAGGAAGGTCAGGATCGCGAGCCCCGTCATGGCCACCTTGTTGCGGGACCATGATCCGTCCTTGTTCTGGTTTTTCTTAAGCCAGCGCAAAGCCTTCAAGACCGCTTCCTCCGTCTGCTTGTCTCCGCCAAATTTAACCAACTGCGTACCGCGGGTGCCGGTATTGCGAGTGCTGCCATAAATGTTCTTCAGGATTACCGGACTTTTTACCATCATCACAGCGTCAAAGGCCTGCGGCTGCGGACTCACCGGCTGGTCAGGCGCATCAGACTGGACATCAACATTCGGATTGTCTATCGGGATATCCACGTCGATATCTTGTATTTGCTCTTCCGGCTTCTGAAATTCTTCGATCTTATCAAGGTTTTTAAGCTCTTCTGCCTCAAGCACCTGGGTCTCAATGATACGATCCTCAATCGATACGCCGCTTGACATGACGATCAGCAAGCTGACCGCCAGCAGCGGCAGTATAATCGCGGCGACCGGTGCCGACAAGCGCTGCAATTCGATCATCGCCAGTTTGTATGCCTTAGACTGCTTAGGCGCTTTGATACCAGTGAACAACACTTTCATACGCAAAATGAAGTTGTCGTTCGCGTACATCCTGGCTATTTCCGCGAGATGAGAATCCACCTCGTTCATATCAACATTGCTACTCATGTCAGATTCCTTATCACATGCTGAAAATCGCCAAATTAGTCATGCCATACTTGTTGCAGACATCCAGAACCTGAATCAAGTACGCATGCGGAGAGTCTGACGTGCATTTTAGGACTACCATAGCGGTCTGACTGTATCCTGACAAACGCTCGATGCTCCTATCCAACTCAGGAAGTCTCATGTGACGCCCGTTAAAGACGAAACCCTGCGGGGCAATCACCACATTGATCAGCTCGGGCGGATTTTCCTTAATCCGCTCGTCTGTGCTCGGGGCTGGACGCGCCGCTGAAAGCTTAGACAGAATATCTTCTTGCTTGAGCGTTATTACAAAGAAAATCAGCAGTTGGAATACCACGTCGATCATTGGCGTCATATCCAGTTTCGGAGCCTCCCCCTTGATCTGCTTGCGCTGATAAGCCATATCGATGTTTCTCCTACTCGCTCTTCTTCGACTTGTGTTCCTGCACCGCCACAAACGAGAGTTTCCATATGCCGGCCGCCGTACAGATGTCCATCACTCTCTTGACCTGGTCGTGCTGCGAGCGCCGATCCGCCTTGATCAACACAGGGAACTCGTTACTGTTATGCCGCACGATCCGGTTCTTGATGATCGTAGTCAGCAGTTGCGGGGACAAAGTCGCGTTATGTATCGAAATCCGCCCGCTCCGATCCAGCTCGATCTCCAGCGTGCTGGACGGCATGTTTTCCTGCGTCAGAGTAACCCCGTGCTTGCCGTCCTCCAGCACGATGTCCGGATTGGCGTCCGTTGTCAATTTAAGCGTGACCACAAAGAAAATGATCAACTGGAACACCACGTCAATCATTGGCGTCATGTCCAATTCACACTGTTCAGTCGTTGACCGTCTGCCCATACTCAACCCCATTCGCGGATCAGCCCGCCAATTCTTGAAAAACCGTCCATAACCTGACATGCCGCCATAGCGAAATGTCACCCGCAATTGCCCGCCGACAAATAGGCCGCGGCGCGGTTGTCATGCGCGCAGCCAGACCGACACCGGCGAACTAATCAGTCACCACTTCAACGTTGCGCAGATCTTTGATCAATTCCATTGTCATGGCCTGCATCCGCAGAATCAGCCGGTTGGCATTGTTGCGGATGCTGTAGTAAAACGTGATGGCCGGGATCGCGGTTGTCAGACCGCCTGCCGTGGTCCACAGGGCCTGCGAGATCGCCAGTGCCAGCGCACCCACATCCGGCGCACCCGTAGCCAAAGTTTTAAAAGCCATGATCATGCCTTGCACGGTACCTAACAGCCCAAGCATGGGAGCCAGGTTGGCGCAGACGGAAATCCAGGTCAACCGTTGCATAATTCTTTCGGTTTCGAGATCAGCCGCCGCCCCGATGGACTCCTGGATCACGTCAAAGCCTTCTTCGACATGCGAGAAACCGGCAGAAAGAATATTGGCCATAGGGCCGGGATCTGATTCACAGGCTTTGATCGCCTTGATGACATCGCCCTCGGCCATACCGGCCTTGACCCTGTCAATCAGTGTCTGCGGCATGATCTTCTGCGGACGGATCAAAACCCAACTGTCAACGATGAAATATATGGCTGTCGCGCCGCAACTGAACAGTGCGGCCCAAAGCATCACGCCCAGCCAGCCAGAACCAAAAACCACCGCAAAAAATCCGGTGGGATTCTTTTTCGAAGCGGCATCCGCAGGCTGAACCTCCGCCGCCACCGCCGGTGCCGCTTCAGCGGCCGGAGCCGCATCCTGAGCCAGTACGGCACCTCCTGTCAAACATGCGAACACCAACATCGACATTACCAGTCTTTTCATCATTACCTCTTGCTTTTTCCTTTGTTCCGATTAGCTTTTTAATACTAACTGAGAAATAGTTGATCCTCAACACATTCACACAACCGATCAGCTTCCGCAGCGTCAATCAGCCCTTGCGCGCCCATTCCGATACGGCGAAATCATCTCTAAGAGTTGTCCTGAGTTGGTCAGCCCGAGAAGTCTGCCCCAGCTTCTCAAAACCCTTGGCGGCCTTATACAACGCTTCGGGTTGCGCATCACGCTCACTGCGATATAGCGTTATAACCCGCAGATAACCGTCGCGCAAAGACCTGCGCGTGATTTCGTGCGTCTCGCCTTCCGCAGCTATTACATCACCTCGCATGATCAGTGCGAATGCCGACGCCCTGCGGTCTCCGCTCTTGATCGCTTTGGCCAGACAATCCTCCAATTTGGCGGTGCGTTTCAGACTCTGCAGAGCCTGCCAGTAGGGCGGCGCCATCTCTCCCAGATAAGCCGCTTCGGGATTGGCAGATATGATCTTTTCGCAAACCGCCAAAGCTTTGCCAGCGCTGCCGGCCTTAATATGTGCCTCTGCCAGATAACGCGTTGCCACCGTGTCCCATTTCAACATCAGATAATCCACAGAAAGCTTCTCGAGCACTGGCACAGCAACGTCAGCGTTACCCTGTTTGATGTTGGCTATCGCCGCGTCTAGTTCGCGCGGGCGCGGTATCTGTAATTCGCTGATGTTGGCCGGCTCCATCTCAAGCTCGACATTGCCGTCCTTGGCCGTAATGCCGTAAGCCTTCTGACGCGGCAGCCATTTGATCGTGCCCTCAATCCTGCGGCCCTCCGGCGTTGTGATCACACCCTGAATCTGAGCCGAAACCATGCCGACAGTCAAAGCCGCCAACGCCAGCGCCGCAAATACCGTGTCTCTACTTTTCTTAATCATTCGATTCTTACCCCTTTCGCGCTCACTGCCCGATCTTCGCCTGATTCAGCCAGTTCCTGACATCAGTTGTCCATCTGCCGTTCGGAAAAATCTCAAGGTATTTCAGGCAGTCTTCCGCAGCGTCTTGATACTTCTTGTGTTCCAACAAAAGCGGCAAGCAATAATAATAGGCTTTTTCCAAAACACCTGCAAGACTGACGTTGCCCGGATTGATATTCATGATCATAACCTGAAAAGCGACGATAGCCTTACCACGCGTCTCTGCCGCCTGGGTTGCAAGCCCCAGATGCTTCTCGGCCTCCATCTTACGCAAAAGTATCTCGCCAGTCATCAGATCCAATTCCACCATTTCCAATTGCGAAGTGCGATACTTCTTGACCATTTTGAGGGCGTCAACCGCAGAATTGAAAAGCTTGGTGCGTTCGTTGTCGTCGCGTTCGTCCTTGCCCTCTTCACTTGCGACATCCACCAGCAACATGTTGGCATCGACAACCAGTTGCAGCTTGGACAGGTTCGGGTCTTTGATGAACTCGTCCAGAACCTTGCGCGCTTCGCTGAACTTCTTCTGCCCGCTCAACGAACGCGCCCGCCCCAGCTTGCCACGCGCAACCAGAGAAACATCCTTGGCCGCGGACAGCACCTTGTCATACGCCTGCAACGCCATGTCATATTCCCGGGCATCTTCGAGCGCCGTCGCCGCCGCCATGAACTGCCCTTCAGTATAAGTCCCGTCCACGGCAAACATCTGCCGGTATTTGGCCACGCCTTCCCCGCGCAGCCCCATGTCGATCAACGCCGCAGCCAACATCGGCACGGAGTTTTTGGCCTCATCGGAGTCCGGATAGTTTTTGCTAAGCTTCTCGAAAGCAGCCTGCGAGTTCGGCACATCCTCCAGAATCGTGTACAGCGTACCGATCTGCAACTGCGCCCGCGGTGCGTAGCGACCAGCCGGATATTTTTTAACATAATTCTCATATGACGCTATGGCCATTTTACGCAAACTCGGCAACCGGTCCGGCGGATAGTTGATCTGCGTCAGACATAACGCTTTCGTGAACAGAGCCATCTCCGCCATCTGTTCGTTACGCTTCTTTTCCTCGTTATTGTTCTGGTATACCGCCGCCGCATCACCTTCCAGCATTGAGACCACACCGCCGAACCCCAACGCGGCCCGGGTCAGCCAAGTGACCGACTCACGCTGCCCAGCCTCCCGCTGTTCCGCCTCGGCAGTCACATTCGTGGTCCACGCTTTCATAAGAAGGTTGCCGTATTCCCGATACGCATCCGCCAAACGGAAGCGGCCAGCCACCAGAGCGTGCCCGGGACGGGGCTTGGCCGCCAACTTCTTAACATAAAAATCCAAAGCCTTGATCTCGTCCTGGTGGCGGCCCTCCTCTTTATGAATCTGCGCGATCCGGTTCAGAGCGTCGTAATAATACGGGGAATTCGTATAGGTTTCCACGATCTGATTATAATACTCCATTGCCCCGTTGTAGTTTTGGGTCTTAAACTCACGCTCGCCGAAACTCATCACCAGTTGTCCGGCCGCATAATGCGTCGGGTAATGCCGGAAAAACAGCGCGTAGGTCTGCCGCTTCTTATCTTCCATCTGCATCTCGCCAAAACGGTCGCCGATTCGGCGCACTTGGTCACCGGCCTCACGAGCCAGCTTCTCGTTCGCCGAAAACCGCTCTGCAATATGCGCCGTCACTGTCTCAGCCATTAGCATAGCTTCCGCATCTTTGTCTGCCATCTCGATGTAACTTATCGCAAGGTCACCCAGCGCCGGCAACGATTCCGGCGTCTCGGGAAATTGGTTCACCACCAGCAGATATTTTTCGGCAGCCTCTTTAAACCTGTTCAGGCTGAACTCCAGACGGGCGCCGTCGAACTGCTTCTGTCTCACCTTCGCCATCTGCGCGGGTGTCACCGGCGTGCGCAGCTCCGCGTTATACCGGTCTTTAATCATTTTCCTGATTGTTTCCGAACGTTCGCCGGCCTCCGCCGCCCACTGGCTCTCAGGAAAACGTATAAACACGTTTATGAAGTGATTGAACGCGCCATTGCCCTTGCGCTGCCGGGTCTGCGGATCGCGCTCGCCCAACAGCAGGTCTTTGATGCGGTCTTCGTTGGCATTGTCCTTCTTGGACTCCTGCACCGCCTCGTCCATCAGCAGCACCGCCAGAAGGTACCGGCACTGCGGCATCGGACTCATCCTAAGCATGCCCTGCGAGCCGTCGGAATCCTGCTCGCGCAACGCGTCGTGGATAATGCGCAGTTGCTGCATGTAGTTCTCCACCAACTCCTGCGCGCCTTTGACATCTTCACGCAGCATGTAGATGTGCGCCTTCATCACGATCGCCTTACCGAACCAGAGATCCTGCTTCCACAGCAGTTTGTCGGCCAGCGCCTCGGCCTCCTTGAGCATGGCGGCCTTCTCGTCTTTCTTCTGGATTTCAGGTGCCAGTTTCAACATAAGTTCGGCCATGTCCGCCTGCACGTTCCTCTCAACGCCCTCTTCCAGCGGCACGTTGAACAGACGGCGGTAGGCCGCCAGACCCTCCCGCTCTTTGCCAAGATACAACAGCATCTGCGCATACTTGTAAGCTGCGTCACGATAAAATGTCACAAGGCCCGGTTCTGGCTTGTCGACTTTCTTGAAGAAACTCAGATACAGCTTATCCGCCTCAGCGTAACGCCCGAAAGCATAGTAAGAATCAGCCATTGCCAGATTCAGAGCCCAATACTCGGTGCTGTTTTTATTCTCTATCGCGTCCACAACCTTTTTGACGTCATCAAACTTACCCTGCCAAAGCAACCCCTGTATTTCACGAACCTTAAGCTGGGCCGCAGCTTCAGGAAAACGCTTTTTCGCCTCCGAGATCACCTCTTCCGCAATATCAGGCATGCGCATCTGCTGCAAAAGCTCGATGTACTTTAACTCTTCAAGTAACTCCCGCTCTGCCTCCGTGGACCCTTGCGCAAGGATGCCGCAAAGCGGCAAAGACAATCCCAGCAGCAACACAAGCCCTTGAACCACTAAAATGTTGAAGCCCTTGTCATTCATAGTGTCTATTGTTATACGTTAAGTTGGCGGTCAGGTCAATTTCAAAGAGCGGTCTGACAAAAAAAACGTGTGCACAGACCCGCACATACTGTCCGATACCCCTCAAAAAATCGGCCTGGCTGCCCTCTCTATCAAAAAAAACACTTTTTTCTAACTTTGTTGTTGCAGTCACCCCCCCTTTTGATTTAACTTTCACTCTATGCGTCAACCGTGTCAAAAGTAAACGTTGAGGTATTTACAATGGGTAAAGTGCTGCGTGTGTTGGTTTTCATAATTTTGGCTTTGAGTGTGGTCTCTCTGTTTTTCGCCATTAAGTTGTTCGAAAAACGCGAGTTGCTCACAAAACGGAACAGTGTGCTGGAAGAAACTTTCATCAAACTTTCCAAAACCGTAGAAGCTTCTGATGCGGCGGAAATCGCCGCGCCGGTTGTCCAAAAAGACATCTCGGAAGTGACGGAACGCGAACTGGCTAATCCAGAGCGTGATTCGGTGCTAGCTTCATACCCCGCCCGGCTGGAACAGCAGAACCTGCCGACCTTGGATTTCGGCAACACTGACAAGCGACTGCAACTGCGCAACTATTTCGTGGTGGACTCGGAAGGCAAATACGTTCTCGACCCCGTCGAAAACAAGCCTGCCACCAAAGGCCCGGGCTCCATGCAGGAGCTGATGGATCAATTGTTTGAACGCGCCAAGACCCAACAGGCCGTGCTCAACACCACCCGCGCGGAATTGGCAAAAATGCGCGAGCAGTTCACCTCTTCTATCGAGGAGATCAATAAGCTCAAGAGCGACGGCCGCACTACTAAAGCTGAACTGAAAGGCGAAAAGGAAAAGGTAGTCGCACTGACCGCAGAGAAGACCGAACTGGAAAATCGTGTAACTCGGCTCACTGCGGAAAAACGCGAACTGGCCGCCGAACTGGCAGACTCCAAAAATGAAGTCGAGAAGCTCCGCGAGGAGCTGGTGACCATTCAGGAAGATCTGGCTAAAGTTCGTCAGGCCTTCGAAGAGATGAAAGAACGCTATGTCGGCAAACGCATGTCGGCCGGCGGCCAGCAGGATCAGGATGCGGTCGTCGTGACCGCACTATCCGCAGGCGACAAGGGTCAGATCATAGAGGCCAATGACGAATTGAAATTCGTGATCATCAATTTCTCTGACGACACCATGACTGAAATGCTCGGCGAGGAACGCCAGAACCAGTTGCCGCAGCTCGAGATGAATATCCGCCGCCCCGGCAGGCAGAGTGCCGCCGGAGAGTTCGTGACGCGAATCAAACTGCGCCAGGCCGTACGCGGGAAGAATCTTGTGGTTGCCGATATCCTTAATGATTGGCAGCAGGTGCCCGTGGAGAAAGGTGATGTGGTTTTCTTCTAAACCGTTGACCGCAACCTTAACTCTTGCCGTTTGGCTGGTCTTGCTCATGGCGGCAGGATGTATGTCAGACAGCCCCACCGAAACCGATATGCCGTGGTCGGCTCCCGCTTCTTGGGAAGGCACAATGCCCATGCCAGGAAGCTTTATGGATCGCTATCAGTAAGACAGCGCGATTCAACTTTGTTGCATCGCCCCGAGGATTCAGTAGCCAGGGTTCAGGATTCAGTCGGCAGGAGTCGGACGGCTGTGTTGCGAATGATCGCGGTGAGACTATGCGTATGCCTCGACCTGTGCGATTTTCTGCAACCGTTTGAGCTTACCGGCTACAGCAATTTTTTGCATGGGGCTCATCTTGTCAACCAGCAAGACGCCGTCCAAATGATCGACCTCATGCTGTATCGCCCTCGCCAGCAAACCGCGCGCCGAAATCGTCTGGCGCACACCGTTAAGGTCGGTATACGAGACCGTGACCCTATCGGCCCGCGTGACCTGCACGTTTATTTCCGGGAAGCTTAAACACCCCTCCTCGTTGCGCTGCTTGCCCTCAGCCGCCACGATCTCGGGATTGACCATCGTCAGTGGCATCGCCACCGCGGCGTTTTCAGCCCGGCACGCTTCCTTCTCGGCATCCGGCGGAATGTCGATCACGCACAGACTCTCCGTACGTCCGACCTGTTCCGCCGCCAAGCCCACCCCCCGCGCCGCATACATGCTTGCCAGCATGTCACGCGTAAGCGTGCGTATTTCATCGGTTATCGATGCGACCGGCATAGCCTTTTGCCTCAATACTTCATCTCCGTAAGTCAAAACTGGCAACAACACGCAAAGCCTCCCGCGCTAAAGACTACACAACCAATTTTAACCATAAATCGGCCCGAACAACCGGCACGCGCGATAGTCGGCCCCGGTCTGGTCGTCTACACCTAACAAACCCCACACATGCGGACGGAAAACACTGTCCGCAGGCACATTCGACATCGCCACCGGAATTCTCAGCATCGCCGCCAGCGTGGTCAGGTCCGCCCCGATGTGACCGAAGCTGATCGCCCCGTGGTTAGCGCTCCAGTTGTTCATCACACTGTAAACATCACTGAAGGCGCCATTACCGGTCAAACGTGGCACAAACCATGTGCAGGGCCAGTTCGGATCCGTCCTCGCCATCAAGGCATCGGAGACACCCGCAGGCAACGAGGTGGACCATCCCTCGGCAATCTGAAGCACCGGCCCCAGTCCTTTGACCATGCTTATGCGCGTCATGGTCATCGGCATGCCGCCCTCGGAAAGGAAACTGGACGAATAACCGCCGCCAAGGAAATACTCGACGTTGGCAGGATCCCATAAGGTGGCTTGCAGGCAGGCATCGGCTTCTTTAGTAGTTATGTCCCAGAAGGGTTTCATGGCCGGCTTGCCGTTTTCCCGCTGCTTGCCGCAAGCGTCCAGACAGGCCGCCCCGGAATTTAGCAGATGAATGAAGCCGTTTGCGTTGCGCCCGGTCATGCGCTTTCCCGTGACCCGCTTGACCGCATCGGGGCTCCAATATGTGCGGACGTCAGCAAATATCTGTGCCCGGCTGGTCAGCAGATACATCATCAGCATGCACACTCCGTTCAACGAATCATTCTCCGTAGCCATAAGGTAAGGCGCGCGTATGCCGTTCCAGTCAAAGGAGCTGTTCAGCATCGCTTCCATGAAATCACCGTTGGGCTTGTAGTCGGTCCACTGCCGCTGCCCCTGGAATCCGGCAACGAGCGCGTTCCGGCCCAAGGCCTCCTCGCCGTATCCCATCTCGCCCAGCACTGGGTTGCCCACCATCAGGTCACGCCCCACCATCGCCATCTTCACAACATATTCCCAGTCCGCGTCTTTCGCGGCACGGGATTTCTGCAACGCCTTACGATTGTAATCCTTGCCCTCCCGGCAGTGTTTCTTAACCCACGACAAAGCTTTGGCGTACTCCTTACGGTCGAGTATGCCTTCCGTGATACGGCGGTCAAACTCGCACATGTCAACATTCTCGGTGCGCATGCCGAGATACTCCTGAAAGAAGTCGCAATCCACAAAAGAGCCCGCAATGCCCATAGATGAACTGCCTAGAGAAAGGTATGACTTGCCCCTCATCATGGCCACCGCCAGACCGGCTTTGACAAACCTCAAAATCTTTTCGCGCACATCAGCCGACACCGACGTGTCTTTCCGATCCTGAACATCTCGCCCGTAAATGCCGTAGGCCGGCAAGCCCTTTTGCGCGTAACCGGCCAACATCGCGGCCAGATACACGGCGCCCGGACGTTCCGTGCCATTGAATCCCCACACCGCCTTAGGCAAATACGGATTATCATCCATGGTCTCAGTGCCGTAACACCAGCAGGGGGTCACGGTCAACGAAACACCCACATTCCCCCGTTCGAATTTCGCTGCGCAAGCCGCAGCCTCGGCGCAGCCGCCGATAGTGGTGTCCGCAATAACACACTGCACAGGGGTGCCGTCCGGATTTTTCAGGCTGGAAGAAATCAGCCGCGCCGCGCTTTTAGCCATATTCATCGTCTGGACTTCCAGCGACTCGCGCACACCGCGACAACGCCCGTCAATCACCGGACGTATCCCCACCTTCGGAAAACCGCAATCACTCCACACCGTTTTGCTCATCAGTATCCTCCTGTGTATACAAATCTTGCTTCAAAAATTTAATCATACACCCTCATACGCTTTTTGAAAACCCGAAACCCAACTGCAAAATCAATTATTGTACTTGACGCTGATTAGTAAAAGACGATAATTTTTCTCTGATAAAAGGGTGGGGGGAATTCGTTCGGAATGCCGGCGTGTGCAGGTAAAAAAGTAACACACAAAAATCAAGGGCCGCTACTCGCCTGCCTGTGCGAGTACGCACGCAGACAGGTGCGGTCCCCTGTCTGAAAGTTACCGGACGCGACAAGGTTACCCTTGAAAAGTAAGAACAGCATGGCGGTTCGCGGTTTGGCTGCCGACACAAGATACGGTTTAAAAATGAAAAAAGTGACTTGTCTAGGGATAATCGTTGTCGCGTGGTCAACAGTAGCCGCGCCGTTTTCAATTGTTCTGCCGAAGGCTCCGACTCCCGCAGAGAAGACTGCGGCGGCAGAACTCAGGCACTATCTGGAGCGGACGGTCAAAGGAGAGCTCGCCGTGAAGGGACAGGCACCGGTCAGGTTCCTGATCGGCGACTCGCCCGAGACCTGTCAAGCGGGACTCTTCGTGACGAATATGGCCGAGGAGGCGTGGCATATCCGCTCCGTCGGCACGGATATCTTGTTGGCCGGGGGAGGCCGACGCGGCACACTTTACGCCACATATCACTTTCTCGAAGATATTATCGGCATCAACTGGTGGAACGCATACGAAGAGGATGTGCCGCAGGCGGCGGCAAGGGATCTCCCGTCGCTCAATCTTTCCGGCAAGCCCTATTTTCTTCAGCGGGATATGAATTTCGGCAGCGGCTGGGATCACGAAGCCGCCACACGCTGGGCTGCGCGTAACCGGATGAACCGGTTCGGTGATGATTACAAAATCGGTGCGGCATATGGCGGCATGTTCGATTTCGGCGGACCGCATTTTGTGCATACCTTCTCCTTCTATATTCCAAAGGCAAAATATTACGATCAGCATCCGGAGTGGTTTTCGCTGAACAAGGAGGGTAAGCGAGTCGGCGAACCTAGTAAATCGCAACTGTGTCTGACCAACGAGGAGATGCGGAAGACCTTTCTGAAAGAGGTGAAAGCCGCGATCGAAAAAGATGAAGAGAGAGTCCGCAAAGCAGGTGTCCCCCCTCCAAAAATCTATGACATCAGTTGCAACGACTGTCGTGAGCCCTGCCTGTGCGCGGCGTGTCAGGCAGTCGCAAAGGCAGAGGAGTCGGAGTCTGGCCCGCTGATCCATTTTGTCAACTGGATGGCGTATGAACTGGCGAAGTTCCGCCCCGGATTGTACGTGAGCACGCTGGCCTATTTCCACACCTATAACCCCCCGAAAACGGTCCGTCCGCGGGACAACGTCTTCATCCGCCTGTGCGACACCGATACCAACCAGGCGGCCGATTATCAGGTCGGACACAACCGCGCATTCCCCGAGAAGATGCGGGAGTGGCACGCGATTACAAAAAATTTGGCGATTTGGGATTACAGCATCACCTACGGCGCGGCGAGCGGTCTGCCGTATCCCCACGAATACACGATTCCCTTCAATTTCGCGACATTCGCGAAAAATGGCGTTAGCGTTTATTTCACAGAGCACGAGCGTATCGATATCGCCGACATGCACACGCTTTCGAGTTGGCTTGAAACAAAATTCATGGAAAACCCGTATGCTGATTTCGCGGCTTTGCACACGCGGTTCATGACGCGCTACTACGGCGCGGCGGCGCCGTTTATCGCCGCCTATCGCGAGGCGGTCCGCGATGCCGCGCGTGACAACGCGGCGGATATCGACTGGTTCGCGGGGATTTCAAATTTCGGCTACCTGAAGCTGCCTGCGGTGCGCCGCTGCCAGAAATTTCTGGATCAGGCCGAGCACTCCGTTGCGCATGATCCCGTCCGGCTGAAACGTGTGGGACGCGTGCGGCTGCCGCTGGACCGTTATGTATGTTGTTACAGGGAGATTTACCGGAATGAACTGGCAGGTGACGATGCTGACGGCACCCGTCACAAAATTGTCGGGCAGGAGTTGCAGGCATGCAGCGGACGAATGGAAAAAAACTGGCGGGCCACGCTCAGTACTTTAGAACCGGGTTCCGGCACGGTGAAAACCTCTGAACAGAAGTTGCAGAAAAATCTGGAAACGGCAAAAGCCCCGTTTATCAAGGCGTCTGATAAATTCAGGGGTATTCCGGGCGTGTTTGAATATTCATCAGGAATGGCCTCGCTCTGGAATGATTCAGCGGCTGTCGTTCAAGATCCCGAAGCTGATGGCGGCTATGCTGCAAAAATGTCACTGCCGGAAGATGTGGGTAAATACGCTCTGCCGATGCCCTGCGGCCTTTACTCGCGGGGCAGCAAAAAAGGGCTTGCGTCCTGTTCCATCACTGAAAAGCAGATTCCGTCGGCAGGCTATCACTGGTATAAGCTGTTCACAGCAGTGCCGGAGCACACCTCCCTTGTGTACTTCTTCTGGAGCTGGGTGATCCAATATCCGCTGGGTTTCTCACAGGAGGCTAACACTGACGCATATATCTTATGGGCGAAAATCAAGTTCACAGGCCCCGCTTTTCCACATGCCTCTCCCGGCGATCCGAACGCCATCTACATTGAGCGCGTAGCACTGGAAAAAGCTCAAATAAAGTAATCACAATTCCGGCGTAGAGGATGCCCTTCACTTTTCAGCGGTCGGCAACAGCGTAACCATAGCAAGTACGCAGGGCTTCCTTGAAGGCTGCCGCACAGCGGTTCTCGCGCCTTAGCGTCGCTTTGCCTTCATGCGCAAGTCTGCGGCCGGTCCCGGGGGTCCGACAAAGCCTTATGACCCCCTCCGCCAGAGAATCGGGAGCCGGACGCGTTATCAACGCGTTGGCAGGCGAGAGTATGGCCCGGTTCGCGGGCGTGTCCACCGCCACAACCGGTGTGCCGGAACATAGATAATCCAGAACTTTGACCGGCACGACGAAACCTCCGCGGCGCGGTGACACCAACACATCGGATATCGCCAATAAAGCCGTCAGTTCATCAGCGTGCATACGCCCAGGGAACATCACCGCATTTTCAAGGCCGGCAGCCGCCAATTTTCCGCGCATACTTTTGATCTCGGCCGCGTCACCGCCTACCACCACAAACCGGGCCTCGGAAACCTCAGCCAGAATCAGATGCATGGCGTTGAAAAAAATGTCCAGCCCCTGAAACCTGCTGTATGATCCCACACAAGTGATTATTTTCTGCTCCGGGCTGGCGCGGAAACGGATCTGCGCCAGATTACGAGCGGGCAGCGTGACCTCTTCCGTCACCGCCGGAATGTCCGGTATGACACAGGCCCGGCTGTGCAGGCTCATGCCTGAAAGATACGAGACGACACTCATGTCATTGCCGATCACAGCATTGGCTTTAGCTAACGCACGTCTTTTTGACCAACAGCCGACGCCAAACCGTACACCCCCGTCAAAACGTCGCTCCTGCGGCAAGTTGTCACTGTGCAACTCTACAACAAACGGCGTTTTTGAAAACTTTCCGGCCCAGAAAGCCACGACACCGCACTCCCCCATCCCGTGAATCAGTTCGTACCTGTGGCGGTCAGCCAGCACAAAACCCTTTAAAAACATCAAAAAACGCGAAAAGACCCCGGCCTTCCTTGCTCCGGCAAACTTCTTGCGGGAAAAAATACTGGGAGCCGAAATAACCCTAACCCCTTCCATTACCGGCAGTTCCCCAGCATCAAAGGTCAACAGATCAACCGCATGGCCGAGGGCAGAAATGGCTTCAAGGTTATGACGGATACGGTGACAGGCCCCTTCCCAAGGGTGGTACGGCACGGAGGTAATTAAAAGTATTCGGGACATAGCGCAAAAGTCAGATAGTATCCCGGCTCACCATTGATCAGACAATTCTATGCGTATAGTACGACTTTTCATGGCATCGACCTGCTCCTTGTTCGGTTGCGCCACGGCCGCGTCCGCCGTTGCCCAGACTGTGCCGGGGGCGGATGCTTCCGGCACCTCGATTATCGCTCCACAGGCGGGACACTCTACTTCCCGGTTCGCCATACCGGCGGGAGCTTCAATCTCTTGATAGCAGGCTTTACACACGAAAGACAAAAAAGTGGTCGAGTCAATTTGCGCACACATGGCACCTCCACACCGTAAAAAAGATTTACACTATAGTTTTTCTGCGATTGGAATACCAGCGGTTTTTCGCCAGTATTCAACCCACAAAAAAAAGCATGCCCCAGTCGGGGCATGCCTTTAAAATCATCCGGCCGGCATATATCCTTGCGGCCGAGACTTAACCTCAATACGCGATAAGGCGGCGCACTGCCGTGGAGATGTCCTTGACCCTTTGTTCACCCCTTTCGCGCTCTATCGCGAGGGTACCCTCAAAACCGCACTCAGCGAGTGTGTTGAGGAAAGCATAGGAGTTGACCTGACCTTCGCCCCACACCACCTCATTGCCCCATGTCCCCGGGACCTCGGTCCTGACCGCATCCTTGATGTGTATCTGACGCACCCAAGGCGCCAACCGCCGGAAGGCGGACATCGGCTCATCCTTGTTGTAAAGAATCAGGTTGGCCGGATCGAAGTTCAGCAACACGTTAGGATGATTGAGCGTCTCAACAAACTTCTGCAGATCCTCGGCGGATTCCTGCCCTGTTTCCATCAGCAAAGAAACCCCCGCCTCGCCCGCACGATCACCCAGATATCTGACGCGGTCATAAAACTTCTTGGCATACGCCGCATCCGAGTGATCCAGAAAGCCCACATGCATCATGATGTATTCCGACCCGAGTTCGGCCGTGATTTTCGCAGCCTTGGCAAACGCCTCACCGCTGGCAGGCCAGTGCTCGTCCGGCGCAATGCCACCGGTAACCCTGATGGCGTCCAATGTAGAGTAATCCTCAAAAGTGTAATTCATCATGCCCGACGTGATCGTCCAGTTCTGACGGCGCACGGCCTCAAGATAGGCATCCCCGTCCGGACCAAGAGCTGGCGCAATCGCCAGATGGATATGTTCAATTCCCAAAGCCGTCATGACGGAACCGATTTCATCAATCCCTTTTCTGAACGACCAGCTGCATACTCCGATCGGCCATTTGCCGCACATTTTCATAGTTTTACCCTCCTTTGTCTGCGGGCACCGCCTTAAGCAACGGCTTGCCCGCAATAATTAACCCTCTTTCAACGAATGCTAACCCTCTTGCCGCTCTTGGCAGAGCGGCGTTCGGCATCCACAATCTTCACAGAATCACGTGACTGATCCGGCGTGGTGACCTTCTCCACCTTCTTGCCGTTGAGCACGTCCAAAAACCACTTGATCTCGTACTCATACCCCTCTCCGCCCGGCAATTTCGGCTCGAATGCCTTGCCCTTGGCCGGATAAACGCAAAGCGGTTTTTCGCGCTTGCCGTCAAGAATCACAACCGCCTTCTCAAACGTCACGATGTAACTGGCCTCAAAACCCAGTGTGGATGTCATGACCCAACTGCCTTCTGCTGTAACAGCCGCATTGCCGACATCATACAGCGTGGAGATGTATTGCATCTCGCCGCGCTTCCCGAACGCGGCCGTGCTGGTGACCGCTTTCGGCATGCCGAAAAGGTAGTTGACCATATCCGTGTCGTGGATATGCAGATCTAAAGCCACTCCGCCGCTCTTGTCCTCATCGGCAAACCAGTTGGTGCCTTTCTGCCAGCCGGGAGGCGCGCTGAAGCGGCGGAAAGAAGCCGCCACCACCTTCCCGTACTTTTTACTGTCCACCAGTTTTTTAAGATATGTGTAAGACGGCCAGAAGCGCAGACAATGCGCGATCATCAGCTTGGCCCCTTTGCGCGCCTTCTTGGCTGCGGCGATCATCTTGTCGCACTCAGCCGCGTTCAATGCCATGGGCTTCTCGCAGAGTACGCTCACGCCGACCTGCAGAGCTTTGGCCGTAAGAGCAACATGTATAGATGTCGGAAGCGTCAGCGATATGACATCCGGCTTGGCCTCACGCAACATCAGATCGAAATCGTCATAAAGCACGGCGTCGCCAAAGTCCGTAGCCACATCCGCGCCCGCGATGTTGCCGCCGGTAACCGGCGCGGTAAACTGCGCTTTGTCATGGTCGCACAGAGCCACCACTTTGGCGCCTTTCATCTTTTTCCAGTTGCCATAGTGCATACGCCCCATAAAACCGAAACCGACAATCGCCACCCGTTTCACCGACTTTTTCTTGCTAGCCATATCATCGCTCCCTTTAATCATAACCTTTAAACAAATTAATGCTAGATTCTGGCACATGATCGCGGGCTTGTCAACCCGCGATCATGTGCCGCCCAAGCTCCTGGTGTGATGCAACTTTGTTGCGTCTTAAAGCGAAAGTTGTGTGAAAACATTCCGCCTTCTGGATTCTGACTTCTGGGTGCGCTTCAACTATTGTGAAACGCACCCATACTAGCTCAATGCATCTCTACCGCGACTTCCCCAATGCCCTTGCGCAAGTAATTGTACCTGACGTTCGGATGGTCCGCCAACAGCGACATCGGCACACTGCTGTCAGGGATACGCTTGGATATCATCAATGCCGACAGCCGGATGCCGAAAGGATTGTCATGGTGGCCGGGATGCCAGATGGAAACCGTCTCGGATTTCCAAGTCTCGACCGGCCCGACTGTCACGGCGCGGGTAGGAACCATCGCAACATTGCCTCCCCCCGAAGTGCGCGCGTTCTGTATGATCGTCACCGGGTGCAGGTCAACCTGCCGTGTCGACAGCTTGCGATACTCTGCCGGCGCCGGCGGAGCGTCTTTGTAGGCGCCTTCACGTTTCGGCGGATCATTGAACGCCCAATGCTTGATCTCGCCCTGGCCCCCCTGCATCAGCAGGCACTTCACCTGATCGTAGGTGTTGGAATATTGAGCCAGATCACCGCCCGGGAAGTGCAGATTATTATCCGGCATCTTGAGTTCGTCCATGATGCGGTCGAAACACTGCTCCTTGTCACACTTAGCGAATGACAACGGATGCGTCGGTTCCACAGCAACCCCGTTCTCAACCCACTCGTCCATGCCCCAGAAATGCGCGTCCTGGAGATTAAGCCCGATCGCGTTCACGATGCGCGCCACCAGCGGCAACTGCTCGGTCGGCCCGATCGGCCCGCACACCCCCACCGGATTGTCCGGCGTCGCCTGCCGCCATGCCGCGATATATTCCAGTGCTTCGGCCGTATAAAATTCCTCGACCGTATCATAAATGTTCACCTTGAACCCCGGACGTGACAACTGCTCCAGATCCTTGGCGGTAAGTTTTGCCGCATCATTCAGAATCTCCGCGTCCAGTGTCGTATAGTCCCACCATCCCGGCGCCAACTTGCTGATCGCTCTCGCCATCTCACTACCTCTCTTTCGTTATTTCACTTTTCTACCACTTTACACACATCAGACAAAACCGACTGCAGGGGCGCGAAATCAGGGTCGCAATACCCCATGTGATTGTGTCGCCGCCAACCTTCGGCAAAAGCGCACCCGCCGTAACGCGTGCCCACCAGGCGTGACACGTCCACCATGTCCTCAAGATAAGAGTCCATGCCCTGAGTCGCATCCAGCCACTCTTTCTGGCTGACATGCTGAGCCAGCATCTCGCGCTTCTGAGTCATAACGTCGCTTATATTCACAATAAACTCGGGCTCTACCGGCTTGCGTTGCATGTCTATCAGCGAATGCGGCAAGGCGTGATAAACGGCCACCTGCTTGTTGTATGCCGGTTCCGGCGGATCAGTGACATAGCTGGGCATACAGCGGTTGAAGGTCGCCGAGCTGGCCAACCGCGAAGCGTACTCGTGATCCTCCATATAATCACGCCGGGAGAGCGTAAGCACGATATCCGGCTTTACCCGCCGTACAATCGCCGTCACCTTGGCCAGCGAAGGAGCGTCGTAATAGATGCCGATGTCATCAAACAGAGATGGATGCCATGTGGCCCCGGCCACCCGCGCCGCAGCCTGGGCCTCCAAAGCCCGCACACGTGCGGCATCATCTTTGGAATAGACCTGCGAACCGTAACAGCCGTTAGCCAGATTGCAGACGTGTGTCTCCAAGCCGGCGCACCTTAAAAGCAGCAGGGTTCCGGCCATCATGAATTCAATGTCGTCTGGATGCGCTCCTATCGCCAGCGCCACCATTTTCTCGCTCATCTTCTCGCCTCTTTCGTTTTTGCGCATGCGCCGCCAAGCAAGCGTGCCATGCCGTTCATTTTCAAAATAAATCAACGTGTAACAATAACCTGCGCGGGATCAACCCATACCTCCGCCCGCCCGCCGACGCAGTCACGCCCGGCCGCCGGGTTCAGTTCAAAAACCTTGAAGGACATCGCGCAACCATCTGCTGACAATTCAATCGTGTGCTGAGCCACCTCGCCCAGATAAACGCTCTCTTGAAACACCCCCCTGAGCACATTGTCATCACCCGCCGACGGCCGTCTAAACCGCACCGATTCCGGCCGCACGCACAGCACCACACGATCCCCTGCCACGATTCCGTCCGGAACACGTTCAGCCGCTATCACCCCGTAGGGCGTGCCTATCCGCGCGCCGGCCCTTCCGGTGCCTGCCACCCGCCCCTCAATAAAATTGACTTCGCCGATAAAACCAGCCACAAACCGGTTCGCAGGCGCGCGGTAAACCTCTTTCGGCGTACCGACCTGCTCAATCACGCCGTCTCGCATCACGGCCAGCCGGTCGGCTATCGACAACGCCTCCTTCTGGTCATGCGTAACATAAACTGCGGTCAGGCCCTCCTGCTTACAGATGCGCTTGATCTCGCCGCGCATCTCCATCCGCAGTTTGGCGTCAAGGTTGGATAACGGCTCGTCGAGCAATAGACATTGCGGGCCGATCACCAGTGCGCGCGCCAACGCCACACGCTGTTGCTGCCCGCCGGAAAGTTGGTTCGGTCGCTTCCTGGCGCTGTCGGCCAGGTGAACCCTTTTCAATGCCTCGTGCACCCGACGGCGGATCTCCGCGCGCGGCACCTTCCGCATCTCCAGCCCGAACGCCACGTTTTCGGCCAAGGTCATGTGAGGCCACAAGGCATAGCTCTGAAACATCATGCCTGTATCACGTTTGTACGGCGGCAAGCCGGTTACATCCCGCCCGCCGATCAGTATGCGTCCCGCATCAGGCGCGTAAAACCCGGCTATGCATCGCAACAACGTGGTCTTGCCGCAGCCGCTGGGACCCAGCAAAAAAAACAGCTCGCCTGCCCCGATCTCTACGCAGACTTCCTTCAAGGCCACAAAAGAGCCGAAAGCCTTAATCACTTTGTCAATGACGACAGGTACCGCCATTACCTAGTTTCCAGTTTCAAGTTGACAGTTATCCAAATCTCGCAAAAGTCTAGCCGCTGCCCTTGTCGATTGCAAGGCGGTAAAAGACCCGCCAGAGGAAAAGCCCTTGCGGCATTGCTGACGGCACCCGCGCTTTGCGCGGAGCGGCAGCCTCGAGCAACTCAGCCACCGCCTCCGGCCTCTCGGCCCCTTCACCGACGCGCAGCAAGAAACCCACCATGCTGCGCACCTGCTTATACAGGAAACCATCGCCGCTCACGCGAAAAACGATCTCCGACCCCTTCTTGCTGATCGTGCACCCAAACACCGTGCGCACAGTGCTCTCGACCTCGCGCTGCGGGTTTGCGGTAAAGGAGGCGAAGTCGTGCCGTCCTACAAAATGAGCCGCCGCCTCACGCATGGCCGCCACATCCAGCGGACGGTAAACATAGGTGTAATATAGCCGCTTGTCCGGCAAAATCGTCGCCCCGTTCCATACGAAATACCGGTACTCTTTGCGGCAGGCCGAACGCCTCGCGTGAAAACTAGGCCGGACCGCCACAACCCGCAACACGCTTATGTCCTGCGGCAGCCGCGCGTTCAAAGCCCGCCGCAGCGCCTCCGTACCCAGCCGCGTGGCCAAATCCACATGCGCCACCTGCCCCCTCGCATGCACCCCGCGGTCAGTCCGTCCGCTGCCGTGAACTTTGACCTTTTGCCCGCAGATCACCAAAAGAGCATCTTCGACCATCTGCTGCACACTGGCGTTGCGCGGCTGCACCTGCCACCCCGCGTAGGCCGTGCCGTCATACGCCACGGTCAGCTTGAAACGCCTCGCCTGAATCTGACAGCTATCCGACATGGCCTAAACGTACTTCTCCCCGTCCGGACGTTCCGCAATGCGCCTGATCAGTTTCTTCACCTCCTCGGACCGCTCTTTGGGGCATATCAAGGTGGCGTTTTCGGAATGCACCACGACCAAACCGCGCACGCCGATAAGTGCCGTCAGTCTGTTCTCGGAAACCACTATGTTGTTCTGCGACTCCCGATGCTCACAACAGCCAATGATCACGTTGCCGTCCATATCCGCCGAAAAATGGCCGGCCACCGAAGGCCACGAGCCCACATCATCCCAGCCGAACTGGCCGCGCGCCATCACGATGTTGCCGACATGTTCCATTACGGCGTAGTCAATGGATATGGCGCGCAAAGAAGGATAAGTGCGGCAAAGAACCGCCTGCGTTTCCTCTCCTGAAGCCGCCTCCGACACAGCCTCGCACAGCCGGCCCAAGTCCGGCGCATACTCATTCAAGGCCTTGAGCATAACGTCGGTTCGCCAGATGAACATGCCGGAATTCCAATAATAACGCTGGCTTTCCAGATAACGCGCGGCTGTATATTCGTCCGGCTTCTCCACAAAACGCTTGGCCTTGTTGAATAGCGTCACAGTCCGCGTCTCAAGCGCCTCGCCCGCCTCGATATAACCGAACCCGGTTGCCGCGTGGGTCGGCGGTATGCCGATCGTCACGATCGCTTCCTGTCTCGCCGCGACCTTGATCGCATCCGTCAGCGTCAGCCGGAAAGTCTCGACATCGCTCATCAACTGATCAGCCGTCAGAATGCACACAACCCCTTCTGTGTCGCGCTGCCGCACAATCCCGCAGGCCACGGATATAGCCGGCGCCGTGTCGCGCTTGCACGGCTCGCCGATAATGTTCACCCGCGGCACGTTCCAGGCGGCATTCGCCGTATCCTCTACCAGCCTTTCGGCGGTTATGATGAAAATCCGCTCAGGCGGCACCAAACCCTGCAGCCGCTCAACCGCCAAAGAGAGCAACGGACGCCCGCCGAAAAGCGAAATGAACTGCTTGGGGCGGGCTCTGGTGCTCAAAGGCCAGAAACGCTCGCCGCTTCCGCCAGCCAGAATCACAACATAAGCGCACTTCATCCTGAAATCCTTTCCGTATGAAAAAACCGCATTTCTCTAATGACGACATATTACCATAATCATGGCTGGATTCAAAAACTAACTGGAGCG
>CAZKZI010000003.1:26937-55580 GCA_964557205.1 uncultured Lentisphaeraceae bacterium
CTTCATTTTGATTACCAAGGACCCATACGGATGAACCCCCTTTTCATTGTGATTTCAGCCCCCTCCGGCACCGGCAAAACCACCCTGTGCGACCTGCTGCTGCAACATTACCCCGAACTTTGCTATTCCGTATCATGCACCACCCGCGAACCGCGCATTAACGAGGAGGACGGCATAGATTACCACTTCCTGGACCAGGCCAGATTCAAGCAGATGATTAAGGAAAAACTCTTTCTGGAGCACGCGCTGGTACACGACAACTATTACGGCACGCTCAAAGCCCCTATCTATCAGGCGTTGGCCGAAAACCAATGCGCACTGCTGGATATCGACGTGGCCGGCGCGCGCCAGGTGCGCGAGCATGTTAATGCCCTACCCCCCGGCGACCCCTTGAAAGAGGGCTTTATCGACATCTTTATCAACCCGCCCTCGCTGTCGGAGCTTATTGACCGGCTGGAACGCCGCGCGACCGACACGCCGGCAACCATCGAGAAGCGGATTAAGAACGCAGAGGCCGAGCTTTCTCGCGCCGGCGAATACATGTATCAGATCACCAATGACGATCTGGACGTGGCTTTCCGCCGCCTTTGCGATATCATCAATGTCAAAGCCCAGATACTTTAGTAACTAGCCGTCTTAAATAGAGTTGCATGCGTACGGTCTCCCTTTTTCTAGCGATTAGCGGCGACCGAAGGTCGCCGAAAAAGGGAGCCGTTCTCATTCGCGGAGATTAGCGGGAAAAAACCAACAGAGGGTTTAAAAAAACAGGAGGTTAACCGAAAATGGCTAGAATTACACTGGGCGTGACCGGATCGATCGCCGCTTACAAGGCTTGTGAACTGACAAGGCTATTCGTTCAGGCTGAACATGATGTCCGCGTGGTGATGACCTCAGCGGCCGCCCGCTTCGTAACTCCGCTGACCTTCCGCACCATTTCGCGTAACAAAGTCTACACGCAAATGTTCGAGGAGCCTGCGGAGTGGATGCCGGGACACATAGCGCTGGCATCCACCGACCTGCTGGTTATCGCGCCTTGCACCGCCAATGTCATCGCCAAGCTGGCACAGGGTCTGGCCGACGATATCCTGACCGCGACCGCCCTGGCCTCGAAAGCGCCTATGCTGGTGGTGCCTGCCATGAACACCGCCATGTGGCAACACCCGGCGACACAGGCGAATGTGGCAATTCTGGAAAGTCGGCAGGCGAAATTCGTCGATGCCGACACCGGCGAACTCGCCTGCGGCACATCCGGCAAAGGCCGCATGGCCGAACCCGCAACCATCTTCAAGGCCGCCAGCTTGATTATCAGCTCTTGAAGAATATCATCGTGTTGGCCGGAATTTTGCTGTCGTCCACCTTGTCGCCGGGAATCAAGACACCCGAAATCAAGAAAAAGGTGTCCGCGGAACGCCAGCGGTTGCCGCAAATCGCAGCCGCAGGCCTTTTGGCGGTGATGGGTCCGCCTACCGCATACCCGGTCAAAACTTTCGTTCCATACGGGAGCTTAAGCACCGCTTTCGCACTCAACTGACTGCCCTGAGCATACTTGCCGTCAGGAAAAACATACACCGTGGAAGCCAGTCTGATCTCCTCGCCAGCGATGTCCTGCGCCTTGCCGTTTATCCCGATAATCTGATATGTCTCGGGCAAATTGTCGTCCTTGGAGTTGACCACCACCTTGGTGCTGGCAGGCACTTTTCTGAAATCGGGTATCTGATGCCCGCGCTTCTGCGTGCCGTCAGGAAAAATGTAAACGGTATCAGGCTTGTTATAAGCCTCCCGCGCGATATCCCAGGCACTGCGGCCTTTAGCTATAACATTCCCGCCCGGTGCGCTTAGCGTGGCTACCACCTGTTTTTGGGATCCGGAACCGTACAATACCTTGGCCAGATACGGGTCTCCGACCACCAGCCGCCGCGACCGCACATCAGGATCAACCAAAGGCTTTGACTTGAGATTCAGCCGCGCGCGCACCGACGGCAGCGCGAACATCATGCCGCAACGTTTGCGCCCGCGGTGGCTGCGCTTGTGCCATTTATTGGGTGCTCCGTACGCCACATGCGAGTGCGCCAGAACATTGTGGTCGGCTATCTTGTAAATATGCTTCAATTCTCCCACCAAAGCCAACAACGCCGAATATTGGGCCGGATTCAAAGGTTTGTTGTGATAGCCGCACGTCTCGATCCCGACCGAAAAGGAGTCCACATTAGTGCGCCCTTTCCACATGCTCCGCCCCGCATGATACGCCTCACGGCGGTGATCAATAATCCGGTAGACAATACCCCGCTCGTCTATGCAGTAGTTGCATTCCCCGCAATCACGCAGTTTCCTCAAGGCGCTGCTGGAAGGTGCCTCAGTAGTATGCAGGATTATCAGCGAGGTGGATTTCCGGACCGAACGCTCTCGGTTGCGGGGGCTGTAAAAACTGTTGCTAAACCTGATTACAGCCAGAGCGCTCTGAACGAAAAAAACCGCTATGATAAATACATTCCGCATCAATAAAACCCCTTCGATTCATTCGACACAATCTAATCACTCGACTCAACTGAATGAATCGTCCGTTTGTAATAGCCCCGCGTCACTCCCAATCCGGACGGCCGACAATCAGGTTCTCGGCAGTCATCTCTTTCGGCACAGGCAACCCCAGCAGCACCAGAACTGTCGGCGCGATATCACTCAACTTGTCCGACTTTGCCACTTTCACGCCCACCGAATCCTTTGCCACATAAAAACACTCCACCTCGTTGAGAGTGTGACTGGTCTTGTTGGCCCCGGTCTCATAATCACGCATCTGCTCGGCATTGCCGTGGTCAGCCGTGATCAACACATGCGCGTCCAGCTCAAACAGCCGCGGCAGGAGCCGTCCGATACACTCGTCTACAATCTCCACAGCCTTGCGCGCCGCTTCAATGTCACCGGTGTGGCCGACCATGTCGCAGTTGGCGTAATTCACCGCCACAAAAGCATACGGATTGTCTTGCAGCCGTTTGAGCAACTCTTCAGTCACGTTGTAAGCCTCCATCTCTGGATGACTTGCGAACGTGGCAGGATCAAAGCGGCTCGGCACATCCACCTGCTCCTCCCCCGGATACGGATCAGTGGACTTGCCGTTGAAGAAACTGGTCACATGCCTGAACTTCTGCGTCTCGGCAATGCGGAGTTGGCGCAGACCGGCTTTGGAGATGACCTCGCCCAGCAGGTTGTCCATGCCGCCTTCACCCCCCATCGCACCCAACAAATACTCGCTGAAATCATTCCAATAGCGGGTGAAGCCCAGATACTTGACCTTCAGCCGTGAAACACGCTTCCCCGCATAATCTTCACAAACGAAAGCCTGCGACAACTGGATCGCACGATCCTGACGGTAGTTGAAGTGCATAACCGAATCGCCGTCAGCCATGCCCTGATATCCGCCAATAGCATACGGCGGTATATACTCATCAACCATCGGCGTCTTGTCCGGCGTCTGGTCCTGGTCGTACGACTCCTTGACCGCCTCAACCGCCGAAGCCGCCTTGCGCCCCTCTCCCGCGACAACACAGGCATAAGCCGTGTCGGTCAAAGCATAATTCCTGGCACGGTCCATGGCATAATAACGACCCTGCACCGTGCCGATCACGCAGTTGCCTATTGACGCCATCTCTTTCTCCAGCCGCGCAATATACTCGAGTGTGCTGCGCGGCGGCGTGTCACGGCCATCCAAGAACGGATGTACTACGATGCGCCCTTCGGGATACTCCTCCCTCGCGCGCCGCATCAATTTGAAAAGATGCTCCTGATGCGCATGCACTCCCTCGTCCTGCAGCAGCCCCATGAAATGCAGCGCGCTCCCGTGCGCCTTCCAGTTCTCGACCAGCGCCGACCATTTGTCCGACTTGAAAAGCTCGCCCGTGCCGAGACCGTCGTCAATACGCTTCAGCTCCTGAACCACCACACGCCCGGCACCCATGTTGAGGTGCCCGACCTCGCTGGAGCCCTGACAACCTTCCGGCAGGCCGACCGCCTCGCCGCTGCATGCCAGCCGCGTCCACGGATACCGCGCCTTCAGGCGGTCGATCACCGGCGTTCGCGCCGCAAACACAGCATTCCCCTCATCACGAGGATTAATCCCCCAGCCGTCACGTATAATCAACACCACTGGTCTCATCGTTGTCGTATCCTTTCTAAATCCCCGAGCCTCTTATCCTTTGACACTAATTCCTGTGCGCCGCAGATCACCGGCATTAAGCGCATAAGCCGGATCGATCTCCAACGGCAGCGACTCTGGCATTGAAACGCCCGCCGCTGCCAGCCAGCGCCGCCACTTGGCCTGCAGGTCGCGGCGACAGGTGGCAGGCGAATCGTGGCCTTCGGCGTTCTTGACCGGCGAGAACTCTTCGGCACGGTCAAATGCCAAGTTTACCACCGTTCTGGCATCCGGCAGCACGTCGAAAATAAATTTCTCGAACTTGTAACCGTTGGGCGCCGACGGCTTGACCAGCAAGCCGTCCTCCGCCACATACGATATCTTCTTGTGCGCCACATGCAGCGGCAACTCTTTACGCGACTCGCGCTTGAGAAACCCCAGCGCGAAGACATGTATCGCCGGGCTGCCGTACTTGAACCTGGCGGCCTGCGCCGGCGTCAGCTCGGAATACTCGATCAGCCCGTAACGCCCGTTGCCAAGCCGCGCCACCGCGCCCATCTTCTCCGTCGGCGAATTTTTCAGGCATAGCTTGAGCGCCATGTCGGCGCGGCGAAGCGCTTGCAGCCCGACGAACGCGGGATCGGCAATCTCCACCAGCGGGTTGTCCACCTGAAAATAGAAGACGCTACGGATGCCACGGGCGCTCATGTCATCCAGACAGCCGTTCTTGGCCAGCGCCGTCAGCGTTCCGCCGTGACCGTCGGGACTGACAAAGATCCGTCCCGGCGCCTCCAGAATCAGCCGCCCGTCCGCATCCAGCGCCGGCCACACACCCTGCCTGAAGAAGATAACGTCAGCGGGATCAAGCCCGAAATAGCCGTTCGCCTCGAAACACGCCCTCGTCGCAACGTCATTCACCTCGCTGGTCATGATGTAGAACGGCACGGGCCTACCGTAAACGCGCGTCAGCCGCAGAATCCTGCGGGCATGGAAATAGAAAAGCGAAGCCCCGCTGACCGGCCCGATGGCATAAGCGCCCTTAGGCCCCTCGTAACCTAGCCGCGAACCCTGGCCGCCCGCCACCAGCAGCGCGGCCACTCGACCCTTGCGCAGCAGCGCCTCGCCTGCCGCGTACGCTTCCGCGAACGTCTGCCGCGTCCATTTCACCACCGGCGCGGGCCGCGGCGTGACCTTGGCCGCATCGGCCTTGCCGGCCAGCATCTTTTGCATGCGCGCGACATCACCGAAATCAACGTCCGCAATCTGCTGCAGCAACGCGCTGCGCGACGCCTTATCCAGCCGGCTCCAAAAACGCAACACATGCGCCTGTCCGTTCCGTGCTAAAACCTGCCTCGCCTGCTCCAACGTCAATCTCATCATTTCACCAGTCCCATGTTCAGCTTGCCTATAACTTCAGGTTTTCTCACCGAATTAAGCTAATTAAACTAATTATAATTCGCCTCATTCGGTTAATTCGTTGATAACCGTTACCACCTCGTTCATTACCGGAACCCCGGGCGGGAGGCTATTCCCCTTGTCAAAACTTCAGTGTCCGCTGTCTTTTTTACCCTCGTCATTGCGGTCACTTGGTGGCCGCAATAACCCGCCTCCTACCGCACCCCCTCTTCACTCTTCTCTCTTAACTCCCCCCCCCCTACGCCTTGGTCGCGTTGTGTTGCAAAGACGCTTCGATAAACCTTTGGATATCGCCGTCCATCACCGCCTGCACATTCGAAGTCTGCTCGTCCGTGCGGTGATCCTTCACCATGGTGTAGGGCTGAAACACATAGGAACGTATCTGGCTGCCCCAGGCTATCTCGCCCTTTTCGCCGTAAAACCTCTCCATCTCCTTGCGTTTCTTGTCCTCGTAATACTCGTAAATCTTGGCTTTCAGGATACTCATGGCCTGAGCTCTGTTCTTGTGCTGCGAACGTTGAGACTGCACCGCCACCACGATGCCCGTAGGGCCGTGCGTGAGCCGTATGGCAGAATCGGTCTTGTTCACATGCTGCCCGCCTGCGCCGCCGGAGCGGTAGGTGTCCACCCGCAGATCCTCGTCCTTGATCTCGACCTCAATCTCGTCGGTCAGCTCCGCCACCACATCCAGCGAGCTGAAAGAGGTGTGCCGCCGCTTGTTCGCGTCGAACGGACTGATCCGCACCAGACGGTGGACACCGCGCTCGGCTTTCAAATAGCCGTAGGCGTAAGCGCCGCTGACCAGAAAGGTAACGGACTTGAGCCCCGCCTCTTCGCCGGGCTGGCTGTCCAGCACCTCGAGTTCGAACCCGTTATCCACGCAGTACATGCGGTACATGCGGAAGAGCATATCCGCCCAGTCGCAAGACTCGGTTCCGCCCGCCCCCGAGTGCAGGGTCAGGTAGGCGTTGCACGCGTCGAGCTTGCCTCCCAGCAGCGCCTGAAGGCGCAATCTCGAAATCATGCCGTCGGCCTTGTCGAAAATGTATTCCACATCCTTAAGCGCCTGCTGGCCGGCGGCCTCGTCAGTCTCGGCCTCTGCCAGCTCTATCATCAGCGCCCCGTCATCCAGCAACCGCGACAACTCGTCGAACGGTTTGACGAAAGCCCGCTGCGCGTTGGTCTTGGCGATGGTATCCTTGGCCGCGCCCGGTGAGTTCCAGAAATCCGGGCGGGCCGCTTCCTCATCCAACCGCTCCAACATCTCGCGCCGGTTATCGATGTCCAGATAACCGCGCATGTCCACCAGCCCCTCGCACAGACTGTCCAAACGGACTTTGACCTCTTCGACTTCTATCACTTTATACCCGCCTTATATAGAAAAGAGCCCTTATTATGGCAATTTTTTCCTTGGTACGGCAAGCTTCCTTGTAAATCCGCATAAATGAACTGTCGCTTGCAGTGACAGACTCCTAACGTTAATATCATGACATGAATACAGGGTTTGACACGAACAAGGCGCCAAAAGCGATGTTGGCGCGGCTTAAGGATAATCTCTCGACGGTCATTCGCGGCAAGAGCGAGGCGATCGACCAGCTCTTGGTAGCCATGCTGGCCGACGGTCACGTGCTCATCGACGACGTGCCAGGCACCGGCAAGACCACTCTGGCCAAGGCACTCGCAGTGTCGCTCTCCGCGCGCTTCTCGCGCATACAGTTCACCCCGGACCTGTTGCCTACCGACATCGTCGGCGGCATGATCTACTCTGCCGCCAACGGCAGCTTCACCTTCCGGCCCGGACCGGTCTTCGCCAATATAGTTATCGCGGACGAGATCAACCGGGCCTCGCCGCGCACGCAGTCGGCCCTGCTGGAGGCCATGGCCGAACGTCAGGTCACCACTGAAGGTTCGTCGCGCGCCCTGCCGTGCCCCTTCCTGGTCATTGCCACACAGAACCCGATCGAATACAACGGCACATACCCGCTGCCGGAAGCGCAACTGGACCGTTTTTGTCTGCGCCTGTCAATCGGTTACCCGCGCCACATACACGAACTACAACTTCTCAACGACCAGGTTCTGTCGCCGCCTCTGGAAAAACTGCGACAGGTCATGGACACCGACACGCTGGCCCGCCTGCAGTCCGAGGTGCGCGAGGTCGGCGTGGAAGAATCGGTGCTGGACTACATTGTGCGCCTGGTCGAAAGGACGCGCAACGATTCCCGGCTGCGCCTCGGCGTCAGCCCGCGCGGATCACTTGACCTGCGGCGTTGCGCGCAAGCCTCCGCCTATATGGCAGGCCGCGGCAACGTCCGCCCGGATGACGTACAACGGCAGGCGGTTCCGGTACTCGCCCACCGCATGGTGATCGACGTTAAGGCGCGGCACGGCGGTCTGACCGGCGAGTCGGTGATCGCCGAGGCGCTGCGCACGGAGCCGATTCCCGCATGACCGGTCTCTCCAGACTGGCAACCCGCGTGTGGCAACGGCTGCGCAATCCGCCCATCGGACACCAACACGGACGGCGCGGCCGCTTCACGCGCAACTTTCCGCTGATCTCATGGGTCTATTACGGGATAACAGCTTACACGACCCCGCGCCTTTTTGTTTTGGGCCTGATCGGTATCGTCCCCACAATGCTTTTGATGCTCGTGGGGTTTGAAAGTCGTATCCTTTTGCTCGGCTACTCGCTGACCGGATGGATATTCGTATGCGCGGCAGCCGGGTTGATCTGGCGCCCTAAACTCGAAGTGACTGCAACCATGCCTGCGCGGGTCGAGTGCTGCAGTCGTTTCGAGACCCGCTACAAAGTGCGCAACCTCGGCCGCTTATGCGCCCGCGACTTGGCTATAGACACGCTGGTATATTCCGACTGGCTCAGCATGCGGCGCGGACGGGCGCATCTGCCCGTACTGCCGCCCGGTATGGTCGAGAACGTCTCCGCTTACGGAAACGCTTTGGCCCGCGGCGTCTACACCCTCCCCGCGCTGCGCTATGACTCCTCTTTCCCGTGCGGCTTCTGGCGTTGGGGACACACCTCGCCGCACGAACGTTTTATTTACGTATATCCGCGCTATACCCGTCTGGAGTCCTTTGACATCCCCCTCGGCAACCGTCACAAACAGGATCTTTCAGCAGCCCGCGACATGGCGCGCGAAGCACTGGAATTCCACGGCTGCCGTGAATTCCGCGAAGGCGACGCCTTGCGGCATGTGCATCCCCGCTCATCCGCGCGCCTGGGAGTGCCGGTGGTCAAAGAATTCCAGTCCGAAGGCCGCTCGCGTACCGCCATCCTGATCGACACCCGGAAAAGCGGTACATTCGCAAAGCTGGGCGCCGGCCTCCGGCGCGAAACCCCGGTAGAGGCCGCCTTGTCTCTGGCCGCCTCCGTCACCGACGCCCTTTCTTCAACCGACCGCGTTCTGGAACTGCTGGTGGCAGGCCCGCAGGTATACCGTTTCGTCAGCGCGGGGCGGGTCGGATACCTCGAAGAGGTGCTGGACCTGCTGGCCTCTGTCGAATCCTGCCGTGACGATCCGCTCGACCGTCTGGAACCCATGCTGTTCGAGGAAATCCGCGCTTTGCAAAGCGTCTTGCTGATACTGACCGGCTGGGACCAACGCCGGTCTGATCTGATCCGGAATATCGCCGCCTGGGAGACCGGGCTCAAGGTTGTGCTGATCACGCCCAAGCTGCATCCGATTGAAGGACTGCCGCCTGATGTGGTCAGGCTGACCTCCAAAGCGATCCTGCGCGGGGAGGTGCTCGCTTTATGAACAGCCGCCTTGCCAGTGCGCCACAAACGCGACGAGTTCCATCCTTCGCCGCCACACCGCCACGCAGCCGCTGGCCTGTGCTCATCAGCGCTGCCTTATTGATGTGGTGCGCCTGGTGGTACTGTCGAGAGGACAGCCAAGGCCTGCTCTATCTATCTGCGGTTATCACCACGTTGGCGGCTATCCGCCCCCGCCCCTTACCGTCCACACCCCGCTGGATCATATGGAGCGGCATCGTGCTAGCCATATTCTTTCTGGCGGCCAACGTTTCACGCCTTATGCCACCCGACAACGCGCCGGAGGAAAGCCGCACGCTTGATCGCATAATCACCGTGGCGTACGCCATAGGCATGACCTCGCTCTTCTTCCGCCCTTCTGTAAACACCGTTTCCCTGGCGGCTATCGGCGGACTCCCGATGTCGATGATGGTCCTGTCACGCTCGTACATAGAGTTAGGCGCTGTCGGCAAACACGAGGCTCTGCTGGTATGGGGCATGATCGCCTGGCTGACCGCCGCTGACCTGACACAACGGCTGACTGCGCCGCGTGCCGCCGAAATGCTCACGCCGGGCTTTAAAGAGCTCTCTTTTCGCGTCATTTTCCTGCTTGCCGTCGCAAGCCTATCGTTCACCTTGCGTCATCCGGTAGAACGCGTGGCTAAAGCAGCCCAAAAGAGGATTTTCGGCTTCGTCATGTATGCCGACCGCCGTCAGCGTCACCGACAAACCGATCTCATACTGACAGACAAGACTCCCAGAAATTTCGGGCGGCGCATGCGTATGATCATGCTGCTGGAAACCCGCAACCTGCCGGGATACCTGCGCGAAACCGTTTTCGTCCGTTACCACAACGGACGCTGGATCGCGATCAAACCCGAAGAGCCGTTGCCGAAAGCGCCTGTTGGTCTTCCCGGATATAAAAATAACATGCACATTTTGGTTCCGCGCCTGCCTCCAACTTCCCGAACCAGTTGGAACTTCGAGATCCTGTCTCCAACGTTGCTTTCCGGCCTTTGTATTCCGGGCAATGCCCTGACGCTCACATGCGATGGCCCGCAACCTCTGACAGAACCAAACGGCATGGTCGCGCCGAACGGCGCGTTCCCGGAAAGCTATACGCTGGAAATCATGCCGACGCGCCTGTTGCACAGTGCTTATCCTTACCCAACCGGGTTTGCAAGCCCCGACTATCTGCAAATACCCGAACATCTTTACGGCAGTGTCGCAAACTGGGTCAATGACTGCGCAGGCTTTTCTGACGCGCCGTCTATCGCCGCTTCCATTCAAATTGTTGAAGCCTATTTCACCAGAAACTTCAGATACCGTCTGGGTTTGCGCATGAGCCCCAACCCTGATCCCTTGATCGACTTCATGACCCGCAAAGAGGGTGCCTGCACCTTGTTCGCAAGCGCCGCAACCCTGATGTTCCGAGGGCGCGGCATACCCTCGCGTGTGATCGGAGGATACGTTTGCAGCGAATGGAATCCCTGGCTCGAAAGATGGGTCGTGCGTGAACGCGAGGGACATGCCTGGGTCGAGGTCTTTGACCGTTCTTCCGGAAAATGGCTGGTGGCCGACCCCACACCGTCCAACGGCAACCCAGCCATGTTCAAGAAGCCAGGCAAGAGCAGGTGGGTGCTGGATGTTCTGGGAGCCAGTTGGAAACGTGCCCTTTATTTCCTGCGCAATGCCAATTTCCTGGTGGTACTCGCCGATCTAGGAGAGGATCTCTTTTTGTTCCTATGGCAAATGATCGCGAGCATTCCGGGAGTGGTGGTTATGTCCGGATTCAGCGTTCTCTGGTGGCTCAGACTCCGGCACCGAAGACCAAAGCTGAACAGCGAAGCCCGTCTGCGCCGCGAAATGACCCGAACCATGACGCATATCGCGCGCCGCGCCGCCCCTTCACATCTGCGCCGCCGCGTTTTCGAGACCTGGCCAGCCTGGTACCGTCGTGTCCGACCCGAATTGGCCGCCGCTCATTCGGATGCGCTGCTTGAATTGCTGGAAAGTTATCAGTCGCTGCGTTACAGCGCAAAACTCGACACCGCCGCTGCCCGCGCCTGGCTCAATCAAGCACACCAGCGCACCAAATAAACTTGTTTTTGCTGCTGTTGGTTTAAAAAGCACTAAAGACGCAACCCGGTAAGGTCGGGCTTCAACGACCGGTTTTCCGACATCAGCTCGGCCAGCGTGAGCATCTTGCGCCGTACCGCCGCTTCGCGTCCAAGAATCGCTGTGTAATTGCTGGAGACCGCCCGCAAGACATGCAGGCTGGAATAGTCTCGATCGTCGATCGCCTGCCTGAAGGCCGCAATGTTCGTGCGTACGCTGGCCTCAGGATTGGGCACACCACCGCTGAAATGCCGCGGCCCGCCGCGCACGTAAGCCTTGCCCGCATAGGACAGACAAGCCGTGCCTTGCGTTCCCTGCAATGAGGCCGTTAGACGGCCGGCTCTGATCCAGTCGTGATAGGTTCCCAGCACGCCCTGGTGACACCAGAGTGTGCCGTCGTCAAACATATAGACCACGGTTCCTGAATCGCGCGCGTCGCCGTGTACAGAGGGTCTGAAAGCGGACGAGGCGCCCAGTGCCGCAACCGGTGTCTTGTCCAGCGCCCATACCACCGCATCTATGATATGCACATCATAATGCACAATGTAATCTCCGCCCAAGGCCACGTCGTTACACCACACCAGATCCTTAAGGCGGTTTTCGACGGTTGCCTCCAGCGGCGGATCCTGATAGCCGTTACCGCCGGCCCAACCCGAAGAGAACACCGTCTGCAGTTTGCCCAGCGCCCCGGCGTGTATGCGCTGCGCGACCTCCATGTTGACCGGGTCGCAAGGCAACTGGTAGTCGGCCTGGAAAGCGAGTTTGTCGGCAGCAGCCTGCCTGGCGAGAGACTCGATCGCCCGTGTGCCGGGAATGTCGATCGCCACCGGTTTCGCCATGTAAATATGGAGTCCCGCCGCCAGTGCCGCGGCAGCATGTTCCGGAAAAAAATAGGGCGGGGTTTGCAGAACCACTGCCTCCACGCCCGAGGCCATAAGCCGCTTGTAACCCTCCAACCCCGAGAAGCAGGCAGCGGCCGGAACGCCGAGCTGCTGTCCTACGCGTGTCGCCCGCTCTTCAAAATAGTCAGCCGTCGCCGTGAAAACATAGCCCCCGTTCGCTTTGAACAGATTGCTGATCCATGCGCCGCGGCCGCCGCAACCCACGAGCCCCAGCTTGACCTGACGACCGTATTTGCCTGTCGCCGTGCCCTTAACGGCACCTTCGGATGCCGCCTGCGCATACCCCGCCTCCGGCAAAAAAGGTAGCGCCGTCATGCCTGCCTGCGCCATCCGCAGGAAGGCGCGCCTCCTGATATACCCGCCGTCATTCATGACATGCTCCTCACTCACCAGGCCGATACCCCAGCCATCTTGCCACCGCCGCGTTTTTGGAGCGCACATGCAGCTTCTTGTAAATACGCAAAACGTAAGTGTGAACCGTCCCGAACGCCACGTTCAGCCGCTCGGCGATTTCTTTATATGAGAAGCCCTGCGCCAACAGGTCCAATACTTCTTTTTCGCGCGGGGCCAGATCCTCGGTTTCGCCCTCGCCGTCGGCCACGGCGCCCTGTGTAGGCACGGGCGGCTTAGTCTGCTTTAGAAAGGCGTCCACCACCTTGCGCGCCAAAGCGCTGGTCATCGGCGCCCCGCCGCGGTGGATGTCGTGGATGGCATCCATCAGGTCTCGCGCCCGGGCAGGCTTAACCAGATAGCCGTGCGCTCCTGCGGCCAAAGCCCGGAAAAGATTGTCGGTATCCTGATAGACCGTCAGCATAACGATCTGTAATTCAGGCAATTTTGCGGAAAGCCGCCTTACACACTCGATGCCGTCTATGCCCGGCAGGTTTATGTCCATTACTGCCACCTGCGGCACTAATGCCGGCGCATACTCAAGAGCCTCCTCGCCCGAACCGAATGCTCCGACACACCGGCAATCCGGATCGCGGTCGACGATCTCCCGCAGCCCAGACCGCAAACGACTGTCATCCTCCACAATTATCACACTTATAGCCATAGCACACACCAGACTGAAAATAATAATAACATTACCTTTATCATTGGCAATTGGCAATTACAAAGCGGGAGTGCGGTGGGGTGTTTTTCACAATAGTTGAAGCACACCCCAGCATTCAGAAGTCAGAAGTCAGGAGTCAGCCCGCCGCTTGCAGAACGGAAACAAACGCACGAGGTAACTTTATCCGCAGATTTTGCAGATCAACGCAGATTGAATCAACATCTGCGGACCCGAAAAGAATGCGCCCTTTCAAGTGAAAGTTGCGTGAAACCATTCCGACTTCCGACTTCCGACTTCCGACTTCTGTGTGATTGCAATATTTTGCAATCACACTCTATGTCAAGCCGGACTTGACCCTCATGTTCCATTTTAGTTATATTAAAAAGCTTTTCCGGAGAGGTGGCAGAGCCTGGTTGAATGCACATGACTCGAAATCATGCGTGCCGCAAGGTACCGGGGGTTCGAATCCCTCCCTCTCCGCCAGCCTTCGCTTGGAGCGAGGCGGAAAGCGAAGGCTGTCACGCCGTATGATAGGAGGCGGCTGCTGGCCGCTCCCCTTTTACTCTCGTCATTGCGGTCACTTGGTGGCCGCAATAAAGCCTGGACAAAAAAAGAACCCCGCTTTACGGGGTTCCACTTGTCGGTTTGAGGCGCAGCTTCAACTAGCTCCGCTAGTTTTTCCCCAGCGCCTCTTTCACCACCGGCATAACAGCCTTCGCCCAGATTCCGTACCCCTTCTCTTTGGGATGCAGAAAGTCCGGCATCATCTCCTTGGCCAGTGTTCCATCCGGCTCCAGCATATCCTTGCTTAAATCCATGAACAGCACCCGCTGCCCGTCAGCGAACCCCTTGATGATCGCGTTCACCTTGTCGTTGCGCACCCGCTTGTCACCGTCGGGCTGGTTGTCGCGCGGGAAGATCGCCAGCAACAGCACCTTTGTCGAAGGAGATTTCTGACCGATCTTGTCTAGGATCGCCTTGATGCCGGCCGCGGTGTCCTCAGCACTCTCTTGCTCCAGCGGCCTGTGCCCGGTGTTGTTGGTGCCGATCATCAAAATCAGCAATTTAGGCTGATAACCGTCCAGCTCGCCATTTTCAAGACGCCACAGCACATGCTCCGTGCGGTCGCCGCCATATCCGAGATTCAATGTTTTGAAGGCTCCGAAGTTCTCATTCCAAACCGACTTGCCGCTGCTCTCCCAGCCGTGCGTGATGGAATCTCCCAAGAAAACCAGTTCCCATCCGCCCTGCTTGACAAGCTCCTGCTTCGCCTCAAAGCGCTTCTTCCACCACTCCTGATCCATTCTGTGCGCCGGTGTCGTCGAAACCTTTTGAGCCAAGACCGAACCGGTCGCCAAAGCCACCGTCAACGATAAACAAACCAATCTCTTCATAATCAGCACTTACCCTTTCTCTTTCCGAGGTTCTTACAAGCCCCTTGCAGGTGACAAAGTTCCGGAAGCCAGTTTTCAGGCCTGAATCGCCCCCTGAACCCTGAACCCCGAACCCTCGGCTTGCACAAACCGGAGGTTTTGCAAACTGCTCCTTGATCCTTCTACTTTTTCTTGTCGTGCAACTGATCTCCGGCCACCGCACCCCCGGCGCCACCCACAACCGCACCGATAGCCGCGCCGGTTCCGCGGTTGCCGCTGCCGGCCGCCGCCGACCCGATCAGCGCCCCGCCGGCCGCGCCGGCAGCCCCGCCGATCATAGCGCCCTCATGGCCGTCAAACGTATCGCACCCCGTCAGTACGCCCGACAAAACCAGACCCAACACCACAAAACCCAAATACAGTTTCATAACAATACCTCCTACGAAAGTTTAGTTGCCTTTTATTAAAAATAACAAAACGGGCTGCCTGTGTCAGCATCATTCACAGAGCCTCATGGCAGACGCAATTTTTCAAGGAAGCAAGTCGGGCGATCGTCGTTGCCGACGGTACTCGCGCATCGTCATGCCGAAATGCCGCTTGAAAATGCGGCGTAAGTGATCGTCGGTCTGGTAGCCACTGCGGTCCGTGATCTCCCGGATCGAAAAGTCGGTTTCCTTAACCAGCCGCTTGACGCGCTCGAGACGCACCGCCTGAATCTCATCCAGAAGGGAACGCCCACAGGTTTTTCTGAAGCGCAGCTCGGCCAGACGGCGCGAGACTTTCAGGTATGCGACGACATCGCGCACGCCGATTCCCTCGCACGCGTTGAGGCGGATGAACTCGATCGTGCGGGCGACAAGCTGGTCCTGCGCGGGCTGTACGGCACGCGTCGATTGGCGCTCCGCGATTTTCTTCACCCCATAGATCAATATGGTTTTGCGTTTCCGTTTGCCGCGCATCTGCTCGTCCAACAGATGAGCGGCCAGAAACCCGCACCGCCCCATATCGCACTCGATGCTGGACAGGGTCGGGAAACTGCCCAAACAGAGCTGATCGTCATTGTCCACCCCCAGAATCGCCACATCTTCGGGCACTTTGATGTCGCTGATGAGACATGTGTCAAGCACCTGCCGGGCGCGGATGTCCATCGCGGCGAACAGCGCCACCGGCTTGGGTAATGCGCTCAGCCAACGGGTGAGATTGAACTGTTCCACCGCCCAATCGCTGAGTTCGTCATCGGTCAACGGCGCATGGGTTTGGCAAGAGAACCCGGCCTCGCGCAACCTGCCGACAAATCCTTGTCCCCGCCCGCGCGACCATGGGCGGTCCAACGCCTCACCGACATAGGCGAACTGTTTGAAACCCTGTTTTAAAAAATAGTCCGCCGCCACTACCCCTACACTGACGGAATCATTCTGGACATAAGAACACCGGAAAAAGGGGGAAGTCGACGCCAGATGTCGCGACAGCGGATCGATCAGCACAAGCGGCAGCCTGGTCTGGGCCAGAGACTCCTCCATGTCGAGCATCGACTGCCCCACGATAACCCCGTTGGCATGCCACGTCTCAAAGTGCTCGAGGCGCTGCTCGCCGATCCGATTCTGGATGATGTGCAGGTGCCACGGTCCGTAAAAACGCACATACTTGAAGATGCCGTCGAGTTTCTCGCGATCCGGCTGTACGCAAGTCTCCAGAATCACAACTACACGCGGCGTCTGTGTGAAAATCTTCGGCATGATTCTCCTTCGTGGTCTGTGCGTTTTGAAGTATGAGGGAATCACAATCGTTTGACAAGGCGAATTGCGCAAAATGCCGGATCATTTTGTGCGCAATTGGACCTGTTCATTTTATGCCTGAACGTTTATACTTTCAATAAATCAAAGGATGGTGTCTTATCAGTATCACAGCACATGCATGAAGGGATGGGCATGATGACATTGAAGCGTTTTCTTTTCAAACCGGTTTGCGTCCTTGCGGGAATTGTCCTTTTGGCCGGTTCCGCAACTTGGGCGCAGACGCCGCGCGAACAGGCTCTGGATTTCATCCGCAACGAAACGCAGTTTCACCTCGGCTATCTGCCGACCGAGCAGTCGCATCCCAAGACGCGCGGGCTCTCGCAAGCCTTGCAGGCCGACACAGCCAAAGGCATCCGTATGCTGCTAAGTGTGGACGACGACATTCCGCCAGTGGCGAAACAGGTCATCGCTTCGCCCGAGTTCGCCAAGTTGCGCGCCGCCATCAAGACCGCGCTGGACAATAACAAAAAAGTCTATTTCACCGGCTGCGGCTCAACCGGCCGTCTGGCGATCCTGCTGGACGCGGCCAACCGCCATTTCTGGCGTGAAACGTTCGAGAAGCATCCCGAGTTCAAGGCCGTGTGCGGTGACATGGAGGCACGCACCCATGCCGTCATGACCGGCGGCGATTATGCGCTCGTCAAGGCGGTGGAAATGTTCGAAGACTACATCTCCTTCGGCTACCACCAGATGGAAGAAGCCGGCGTATCTGAAGGCGACGTGGTCGTGGCGATCTCGGAAGGAGGAGAGACCTCGTCGGTCATTGGAACGGTCCTGCGCGGTCTGGATGTCAAGGCGCAGGTCTTCTTTATGTTTAACAACCCTGCAGCCCTGCTGGCCGAAAAGCTGGAGCGTTGCCGCCGGGTAATCAGAAACGAGTCTGTCACCACGCTTGTGCTCTGCACCGGACCGATGGCCGTGGCGGGTTCCACACGCATGCAGGCGACCACCATCGAACTGCTGATCGCGGGCGCGGCCTTCGAGGCGGGCACGCAAGAGCATCTGCAGGCCAAGCTCACACCTGTGCAAATGAAGTCTCTGGGACTGGACTCGCGCACACCCGAAAAGACCCTTGCACAGTTTGAAACGTTGCTGGGGCAGATCCGCAACAACGAAAATGTGGCCGCACTCGCACGACTGGCGGATTATGAGGAAGACCTGTACGCACGTAACGGACGTATCACTTACTTCGCGGATGGATATCTCCTGGATATCTTCACCGACACCACCGAGCGTTCGCCGACCTTCAAGATTCCGCCTTTCCGCAGTTGCGACGACACCGAGTCGCCTGCTTCCTGGGCTTTCGTCAAAGACTCTCTGCGCACAACCCCGAAAGCTTGGCTGCGTATACTGGAGCACAAGCCCCGTTGCCTGGAATGGACGCCGGAGACCTACATCAAATTGGGCGCCTCTAAAAACATACGGACCAGGATGCCGCAAATCGGCAGTGCGGCACTCTATAAATTCATTATCGGTCAAGAGCCGGATCCCTCACGGATTGAAGTCAGCCCCAACGCCGCCATGGCCGTGCTGCTCGGCAGGGAAGCACTGCTGTTGAACAAGGACGCGTCCTCCTCCTGGTATAATGCTTATATGTCCGCCTCCAAAAAATTCGATGCTCGGTCGGCTCTGATCATCGGTCGTCAGATGCCCGTCGGCTGGGACGAAACCCTGATCAAAGTGGCGGTCGATATCCCGGAAACGCCTTTGGATATCTTTTCGCATCTGGCGGTAAAACTGACGCTGAATAACGTTTCTTCGGCGACAATGGGTAAAATGGGCAGGCTGAACAGCAACTGGATGGCGCATGTCTCCGCATCGAACAAAAAACTGATTGACCGCAGTACCCGTTTGGTTGTTGAGCTGGCAGGTGTGGACTACGAAACCGCCTGTGTCGCGCTGTTCGAATCCATGGCGGAGATGAAGGGCTGGACGGAGGCCCGCCGCAAGACGACCTCCCCCGCCGCCTACACGGTCCAGAAACTGCAAAACCGGAAATAAAGAACGAGGAAAGGATAAAATCAATGAGCAATATGAAAAAAACCATGGCGGCATGCGTGGCCGCGGCGTTGCTTCTGACAGGTGCGGAGGTTTTCGCTGCCCCATCCGGCCAAGTGCTGGTGGACGGCGATTTGCAGAGCACCCACTGGATGACGGTGTTCACCAACACCGTTAATCTGGCGTGGAACTGGAGCACGGACGCGACAAAGGCACAGTTGGACATCACCGACATAAGCGGAACGACTTGCACCACGAATTTCACGAAGACCGTGTCGAATTACCTCTGGCAGGCCTTTGCGTCAGACGTGCCAGCGGCGGAGGACGTGTATGACCTGACGCTGACGTTATCTACTGACGACGATGAGATCGTCGGTGTGCTGACCTCCCGTCTGGCCGTGGTGCATGGCGCGTTCGGGGCTGTAACAATCGACGCGGTTGAGGTCAGCAGGGAATGGCAGAAGGTCGACAAGAATGTGGTGATCCCCTATGACGCGTCCTTTTCTGAATCGGCAACGAACGCCGCATCCGCGCAACTCGTGATCGCCAAGCAGGGTGGCGCGGCCGAGACGAACACGTTTGCGGATGTGGTCGGCTATTACGGCTGGAAACTCAGGAACAACGGCTGGGGCTACGGCACATTCGACCTACTGCTGACGTTCACCGGAACAACAAACGAATGGCCGGCAACGCTGACGCGCCCGCTGGACGGGACAATACTCAGAATGCAGTGACTTATATGTCGCAACCCAAAAGAAACTCGGGGGGCGTCCCCTATGTTCACTCGTTAAGGAGAAACGACAATGAAGACAACAGCAAAAATGAAGATGGCGGCGGGATGCCTGATAGGCCTTCTGGCCTTTAACGCGGCGGCCGACGCGCCGACGATCCGTGATGTGGCGGTCAGGCAGCGCTGGCCTTGGAGCAGGCTGGTCGATATCGATTATGTGCTGGACTGCGACGCCACACAGCGTGTGGATGTCACCGTCAGCGCTTTCGACAGCGCCGAGTCCCTTACCCTGCCAGAGGACTCGCTTTCCGGCGATCGTTACAGTGTGCCTCCTGGCGCTGGCCGCATCGTCTGGGATCCGTCAAAGTCGGGTTACACGAACGAGGTGCTGCCATCGTTCCGTGTGTCACTCACGCCGGTTCCGGCACCGCTGTACATGATCGTGGACTTGATAACCACTCAGACCGTATACCTGTCGGAATCCGATCTGGCAAGCGGCGACTGGGGTGCGGTTCAGACGAATCCCGTAGCGGGCGTCGAATCGATCATCTGGACCGGGGTGACCAATAACACTGACTACATGACGAGCAAACTGGTCTTGCGCCGTGTCCCGGCCGGCACGTACCTGATGGGAGGAAGCAAGTCCGTGATTCTGACCAAGGATTTTTACGCAGGTATTTTCGAGGTGACGGAGGCGCAATGGGGCAACATTATGGGCCCGCCCTCTTCATTGGTCACGCCCGTTTATAGCAAGTCCTATCTGAATATCCGCGGTTCTTCCGTCGGGGTGAACTGGCCTTCGAGCCACGCCGTTGATGATAACTCGTTTCTCGGCGAGCTTCGCGCCCGAACCGGCGTGAAGGGGTTTGACTTGCCTACCGATGCGCAGTGGGAATATTTATGCCGGGCGGGAACAACGTCCTACTATTACGACGGGGTGTCGACAGACAGCACCTACACCGCTGTGCTAAGTACGCTGGCCTGGTGGAAAGACAACAGTAGTAATACCAGACATCCGGTCGGAGGAAAACTGCCGAACGCCTGGGGCCTGTATGACACGATCGGGAATCTGTGTGAGTGGTGTCTGGACTGGTATGATGTCACGCTGACAGGCGGAACCGATCCTGTCGGCCCCCCGCCGGGAACAGCCCGCGTATTCCGGGGCGGGTGCTATTCGCACATCGCCAGCCAAGTCGCCATCGCATACCGGTGGAATGTGGGACCGACCTCCACAGCTAATATTCTCAGTTTCCGGGTGATCGTTAATTTGCCATGACGGGAAGGCTGACAAAAGCCGATTCGCTGACATAATAAGAAGGAGCAAGAAAATGAAGAGAGCAAAAATCGCACGCATTATAATTGTGGCAGGTCTGAGCGCTTGTTTCGTGCAGATCTCGCTGGCGAGTGATCCGGCGATCAGCCAGATCACGGTTCAGCAACGCTGGCCGTGGAGCAGACTGGTGGACATCGATTATGTGCTGACAGGCGATGCCACGCAAAGTGTGGATGTCGCGGTCACCGCGTATAACGGCTCAGTCACGCTCGCGCTGCCGTCAGACTCATTGACCGGCGACCTGTATGATGTGCCGCCGGGTACGCGCCGCATTGTCTGGGATCCGACGAAATCGGCCGACACGAGCAAGATACTGCCGCAGTTTCAGGTGTCGCTCGAGCCGTTTCCCGTGCCGCTCTACATGATCGTGGATCTGACCAATGCCGTGGGCACGCTCCCGAAGATCGAGTACGTGTACGAGGCGGATCTGGTCACGAACAAATGGGGCGACTGGGCGAGAAATCCGGTAACGAACGCGGGGGCTGTTGTGGAATCCGTCATCTGGACCGGCGTGACCAATGATCCGGCCTACCGGACAGACAGGCTGGTCTTGCGGCGCGTACCGTCGGGAACGTACACGAAGGGAGGGGATGGCTACACGGCCTATCCGGAAACTCCAGCCAAGGCCTGCTATGTGGGAGTGTTCGAAGTGACTCAGAGGCAGTGGGAATTGGTGAAGGGGAGCAATCCAAGCATCTTCAAGGTAGACGGGGCGGGGCGGCCGTTTGAGAACGGACCATACAAAGACATCCGGGGGTGGACGAACGACGTGCCGATGGTCAACTGGCCCAGCACGGGCTCTTATGTCAGCCCCACAAGCTTTTTAGGTTTGTTACGCGCAAAGACGGGACTCGACGACTTCGACCTGCCGACGGAGACGCAGTGGGAATACTTGTGCAGAGCCGGGACAACGACGGTGTTCAACGACGGAGAAACGAATGCCTTTTGTGACGGAATCGTGGAGAATAACAACGGGAATACCAACGAATATCTGGCGGTGCTGGGGCGATACAGATGGGGCGGTGGACAATACTGGGACGGTACCTCGTGGCACATGCCGACCGCGGATGCCGGCCCGACGAACGGGACGGCCATCGTGGGTTCGTACCTGCCGAATGCGTGGGGGCTTTACGACATGCACGGGAACGTGTTCGAGTACTGTCTGGACGGAAAAATTTGGCAAGGTAATCTTAACCGCATATCGCGGGGAGGCGGATGGAACAGTTTGGCATCGGAGTGCCGCTCGGTATATATTTATTACTATATCTTGACCTATCAACCAAATATGGCCTGCGGTATGCGACTTGTCAGGGTGCTTCCATAGAATGGGGCAATCAGGTCGGCAGGGAATCAATCACAGAAGTAGAAGGCAAAAGAATGAAATCGAAAATGAAAAAAGGTCTCGTGGCGATGCTGGGGTTCGCGGTCACGGCGTGCGTGCAGGCACAAGCTCCTGCACAGGGGCACCCGGCAGGGAAAATCACGTGCGAGGTCAAACCGCACAACGGCAAGACCACCGTTTTTGTGAACGGCGCGCCGCGCTTTCCGATGGCATACGCATCGTATTACCCGGAACAGTACCGCTACAGGCAGATGGCCGACCAAGGGGTTCACACTTATATTCTAATATTGACGATGACCGACAAATGGCTGGGCGGAGACAAGCCTGTCAAATGGAACACGCCCGGACTCTGGCGGGGGCCTGACAATGTGGACATGTCGGTCGTGGAAGCGAACCTCAAAAAAATCGTCGATATAGATCCGAGCGCGTTGATCATCATACGCGTGTTTTGCGACAGTCCCGCCTGGTGGGATCTCCTGCATCCGGACGAGACCAACACTCAGGGAACACTCGGGGGACAGGGCAGGCGTCAATCGTTTTCCTCCCTGGTCTGGCGCAACGACACGGCGAACGCGCTGAAAAAAATCGTTAGGGGCGTGTCGGCGTCGAAATACGGCAACCATGTGATCGGCTACATGCCCACCGCGGGCGACACCGAAGAGATGTCGAAAGGCCTTGATTCGGGCGTTGCCACACAAAAGCGTTTCCGCGAGTGGCTGTTCGAGCGCTACGGGAAGGACGGCAAGGAGATCGAACGGCTGTTCGGGAAAAAGATTGATGAGATTTCCATCCCGTCTCCCGCAGAACGGTCTAAAGCGGACTGCGGCAATTTCCTTGACCCTCAGAAATCCCGGCTCGTGATCGACCTCCGCCAGTTTCATTCCGATGAGATCGTTGATTCGGGTTTGGCCTTCTGCAAAGCCGTGAAAGAGGCGTCGGATGGCCGCCTGATCACGGGCACGTTCTACGGATACACTCAACTTTGGCCAGACACAGGACACCTGGCCCTGCGTCGGCTTCTTGACTCCAAAGATATCGATTTCGTCACGACGGCGGGAGGAGGGGGCGCTTCGGAAACCGATTCCATCATCAAGGCAGGGAAAATAATGTACAGCGAGATCGACACCAAAACCTCGCTGGTCCAATGGATCTCCAAATTGCGTCCCGACATCGACCCCCAGGGCAAATACAATGAAGAGCGCTGGTTCGGACCGCCGACGATTGCCATCAGCATGCAACACCTGAAGTACACCTTCGCGCGAAGCTTTGTCAGAGGCTGCGCCAACTGGTGGTTCGACCTTTGGGGAGGCTGGTACGACAATGAAGCGATCCTGAAGATGTTCGGCCAAATGCGGATCGCCGGCGACGAGAGCATCCGTCTTCCGCGCGGCTCCGTCTCTCAGGTCGCGGTATTCTTGGATGAAAACGCCTATCGTTATTTGCCCTACGGCATGTCGGACAGAAACGTGAATAATAAATTCTTATGGATCCGCATGCAGGTGGGTGCCGTCGGACCAATCGGTGCCCCCAACGACTTCTATTTGCTCAGCGACCTGAAGGACCTCGATCTTTCTCGATATCGCATGCTCGTCTTTGTCAACGCGTTCGCCCTGTCGGAAGACCAGCGGAAAATGATCCGCGACAGGTGCATGAAGCACAACCGCCTGCTGGTGTGGATGTATGCTCCCGGACTGATCAAAGACGATCTTTCAGTCGACAACATTTCTTCCCTGCTCGGCATGAAGGTGCGGATGGAGACAACGCATCCGAAGGCTCAGATCGCCGTCAAGCTGCCCGGCGAAACGAAGGTCTACAACTATGAAGGGGCGGAGGTGTCCCCGTTCTTTCATGTTGTTGAAGGGGCTGATGCGGCGGTCGGGCACACGGCGGAAGGCCAGGTTGTGGTGGCGGAGAAGAATGGGCCAAACTGCCGGAACCTGTTCGTGTCGATGCCGCCAATGCCGTGGATTCTGTTACAGAAATATGCCCAACAGGCCGGGGTCCACATCTACGTCGAATCGGGAGGAACCGTTATTGCCAACGAAAGCTATCTGGCGCTCGCCTTATCCGCCTCGAACACGGGCAAACGGACACTCCGGCTACCGGAAAAAGCCGCGCTCAAGGAACTTGTCGCTATCGAGCCTGGCCAGACAACCGGCAACCCGGGTCTCTCGTTTGAGAAAAGCGACACGTTTGACATCCCTTCTTCAAACGGCATGACCCGCATTTTCCAACTTCTACCTTGAGGAAATATCGAAATGCCTTTTTTTGATCGCCTGTCCCACTCGCGCGACCCGCTCCCGGTTGCGGTATTGCTTGGTGTTGCCGCCTTCCTTTGGGGTGCGGCGACTGTTTCGTGCGTGCTTGCCCGGGAACCGGTTGCGGTTCAGGAGCAAGCGGAGAAAATCAAGTGCGAGATCAAGCCGCACAACGGCAAGACAACGGTGTTCGTGAACGGCGCACCGCGCTTTCCGATGGCATACGCATCGTATTACCCGGAACAGTACCGCTACAGGCAGATGGCCGACCAAGGGGTTCACACTTATATTCTAATATTGACGATGACCGACAAATGGCTGGGCGGAGACAAGCCTGTCAAATGGAACACGCCCGGACTCTGGCGGGGGCCTGACAATGTGGACATGTCGGTCGTGGAAGCGAACCTCAAAAAAATCGTCGATATAGATCCGAGCGCGTTGATCATCATACGCGTGTTTTGCGACAGTCCCGCCTGGTGGGATCTCCTGCATCCGGACGAGACCAACACCAGTGGCAAACTCGGGAGTCAGGGCAGGCGTCAATCGTTCTCATCCCTGGCCTGGCGCAACGACACGGCGAACGCGCTGAAAAAAATCGTTCGGAGCGTGTCGGCGTCGAAATACGGCAACCATGTGATCGGCTACATGCCCACCGCAGGCGACACCGAAGAGATGTCGAAACACATCGACTCGGGCGTTTGCACGCAAAAACATTTCCGCGAGTGGCTGTTCGAGCGCTACGGGAAAGACGGCAGGGAGATCGAACGGCTGTTCGGAAAAAAGATTGAAGAGATTTCCATCCCGTCTCACTCAGAACGGTCTAAAGCGGACTGCGGCAATTTTCTTGACCCGCAGAAATCCAGGCTCGTGATCGATCTCCGCGAGTTTCATTCCGCTGAGATCGTCGATTCGGGGTTGGCCTTCTGCAAAGCCGTGAAAGAGGCGTCGGAAGGACGCCTGATCACAGGCACGTTCTATGGATGCACCCGATCTTGGCCAGACACCGGACACCTGGCCCTGCGCCGGCTTCTTGACTCCAAAGATATCGATTTCGTCACGACGGCGGGAGGAGGGTTCGGTTCGGAAACCGATTCCATCATCAAGGCCGGAAAAATAATGTACAGCGAGATCGACACCAAAACCTCGCTGGTCCAATGGATCTCCAAATTGCGTCCCGACATCGACCCCCAGGGCAAATACAATGAAGAGCGCTGGTTCGGACCGCCGACGATTGCCATCAGCATGCAAAGAATGAAGTCCGCCTTCGTCAGGAATATGGTCAAAGGCTGCGCCAACTGGTGGTTCGACCTTTGGGGAGGCTGGTACGATGACGAAGCGATCCTGAAGATGTTCGGCCAAATGCAGATCGCCGGAGACGAGAGCATCCGGCTTCCGCGCAAGTCCCTTGCGCAGATCGCCGTGGTATTGGACGAAAACTCGTTTCGCTACCTGCCCTATGGGGTGGCGGACAGAAATGTGAACAATAAGTTCTTGTGGATTCGCTCCCAAGTTGGCGCCGTCGGATGGATCGGCGCCCCCAACGACTTCTATCTGCTCAGCGACCTGAAGGATCTCGATCTTTCCCGCTACCGCATGATTGTTTTTATCAACGCCTTCGCCCTGTCGGAAGACCAGCGTCGGATGATCCGCGAAAGATGCATGAAGGACAATCGCCTGCTGATGTGGGTGTATGCTCCCGGACTGATCAAAGACGATCTTTCAGTCGACAACATTTCTTCTCTGCTCGGCATGAAGGTGCGGATGGAGACAACGCATCCGAAGGCTAAAATCGACGTCAAGCTGCCCGGCGAAACGAAGGTCTACAACTATAGCGGAGCGGAGGTGTCCCCGTTCTTTCATGTCGTTGAAGGGGCGGATGCGGCGGTCGGGCACACGGCGGAAGGCCGGATTGTGGTGGCGGAGAAGAACGGTCCGAACTGCCGGAACCTGTTTGTGTCGATGCCTCCGTTGCCGATGATACTGTTACAGAAATATGCCCAGCGGGCCGGGGTCCACATCTACCTCGAATCGGGAGGAACAGTTGTTGCCAACGAAAGCTATCTGGCACTCACTTTATCCGCCTCGAACACTGGCAAACGGACACTTCGGCTACCGGAAAAAGCCGCACTCAAGGAACTTATCGCTATCGAACCTGGCCAGACAACCATCAACCCGGGTCTCTCGTTTGACAAAAGCGACACGTTTGACATCCCTTCTTCAAACAGCATGACCCGCATTTTTCAACTTCTACCTTGAGAAAACATCGAAATGCCTTTTCTTGATCGCCTGTCCCACTCGCGCGACCCGCTCCCGGTCGCGGTATTGCTTGGTGTTGCCGCCTTCCTTTGGGGGGCGGTGACCGTCTCGTGTACGCAGGCTCAGGAACCGGCACCGGTTCAGGAGCAAGCGAAAAAAATAAAGTGTGAGATCAAACGCCATAACGGTCAGCCGACGATGTTCGTGAACGGCGTCCCGCGCTTTCCGATGGCGTACATGTCGTATTATCCGGAACAGTACCGCTATAAACAGATGGCGGATCACGGCGTCCATTTCTACAGCGTGGCCCTGACGCTGACCGACAAATGGCTGGGAGGGGACAAGCCCGTGAAGTGGAACACCCCGGGCCTCTGGCGGGGGCCCGATGACGTGGACATGTCGGTGGTGGAAGCGAACCTGAAAAAGATTATCGACATGGATCCGGACGCGCTCATCTTTCCGCGCGTGTTCTGCGACAGCCCCGCCTGGTGGGATCTCCTGCATCCTGAAGAGACCAACGATGAGGGAAAACTTGGCGGCCAGGGGCGACGGCAATCGTTTTCTTCCTTGGCCTGGCGCAACGACACGGCTGCGGCTTTGAAGAAAATCGTCCGGGCCGTGTCGTCGTCGAAGTACGGGGATCACGTGATCGGGTACATGGTCACCGCCGGGGGCACCGAGGAACTTGCCAAGGGGTGCGATGTGAGCGCTTGCGCGCAAAAGGGCTTCCGCGAGTGGCTCTGGGGGCGTTACGGGAAGGACGGCAAGGAGATCGAACGTCTGTTCGGCAAACCGATCGGCGAGCTTGCCATTCCTTCAGCCGCCGAACGTTCTAAGGGGGACTGCGGCAACTTCCTTGATCCGAAGAAATCCCGGCTCGTGATCGACTACCGCCTCTTTCATTCCACAGAGCTTGTCGATTCCGCGCTGGCCTTTTGCAAAGCGGTGAAAGAGGGTTCGGAAGGCCGGCTGATTGCGGGCTTATTCTATGGGTACACCTGGATCTGGGCGGACACCGGCCACCTGGCTTTGCGTCGGGTGCTCGACTCCAAAGACGTCGACTTCGTCACGACTGCGGGAGGCCGGAGCTATACGGAAACGGATTCCGTCCTGAAGGCGGGCAAGCTGTTTTACAGCGAGATCGACGCCAAGACGTCGCTGACCAAATGGATCTCAAAAATCCGCCCCGACATCGATCCGCAGGGCTGTTATAACGAAAAGCGATGGCTCGGGCCGCCGACAATCCCGATCAGCATGCAAACGCTGAAGGAAATTTTCGCCAAGAACCTGGTGAGCGGCTGGGCCAGCTGGTGGTTTGATCTCTGGGGGGGCTGGTACGATGACGAGGCGTTCCTGAAAATGTTCGCGCAAATGCAGACCGTCGGTGACGAAAGCATTCACCTTCCGCGCAAGTCCCTCGCGCAGATCGCCGTGGTGCTGGACGAAAACTCGTATCGTTATCTGCCTTACGGCGTGTCACAACATGGCGGGAAATTCGTGTGGATCATTCATCAATTGCGTGTCATGGGCACCATCGGCGCCCCCCATGACTTCTATCTTCTTGACGACTTGAAGGATCTCGAACTCTCCCGCTACCGCATGATCGTCTTTCTCAACGCCTTCGTCTTGTCGGAAGACCAGCGGCGGATCATCCGCGACAGGTGTATGAAGGACAACCGCCTGCTGATGTGGATGTATGCCCCCGGACTGATCAAAGACAATCTTTCCGCCGACAACATTTCTTCCCTGCTCGGCATGAAGGTGCGGATGGAGGCGACGCAGCCCAAAGCGAAAATCGCGTTCAAGCTGCCCGACGGCGGCCTGTTGAACTACGAGAGCGAGGGGGTGTCCCCGTTTTTTCATGTCGTTGAAGGGGCTGACACGGCGGCCGGGCACACGGCGGAAGGTCAGGTTGTGGTAGCGGAGAAGAACGGGCCGAACTGCCGGAACCTTTTCGTGTCGATGCCGCCGCTGCCATCGGAGGCGATGCGGCACTATGCCAAACAGGCCGGCGTGCACATCTACAACGAGTCTGCCGGCACCGCCGTCTATGCCAACGAAAGCTATCTGGCGCTTACGCTGCCGCCGGGCAGGCAAACGATTCGGCTGCCGGAAAAGGCTTCGCTGAAGGAGCTTGTGCCGCTTGAGCCGGGTCAGTCGGCTCTCGGCAAA
>CAZKZI010000004.1:0-46442 GCA_964557205.1 uncultured Lentisphaeraceae bacterium
AATGGGACATGGCGGCCACAGGCGCCCATCGGCAGCCGACTTTTTCAGCGCAACCTAAAGTCCAATTACGCCCCCCTTAGTGAACTAAGGGACAAGTTGTTAGTGAACTCAGCTTTACTAGGTTCATTCAGAGGCTGGAGTCAATGGTTTCGACAGCAGGCCGTGAATGACCGGGTCTTTAATTTTCACCTCGTCAGCGGTCAGGCCTTCCAGCTCATGGGGGAACACGATCCACTCTTCGGTCTCCCTGACATGAAAGTCCGGTTTTAATGCGGTCTGGTTCTGTCCTGGCTTCCAGTATACCGTAGCGAGTCGCAAGTCGACTTTGAAAGGCGCAAGCTGGTCAAAAACAGCCTGCGCTGTGTTGCCGGTGTCGAAGACATCGTCGATCACCAGCAGCCGGGAACCGGGCACAATCGAGCCGAAAATTTCATTGGCGTTCTCAAAGGTTATTTCGCCGCCGCGTTTTTTTATGCCCATATAAGATTGGCATTTAAGCACACGGTGACGCGGTCGCAGTCCATGGTAGTATAAAAATTCATGAACACTCACGCCGACCGGCGCACCGCCGCGCCAAAGGGCGATCAGATCATCCGGCAGCCAGCCGGAATCAAGCACCATACGGGCCAGCCGGAAAGTGTCACGCAGATAATCATTGGCGGAAATATATATTTTACTAGGGATGCTGTTTTCCAGTTTCTGGTTAATAGATTCCTGATGACTGCCGCTATAATCATACATCTGTTTGGTGCTCCTGCTTTGCCTGCACTTAGTCCCATACTTCGTCGGTTACACTTAGTCAACCTGCTTAATCGATCCCGCATAGAGCGGGATCGGCGGACGGTTCGGGGAACCATCCCCAGTAGCGTCCCATAGGACGCATAGGCTGTTAGCTTTTTAGGCTGTAGGCTATTAGGTTAAATGCAACTGGCGCGTATGTTTCAATAAGCAAACGGTATTTTGTGTAAAAAAACGCATTTGCTTGTTTTGCGCATCAAAACCGTTACTTTTGTACAAACCTAAACACCTCACAGTCTAAACACCTAAACTCCTGCATCCTATGGGATGCTAATGTTTTCAATTTTATCGTGCCATCAAGCCGAGATATAAGTTGATGATGGACTGACCCCAGAAGAGCCAGATCGCGGCTGCCGCTGATATGTACGGGCCGAAGGGTATGCGGCTTTGCATCTTGGCCTGGCCTAACGCGATCATCGCCAGACCGCAGACGCTTCCCAGCAGCGAAGAAATGAAGATGGTGAAGAGCACTGACTGCCAGCCAAGAAAAGCGCCTATCGCTCCCATCAGTTTCACGTCGCCGAAACCCATGGCCTCCTTTTTGAAGATTTTGGAGCCGATCCAAGCCACCGCGTAAAGCAGTCCGAAGCCGACGAAGAGTCCCACGCATGAACTAAAAAGGCCCTGCCACCAAAGTTCCTTGCCATGCAAGACCGGCACCAAGGCGCTGATAAGCGGCCCGGCCACCATACCGCCGATGGTCACCGAGTCAGGAATGATGAAGTGTTCAAAGTCGACGAAAGTGCCTAGGATCAGTCCGGCCAGAAACAGCCAGTACACCGGGATTAAGAGCGGGTGCGGTATGGGCAACATTCTGGCGGCGGCGGGCGCGGCCCATTTCATGAACACCGCCAGAAAAAGCATGGCGGTAAACAACTCGACCAGCGTGTAACGGAAAGAAATGGTCTCGCGGCATGATGCGCAGCGTCCCCGGAGGACCAGCCAGCTCAAGACCGGCACGTTGAGATACCAGGGTATCAGCGTGTTGCATTTGGGACAATGCGAACGTGGGGTTATCACCGACTCATCGCGCGGGATACGGTAGATGCATACATTTAGGAAACTGCCGACGCACGCGCCGAAAAAAGTCGCAAAAACGGCAAACAGCATCAAAAAAAACCGGATTTCCTGTTCACTCATAAGTGGTAAGTCTCACTCTCTTTCATTGATTCCATAATACAGATTGCCGATAATGGCCGCAATGCGTATTTTTGACCGTGCCAGTCGCATTTGATGTCTCGGTTACGCGGACGGCACGGTAGCAACGCCTCCCCGAGGCGTCCGCATAGAGCTTCTGACTCCTGAATTCTGACTCCTGAGCCGTTAAGTTTCCGCGCTATTTAAGACGGCTGGAAGAGCTCATTGCGGAGTTGCTTGACGTTAGCGCGATAACAGTTAGTATGTTGAAACAAGAAAGGGATCAACGGAATGCGTCAAGAGATTATGTCGGTTGGGGTATACGGGGCTAATTGCAACATATTGTGGGATGATCCGGCATGCGCTTGGGTGGTTGATCCGGGGGCGCGCGGCGCGGCGATTTTGGGCAGGCTGAAAAATTTGAATCTGCGTCCCGGCCTAGTGGTTTTGACGCACGGGCACTTTGACCACATATCTGCGGTGAATGATATTGTGGCGGAGTTTCCGGTGCCGGTGTATATGCATGCCGCCGACGAGGAGATGGCGTTCTCACCGCTTAATGCCATGCCGCCTTACCCCGCGACAAGCAGGCCTTCGACGCTGATTACGGATAAGGTCGACGGCGACCGGATCGCCTGTGGCGGTCTGGAGGCGCGCATCATTCACACGCCGGGGCACACGCCGGGCGGCTGGTGCCTGCTGTTCGAAAAAGACAACCTGCTGGTCGCTGGAGACACTCTTTTCGCCGGTTCAGTCGGACGCACCGATTTTCCGGGCGGCAACAGTCGGCATTTGTCAGCCTCCCTCCAGAAGCTCAAAGTGCTGCCGTTAGAGACGCAGGTGATATGCGGTCACGGTCCGATGACCACAATCGAGCGCGAGCTACGCGATAATCCATATTTATGAAGTTGTCGGAAAAGATCGTGTCCATGCTGCGAGAGGCGGGTGGCGAGGAGGTCTCAAGCCAAGCCATTTGCGGGTGCTTGGGAATCTCGCGGGCGGTGGTTTGGAAACATGTCGAGACCTTGCGTGCGGAAGGTTATGTGATCCCGGCCTGCTCGAGGCGCGGTTATCGTCTGGAGCAGGCGCCGGACACTCCCAACGCGGCTGAACTTGTGCCGCTGCTGACCACCGTTCGGATCGGTCGCGACTGCCGTTATGTTAAACAGACGGGGTCGACCAATCGCGACATGGTGCTGATGGCTGATGAGGGGGCGGGGGAGGGATTGATTTTAACGGCCGAAAGTCAGACCCAAGGTCGCGGGCGCATGGCGCGGGTCTGGCATTCGCCGCCTGGCGCCAATCTCTACTTTTCCCTGCTTTTGCGTCCGGCGGTTGAGCCCGGACAAGCAGTGTCTCTGCCGCTGGTAGTGGGACTGGCCGTAGCTGAAGCCATCATAGGCATTGCGCCGGAACTCGATACGCGTATCAAATGGCCCAACGACATCCTGATCGGCGGGCGCAAGGTATGCGGCGTTTTGTGCGAGATGCAAGCTGAGGCTGATAGTGTGCGCAGCGTCATTCCGGGTGTGGGCGTGAACGTCAACATGACCAAGAAAATGTTACCCGCGCCGTTGCGCGAGACCGCGACTTCACTGCATATTGCGACGGGGCGGTTTTTTTCGATCGTTCAGACACTGGCGGCCATCATCAACCGTTTCGAGCCGCTTTATGATCTTTGGCGTGCCGAAGGCTTGAAGCCGCTGTTGCCGCGCATAGCTGAGCTTGATATCTTGTTTGGGAGAGAGATCAACCTAGTGCAGGGGCGTGAGCCGCTGCACGGTATAGCTGATGGCATTCAGGAGGACGGGGCTCTGCGCCTAACGTCCGATCAGGGGAATGTGACGGTTTATTCCGGCGAGGCTCATCTGGTGCGCGGGATTTGAGAGGGGGGTATGTTGTATCAGCCGACACAAGAAAAAGTGGGTCTTATCCGCAGAGCTAGACGTATGCTGAACGGATTGGGTCGTTCACGCCGTTGCTGTGTCTGCGGCAAACGTTTTTTCCGCTTTTCCAAATACCGCGGCGGGTGGCAGTCTGTTTCGGATTATCTGAAAGCGGTTGAGTGGGTGGGTAGCGATTTTGACCAGTTCTGGTGTCCGTTCTGCCGGAGTCACGACCGCGAGCGTCATCTGATGCTATATTTTGACGCGTTAGGTCTGTGGGACAGCTTCAGGAACGCGTCGGTTTTGCATTTCGCACCCGAGAAGCACCTGATGTCAAAGATCGAGGCGTGTGCGCCTGCTATTTACGTCAAAGGAGACCTGTTTCCGTCACGTGCCGGTGTGACAAGAATGGATGTGACCGCCATACCGCATGATTCTGATGCGTTCGACTGGGTGCTCTGCAACCATGTGCTGGAACATGTGCCTGACGACATTGCGGCACTGCACGAGTTGTGCCGGGTTTTGAAGCCCGGCGGACATGCGGTGCTGCAGACGCCATTTGCGAAGGGGCTGGCGTGCACACGTGAAGGCGAGGCCGAAATAGTCACGGAGAAGGCCCGGCGAGAGTTTTACGGGCAGGAGGATCATATCCGGCTCTATGGCACTGATCTTTTCGGGAGGATCAACGCTGCGGGTTTGGAGTTAAGTCTGTTGGAGCACGCTGAAAGCCTTACGGGAATCGATGCCGCTGAGTATGGGGTCAACCGTAAAGAGCCGCTTTTTTTATGCGTGAAGCCACCAGCCCCGGTGTGATACTATCAATCCACAAATGGAGTATTTGACATGAGAGCTTTTAGGGCTTTTTCGATTTGCATCACGCTAATGATTATATGCGGTTTTGCTTTATCGGCGGCAGCCAAGGATAAGCAACCTAAGGTTTCTGAACTGCTCAAAGAAGCCAATGAACTGATGGCGCAGGCGCAGGAGGCTTATGTGTCCGGCGAGAGTAAGCAGGCTTTGGAGCTATACCGTAAATCTCTTGAAGAGATCGTGCGCGTGGAACGTGATAATCCGCGGCGAGTCTCGTCGTCCGAATTCGCGCCGGTACGGTTCCGCAAGGCGCTTTGTGAGACGGAAATCGACCGGATCATGCTGGATGATGTCAGTTCCAACGCCCGCACTGTGGCGGTGACGGACACATCGGCATTAGAGGCCAAACGCGCGAAGCGCAAGAAGGCCGCCGAGACCAACAATGTGCCGGATTTGTCGGTCAATCTTACAGCCAAAACAATCGACGGAGTACAGGAACCACCCGCCCCGGCGCCACAAGTAGTTGCGGATGTCGACGTCAAGGGTAACGTCAACATCAAAGAAGAGTTGGAATGGGCCAAGGACATGTTGTCGATGGACCGTTTCGACAATGCCGAGGTGTCCTTGTTAAAGGTGCTGAAAACAATGCCGGAGAACCGCGATGCCCGGCTCCTGATGGCGTTGTCACGTCTGCGGCAAGGCAAGCACAACGATGCCGCGGTTGTGCTTGACGATCTCTTAGATGACAATCCGCGTGACGAGACCACGCTGTTGCTGGCGGCCGGTGCGCATGTGGCGAACGGCAGCTACGCCAAGGCCATGGACGCACTGGACAAGGCCATGAAGGCCAATCCGCAGCGCCCGTCCGGTTATTTCAACATGGCATGGCTTCTGTTAGACATTAACCCGGGCAAGACTGACGGTGCGGAGTTGTACTACCGCAAGGCTGTTCAACTCGGTGGAGCCCGTGACCGCGATCTTGAGCGGCGTTTAGGAATCAAAAGCGAGTGAGGCACCCGAGCTGGCGTTGCCGACCATCATGGCGTAACGCTTCAACCAACCGCCTAGATAACGCGGTTTCCATGCTGGCGCGGCGGCGCGGCGGCGTGCGATTTCAGCTTCGTCGACCAGCGCTTCCAGCTTGCGGCCGCTAATGTCGATCTTGATACGGTCGCCGTCCTTTAGCAATCCAATCAATCCGCCTTCGGCCGCCTCGGGCGAGATATGGCCGATGCAGGCTCCGCGTGTGCCGCCGGAGAAACGGCCGTCGGTTATCAACGCCACTGATTCACCGAGGCCGGCGCCCATGATGTATGAGGTGGGGGCCAACATCTCCTGCATGCCCGGACCGCCGCGCGGGCCTTCATAGCGGATCACTACCACACTGCCGGGCTTGACCTTGCCGGCCAGGATGCCGTCGCAGGCCTCTTCCTGAGAGTCGAAACAGATGGCGGTGCCCTCGAACTGCAGCATAGAGGCGGCGACGCCGGCCTTTTTGACAACCGCGCCCTGTTTGGCTAAGTTCCCGCGCATGATCGCCAGACCGCCGTCCTGCGAATAAGCTTTATCGACGGGGCGAATGACCTGTTCATCCTTGATTTCTGCCGCCGCGATATTCTCGCCCAAAGTCTTGCCGTTGACAGTCGGGCATGAGGTGTCGATCAGACCGGGGATGTCAGCGATGCGTTTTAGGATGGCGTGTATGCCGCCGGCCTTATCGACATCTTCCATGTGATATGAACTTGAAGGCGAGACCTTGCAGACGTTGGGGCAGCGTTGCGAAATTGCGTTGATGCGGTCGAGGTCATATTCGAGACCGGCCTCACGGGCGATTGCCAGTGTGTGCAAGACCGTGTTGGTGCTACCGCCCATGGCCATATCGAGCGCGAAGGCGTTGTCCAGCGACGCGACTGTGATGAGATCGCTCGGTTTAGGAGTGCCGGCTTTGGCGAGTTCCACGGCGCGCATTGCGGCCTCACGCCAGAGTTCACGACGGGCAGGGTCTTCAGCCAGGATCGAACCGTTGCCGGGCAAGGCCAGCCCGATCGCCTCGCACAGGCAATTCATAGAGTTGGCTGTGAACATGCCCGAGCAGGAGCCACACCCTGGACAACCGGTTTTCTCGATCCGCGTGAGCTGTTCTTCGGTTATAGCGCCGTTCTTTAACTGGGCAACACCTTCGAAAACCGATATCAGGTCGACCGGCTTGCCGTCCAGACGGCCTGCGCGCATCGGCCCGCCGCTGGCGAAGATCGTGGGGATATTGACACGAACCGCTCCTAGAATCATGCCCGGAATAATCTTGTCGCAGTTCGGTATACAGATCATAGCGTCGAAGCAGTGGGCCTTGACCATGGATTCCACACAGTCGGCGATAAGTTCACGGCTGGGCAGAGAATATTTCATGCCGGCATGTCCCATAGCGATGCCTTCACATATCCCGATTGTGTTGAATTCGAACGGCACACCGCCCGCTTCCCGGATGCACTGTTTGATCCATTCGCCGACCTTGTTGAGGTGGCAGTGGCCAGGTATGATATCGGTGTAAGAGTTGCAGACACCGATGAAAGGTTTGCTGAAATCCTCTCGTTTGACCCCGGTGGCCATGAAGAGGCTACGGTGGGGGGCACGTTGGAAACCGGTTTTGACTTGGTCACTGTTCATTGTGTTGATTCCTTATGTGTGTTGTTTTACCATTCGATACGGGTAGTTTCAGAATTTTGAAGGGTTGGCGCGTGAAATGAACTCGCCAGTAGCGGTATCGACCACAATCATTTCGCCTGTCTCCAGGTATTCTGGCACGTATACGGTCAGGCCTGTCTGGCATTTCGCGGGCTTGCTGCGTGAGACGGCGGTTGCGCCTTTCATCACAGGGTTGCATTCAATCACTTTAAGTTCGACTTTCTGCGGCATTTCGACGGTAAGCATCTTACCGTCTGAAAGCAAGGCGTGTAAGCCTTCCATGTCCTCGACCAGATACAGTGTCTGTTCCTCGATGGCATCTCGCGGTAGCGAAAACTGCGAGAAATTTTCGGTGTCCATAAAGATGTAAATGTCCGCCTCACGGTATAGATACTGCACCGGGCGGCGATCGAAGTCGATCTCTGCGAAAGTCTCGTCACCTTTGCAGGAGACATCCTGTTTGACTTTGGAGACGAGATTGCGGAAGCGGAAACGGTAGATGGATGCCGCGCCGCGGGCGCTGGGTGTGGAGACCTTGATATCTTCGACAACATGCGGCAGGCCGTTGATTCCCACCAAGCCGCCTCTTTTCAAATCACAAGCTTTAATCATATCATATTACTCCTGAAAACAGAGTGCTGATCTTAGCTCTTTACGGTATTCGCTGTCGAGATCAGGTGTCGTCGCGGGTATAATTGACGGTAAACCTCAAGGGTCTTGGCGGCGGCTATCTGCCAAGATAAACCGGCGGCGCGTTCAAGTCCCTTCTGGCGGTAAACATCATGCCAGTTGAGCGATACAAGCGCGGCGTCTATGGCACGTTGCCACTCCTGGCAGTCGGTCGGGTGGACGATTTTGGCCGCTCCGGCCGTGATCTCTTTCAGCACGTTCAAGGCCGAACAGATGACCGGCGTGCCGCATGCCATGGCTTCCAGTACCGGGAAGGCGAACCCCTCCACCAGACTTGGGAAAAGCAGGGCGTGGGCGGCGCAATAGAGCGCCGGAAGATCCTTTTCAGGGAAATCATTGAGCCAGAATACACGTTGCTCAAGACCGAGTTGCTCAGCTTTCCGGCGCAGAGGGCTTTTGCTGCTGCCGTAACCTGCGACCACGAGCGGGACCGAGGCGGTCGGGTCAATCAGCGCCAGCGCGTGCAGTAGCGTGGTAACGTTCTTGTGCGGGCGGTCAGAGCCGAAGTAGAGCAGGAATTTGTCGGGCAGCGTGTATGTTTTACGCACGGCCGCAACTTTTTCGGACGATAACACATGAAAAGCCGGGTCGATGCCCGGCCGTATAACTATGCTGCGTCGCATGGCGCGTTTGCCGAAAAAGCGCAGGCCGGTCGTGACCGTGTCTTCGGATACGGCTATTAGTTTCCGGCAGTGCATCAGCACACGCCGGACGTTGAGTTTCCAGAAAAGCTTTGTGTGCCAGTCGTTGCTGTATTGAGGGTGGGTGACGGGCATGAACTCATGCACGGTCAAGACCAGCTTTCCGGGAACCCGCAAAGGTGTCAGGATGCAGGGGACGTGATAGACGTGCGGTCTGATGCGGTGCTCCAGCCTAAAGGTCTGCCAATGCGAACGGAAAGTGGTAATCCCGCAGTCGGTGGGGTGGGTGGCGACCTTGGGGTGGTCGAGGAAGTCGATCACCGTATCCGGCGGCAGGATCACATGCAATCGCTCGTCCTCGCGTAGCATCGGCAGCATGGCAGACAACAGCGAGCGTGTATAACGGTTTAACCCCGGATACTCGTTGGTGGCGGTGCGCGCATCGAAAAGAATAGTGTGATTTTCAACCATTGCAAAGCGTACGGTAAAAATTACGTAGTGACGTAACCGTTACGAAAGGCTATTTTGATATGGACTGTTGTACTCATAATGCGTCTGTACCAGTACAGACTTGGTCTGACAAATTTAGCTTATACCATATTCAGATTATGATTCCAAGCCAGCAAAAAGAGGCTAGTGGCGACAAGGTCGTTGCCAGAAGAAGAGTGATTTTGTTGACCGGTGACGGTAAGGGCAAGACCACATCGGCCTTGGGCATGGTTCTGCGGGCGGTCGGCCACGGCTTAAAGGTCTGCGTGGTCCAGTTCATTAAAGGCCGACGTGACACCGGTGAGGCGCGTGCTTTGGCACTGCTGCCGGGTGTCGAGCTGCATGTTTGCGGCAGGGGGTTTGTCAGGGAACGTGAGGAGCCGGTTTTTGAGGTGCATGCTGAAGCGGCGCGGGATGGGTTGCGGCTGGCTGCCGCCCGGTTGCGGGATGTCGCGTACGGCATGGTTGTACTGGATGAGATCTGCGGCGCGGTGGCGTGCGGTCTGCTTGATGCGGCGCAGTTGCACGATGCTTTAGACGGGGCTTCAGACGGCATGGTGGTGGTGCTGACCGGTAGGGACGCCAGCCCCGAACTGATCGAGATGGCCGATACGGCCAGCCGCATCGAGAGCATCAAGCACGCTATGGAGACCGGCTGTCCGGCCCAAAAAGGTGTCGAATGGTAGGCGTGTTCTTTTGATCGGAATTGACGGGATGGTTGCAAAATGGTTGAATCAACTGTGTCTTCAATACACATCTGAAGGGTGGTTTGATGCGTAATTTTTATGGGTGGCTGGCGGTTTTTTATTTTGGTTTTTTACAATATGGATGGACCAGCGCTCCGCCGGAAGGGTTTATATTGGACCGTGACGCAGTCGTGCGGGCGGCTGTAAGCGTGACACGGGAGCGCTTTCCGGACGCGGACAGGGTGCTGGTCGATGACCGCGTGATGGAAGTTTACGAGAAGGACGGCACCTCGGTGCTATGGGACGATGAGTTCACAAAAGTGCTGACCGAGAAAGGTCGTCGCGAGGCATCATCGTATCAAATCAGTTTCAGTGCCAGTTACGGCACGGCTTTCGTGCACCGGGCGGAGATCATCAAACCGGACGGCACGGCAGTGTCTGTCGACATGGATGTTTATGCGCGTGTCATGACCGATTCCGGACAGATGGGGGCGAATATTTATGATCCCAACAACAAGGTTTTGAGTATCTCTATGCCCGGGGTCGAGATCGGCGATGTTTGCCGTCTGGTGACCTGCCGTCTGACCACCAAGACCCGCATGCCTGACACATGGTCGGATTATGCTGTGTTTGAATACGACCAGCCGATAGTGAGGCTGGAATACCTTGTCTCCGCCCCGCCGGAACTGCCGGTGCGGCGTATGGTCACACGCGACCCTGTGCCCGGCACGGTTGTTTACGCCGAAGAGCCGCAGCCGGACGGGCGGACAATGCACCGCTGGGTGATCCGTGATGTGCCGCAAATGTTTCCCGAGCCGGACATGCCGCCGCTGCACACTCAGGTTCAGCGGCTGATCATGAGTACGATCGAGGATTGGCAGACGGTTTCCCGCTGGTATTGGGAACTTTGCCAGCCAGCCATGTCAAAGATAACGCCGGAAATGCGCAAGACGGTTGACGAACTGATCAAAGGTGCGGGAACGCGCGATGAAAAAATCCGGCGTATTTTCAAGTTCGTTTCGCAGAAAATCCGTTACATGGGCATCACCCCCGAGGATACCGCCCCGGGTTATGAGCCTCATGCGGTCGATCTGACCTTCAACAACCGCTACGGCGTGTGTCGTGACAAGGCTGTGTTGTTGGCGGCGATGTTGAAGCTCGCTGACATAACGGCTTATCCGGTGCTTATCCATGCTGGCGCCAAGATGGATCCGGAGGTGCCCTTGCCTTTCTTCAATCATGCGGTCACGGCGGTGGGCAAGCCAGACGGCGGCTATGTGCTTATGGATCCTACGAACGAAAACGCGCGCGACCTTTTTCCGGCGTATTTATGTAACCGCAGCTATCTGGTGGCACGACCGGAAGGTGAAACTTTGCTGGTCTCCGACGTATATCCGGCAGAGAACAATCTGGCGCGTATCGTGTCGAAAGGGACTCTGGATGAGACAGGCACACTGCTGTTGAAAGCCCATGTCGTTTTCGAAGGGATCAACGACAACGTATATCGCGGACATCTGGTGAGCCAGAAGGCCGAGCAACGCCGCAAGTTTTTTGAAAGGGTCGTTAAGAGCCGACTGGCCGGGGCGGAGATAGTGGAGTGCCAGATACAGCCCGAGGATCTGCAAGACACGGAAAAGCCGCTGGAGGTGGCGCTGACCATACGCGTGCCGGACTATCCTTTGCGCGGGAGTGGTCTCGACCAGGCTAACGTGCCGTGGCTGGGCATGACGCTCGGGTATGCTAATTTCGTGATCAGGCAGACCGGTCTGAAAGAGCGCCGGTACACATTGGACACAGGCATTACCTGCGGCATCGAAGAGAGTGTCAAGCTGGACATTAGCGCGGCGTTGGGGGAGGCGCATACTTTGCCGGACGCGCTTTCGATCAACCGTTCCGGCGTGCAGTTCCATATATCGCAAAGCGTACAGGACGGTGTGCTTGAAGGCGCGTTGCGCTACACGATCAACTCGCCTGAATTCTCGCCTCAGGAATATCTGGATTTGAAACGAACCTTGGCAGAGATCGAGGAGGCCAGTCGCCATAAGCCTCTGTTTGTGGCCAAAGACGCATTTGCGCATGATGTCGAAGTTTTGCATAAGACTACGGAAACTTGTCTGATTTCGGCAAAAGAGTGGGTCACCACCAACACTTTGGTCAAGCGCGTGCTAACCTATGCCGGCAAAAAGAAACATGCTGAGCTGAAAATCGATTTCAACCCGGTCTGGCAGGATATTGAGATTGTCAGCGCGACGGTCTCTAACATAAACGGCATTGTGCATACTGTCACGCCGATGGAAATGAATGTGATGGACGCCGGTTGGGTGGGTGCCGCGCCGCGCTATGCCCCTGCCAAAACCCTGGTGGTCAATCTGCCCGGCATCGAAGTCGGCAGCGTGATCACGGCCGTAACCTGTTTTCGGCAGAAAAACGGTTATTTTTACAGTCACTCGCGTGCTTTCGGGGGATTCGAGCCCGTGCGGCAGGAGCGATACAGTCTGACCTTTCCAAGGGATTTGGTTCCGGTTTATGCGGTGTATAACGGCGCTAAGCTCTGTTTCTCGGCAACGACCAATGCTTTGTCTGTGACTTTTGAGTGGAAAATGCCGGAACTGCCGGTTGTGTGGGCGGAGGAGCAGTTGCCGCCTTGGCATTTCTTTCAGCCAACCCTCTATGTCTCGTTTGGCGACTGGAAGAAGCACACAGCAGAGTTGCGCCGTGTCGCTAGTGAAGTGTCACGCGACAGTGCCGTTGCCCGTCGCCGCGCCAAGAAGCTGGTCAAGGGCATGCGCGACTCGCTCAAACGCATGCGTCTGGTGCGCGATGATGTGTTGCGCACGATACGTCCTGCGGGGCCGTCGTTTCTTGATCTGCCGGCTAATCTTTTTTCTGCGCCGGACCGCACACTAGCTGATCAATACGGTCATCCGGCCGACCGCGCCCTGCTGTTGGCGGAAATGCTGGATGCGGCCGGATTCGACACCGAGGTCATACTGGCATCCAGTGACATAACCGGCTATGACTTTTTCTCAAAGCCGCAACGCGATGTACCGCAGTTGCGGTATTACAGTTTTCCGCTGGTTGCCGTGCGGCACAAAGGCCGGACATTTTATTTGAATGACGGTGATCAGTATGACGAGCCGGGCGTTTCGGCGCTGGACAAGGCACCCGCTATCACGCTGCGTGGCAAGCAGTTCACTGTGGCAGTAGCTGAGGAAATGCGTAACCGGAACAGAAGCGAGTGGACAATTTGCCTGGATGACTCCGGCGACGCCCGGATCACGGTCACAAATTGGTTTTTCGGTACAAAGGCCGGGTCTTTCCGCAAACAGTATAAAGAGATGTTGCCGGAAGACCGCCGCAGACATCATCTTGATCTGGTTAACTCCATTTCAAAGTCGGCGGAAGCGACGTCCGCTTTGGTGACTGAGACCGAGGCTTATCCGCCATACCGTGCGTATTCGATTGAGGCGCGCAAGTATGCTGCGGTTGCTGACGGCACCTTGACGCTGACTGTTCCGGAAGTGGCGGCGGCTATATTTCCGCTGCGCACTGACAAGCGTGAACACCCGCTGTTCATGAGCGAAGCCGATCCAGCCGCAGTGGATTGCCGGATATTGTTGCCGAAGGATTACACTCGGTTGGCTCTGGCGCCAGAATCCAGAGCGTGGGAGTTGCCGAACGGCTTGGGCAGGGTGACGTATGATGTGCGTTCTGAAATATGCGAGGATGGCAGGGCATCTGTTTATATCAGTCGCCGCGTCGAGCGCGAGAGCGGAGAGGCCGCGCCTGAACTGTATCCGGCGTTGCTGGAATATAACCGTCTGTCAACCCACCCGTCAGCGCGCACGCTGGTCTTTGAAAAAGTGAACGGCAAGTGACGCGGTATCCGTCAACCCAATGGCTGCCTCCGAGAGGATGTCCGTGTGCGGCGTCAAAACATATCACTGGAGCGGCGGAGCCGATCCGATCGAGATAGATGGCTCCCGTGACGGTATTCACCAACGTGCTTTGCTTACCTTTCCGGGTTTGCTATGATTTGGGAATGAAACAAATTATAAAAATATTGGTGATCTTTTCATGTGCTTTGACCGTATGTGCGCTCGAGCCGGTTTGGATATTCAACAACGGGACGGATGCCGGACGGATATTGGTCGGCCAAGGGCAGCTCTACAGGGAAGTCGGGCTTACCAAGCTGATCCCAACCGGAACCGACATGACGTTGACTCTACCGCTGAAGGATGGAGGTGCGTTTTCAGCCAGCGAGCGGCCGTTCTTCGCCGTCCGCTACAAGTACCGCACATCGGTAAGACAGGCGGGGATTTTCTTCACGACAGACCATCTGACATTTTTGTCGGACAAGAGCTACTCGCAGTTCCCTGTCATCGGCGACAACAAATGGCGGGCAGCGATAGTGGACATGCGCTCCTTCAAACACAAGAACTGGACCGGTAAAGTCACTGCGGTCAGATTCGATCCTACCAACCCTAGCGAAACGGATGCCGTCCTTGAGGTTTCCCGGTTAGGGTTTTTCGCTTCCGAAGAGCAGGCGCAGCGGTTCCTGGATGCGGCCACGGACGCGCCTGATTACTCTCTGCCCACGCGGTTCAAAGACGGTTTTCAGAAAGTTCTGGTTCCCGGCGGGTGCCTGTTTGACGGGTTTGACCGTGCTGACTTCATGTTACGGACTACAACCGTCGAAAACCCGTCTTTTAAGACTGTGGTCAAGTTCCAGCCTAAAGAGGCTGGCAATGAAGCGCGATTGGTCGTCTTCAGCCAGACCAACAGCCGCGGCTTCACCCATTTCGTCGCGCGAAAGCCCGGATTATACACTCTGGACAATATGGACGTGAGGTTGGAGGACATTTCCGATATGCGGGGGAGCGAGCGCGAGGCCATTGAGTTTGTGGTCGCGCGGCAGTTGCTGGGTGCGGCAAACGCGCGCGAGTTCCGCCCGCTTGATCCGGTTTCGGACGCTGACTGGCACCGGGCTGTCGAGTTGCTGTCCGAGGCAGACATTGAACTGAAAAAGCTGCCGAAACCGGCCAGCCGTCGCGAAGCTGCCGTAGTTCTGACAGCAGCAATCCAGAGCGTTTTGGGAACAGCCATCGAGTCGCCATACGAAAAAGCGCATTTTACCCGTGACCGCATCCGAACAGGGGCGTGGGTAAATCTGTGTACCGATTCGATCGGTGACGATTTCATTGAAATTTACAGTTCCGCGGGTTTCGACTGGATTATAGCCCACGGGTCGCTGGCCGGGTCTCCCTATCGCCGGACTTTGCTGAGGGATTGTGACCGACACGGCGTGGAAGTGATCATGGGCGATGGCGGTTACAACAACGCCGCAGTTTCGACCGCGGAGTATTTCGACCATCCCTGTTTCGCCGGAACTTACGTTACCGACGAGCCGGGAACGGATCAGTACGAAAAGTTAGCCGAGATATGCAAGGCTTATATCCGGGATACCGGAGGCAAGCTGCCTTACATCAACCTGCTGCCGATGTACGCCAACGCCGCCCAGTTGAAGTTCGGCGCCAATGCCGCGGCCATCGAGTATTACGATCCTGATCCGGATTTATACAAAAAGCACTGTGACCTTTTCTGCGAGATGTTCCCCGTATCGTACATCTGTACCGATATTTATCCGCTCAACTGGGTCAACGGCCGACGTAACACCTATAAAAACTATTGCGAATCGATCAACGTCATCGCCACTTCAGCGCGGGAGCACGGCAAGGACTTCTGGTGTCACATACAAACGTTCGCTTGGGTAAAGAGCAAGCGCACACCGACAGAATCTGAATTCCGCTGGCAGTCGTACTGCATGCTTTCCTTCGGTTGTAAGACCTTGATCTGCTGGACTTACGCAGGTCGCAAACCGGAGTTCCCGTCGCTGGTCTCGATCGACGGTCGGCGTTCAAACGCATGGTACGACGCCGCGACAGTTTTCAAAGAGATCCGCCACATTTCAGACGCCTTTGTCAGTTACAGGAATATCGGAGCCATGAGCCACAACTGCACTGAAGCGACGCCATACTTGCGGTTCAGCAATCCGGTCGAAAAGTTTGCCGCGATTGAAACGATCGATTGCGAGCAGCCTCTGCTGATCGGCTGTTTCACAGCCAAAGAGGGACAGGGCAAAGCTTTTACCTTGGTAAACATGAGCGAGCTGGAAGCGGTCGAGACCGCACAGGTCAAGCTGCGGCTGTCAGGTTCAAAGGTTATCGCCTGGCCGCGCGGACGGCAGGTGACGCTGACAGCGGGAAGTGATGGAATGCACCATCTCACACTCGCGCCGGGCGAGGGGATATTCGTGGAAATCAAGTGAACGGGGCACTTGCCAAATCCGGCTCGAACCACTATACTTCTCACATCTTAAGCGTCTTCGGGGCAAGGTGATTCCGGGTTACCGGAAAATTCCTGACCGGCGGTAGAGCCCGCGACTGGCAAGCTGTTCCTGCCTGCCACTGACACGGTTAGATTCCGTGGCCGACAGTAAAGTCTGGATGTTAGAAGGTGCTGAAATGTTGATGATTTGCCCCGGTCTGCTTTGGCCGGGCTTTTTTGTTTTGAGGAAAAGGTATGCAGAAAGAAATGGTTTTCGATACTGTGGAAGAGTGTGTCGAAGCCTTCCACAGAGGCGATATGGTCGTCGTTGCCGACGATGAGAATCGCGAGAATGAGGGGGATCTCATAATCGCAGCGGAGAAGGTGACACCTGAAGCGATAAACTTTATGATCACCAAGGCCCGTGGGCTGGTTTGTGTGCCGATGACCGCGAATCGTCTGCGGAAGCTGGGGGTGGAGCGCGCCCCCAGCCGCAACCGTGGCGACAAATTCGACACAGCCTTCACCTGTTCGGTCGATGCCGCAGCCGGCGTTACCACCGGCATCAGCGCTGCCGACCGTGCGCGAACCGTGCAGGTGCTGATGGATGACGCGTCAGACACGCAGTCAATTGTGAGCCCGGGGCATGTGTTCCCGCTGGAGGCACGTGAAGGGGGCGTGCTGGTGCGCGCCGGCCATACCGAGGCTGCGGTAGATCTGGCGCGTCTTTCGGGAATGAAACTTGCCGGAGTGATCTGCGAGATCATCCTTGACGATGGAACCATGGCGCGTCTGCCGGATTTGCGGGCGTTCGCTGCGGAGTACAAACTCAAGATGCTTTCTATCGCTGACCTGATACAGTACCGCCGCAAGCGGGAACGTCTGATTGATATGGCGGCGGAGGTAGATCTGCCGACTGCATACGGTCATTTCAAATTGCGCCTGTACACCTCCGCGCCTGACGGCATGCACCATTTGGCGCTGATCAAGGGAGATATTGCGGGCGGTCCCGCGCCTTTGGTGCGCGTGCATAGCGAATGTCTTACCGGCGATGTTTTCGGTTCCTGCAGGTGCGACTGTGGTAAGCAGTTGCATGCTGCGATGAGCATGGTGGAAAAAGAGGGACGCGGCGTGATCCTTTACATGCGGCAGGAGGGACGGGGCATAGGCTTGGCCAACAAGTTGCACGCCTACAAGTTGCAGGAAGGCGGACTGGACACAGTTGAGGCAAATATCAAGCTGGGGTTCGCACCGGATTTGCGGGATTACGGGGTTGGGGCTCAGATTCTGGCGGATATCGGGTTGAAAAGCATCAGGCTTATGACCAACAACCCCAAGAAACTGATCGGTTTGCAGGGGTACGGGCTTGAGATCATTGAGCGGGTACCCGTGGTGTTCGAGCCGGACGACCACAACCGTCGTTACCTGGAGACGAAGAAGGTTAAGATGGGGCACATGCTTTGATAGAATGATGGAGAAGGTTAAAACTTGGTAATGGTTGAGAAAGAGGTAGCGAGATGAAAGAAATTGTAGGAAAGATGGACGCGGCGGGTATGCGGATGGCTTTGGCGGTCAGCCGTTTCAACAGCTTCTTCACCGAACAGTTGGTGAAAGGGGCGGTGGACTGTTTTGTGCGACATGGCGGGGATGAAAAAAATCTGACCATCGTGCGGGTGCCGGGTGCGAATGAGTTGCCGACAGTGGCGCAGCGACTGGCCGTTTCTGGCAAGGTCGATGCTGTGGTGGCATTGGGCGCGGTGATTCAAGGTGCCACGCCTCATGCTGATCTGATCAACGGCACTGTGGCCCGAGCTTTATCGAAGATCGCGCTAGACAGCGGGGTGCCGGTTTTGAACGGGGTGGTCTGCGCACAGAATCTTGAACAGGCCATCGAACGGGCTGGCTCCAAGCACGGCAACAAAGGCTGGGATGCGGTCGTGTCTGCCATCGAGACCGTGAATGTGCTCAAGGCACTTTAGCGGCAGAGTTGGCGGCAGGCAGTGATTATTTTGACCACGCGAGTGGTCAAAATGACGAGGGTAAAAGGAAGAAAGTTGCAGCCGTCCGGGAAGGTATCGGGGGCTTGTGTCTTGGATACTGAGCATGGAATTTTTGAAGATGTGAACTAAGGAGTTCTCATGGCGACACGTAGGCAAGGGCGTGAATGGGCTTTGCAGATGCTTTTTCAGGCCGACTTGAATCCGGGGATGGATTTGGACATGGCCATTCCTAAGTTTTGGCGGCAACAGTGGACCTGCAAAGTAGAAGAGGCCGATGACAAGTCGATAGAGTTGAAGCACAAGGAGTCAAAACCGGTTGAGGACCGTGTGGCACCGCTCAAGATACGCGAGTTTACCGAGAAGCTGGTGAGAGGTGTGCTAGGGCATCTGGAGGAGATAGACGAGAAGCTGATCTCTTACACGCAAAACTGGCCGCTGCACCGCATGGGGTCGGTAGAGCGCAACGTGTTGCGTCTGGCTTTTTACGAGATGATGTATTGCAGCGATGTGCCGCCGGCGGTGGTTCTGAACGAAGCGATCGACCTTGCCAAGTATTTCAGCAACTCAGATGCCGGACGGTTTGTCAATGGTGTTCTCGACCGTCTCAACAAAGAACTTAATCGCAAATGAATTGTGCTTAGGGCAGGGTGTTAGCGCGAATGACTTTTTCGGCTCAAGATCGGAAATGGATGCGGCGGGCAGTCGCTTTGGCGCGTTTGAGTGAAGGACACACACGTCCTAATCCGCCGGTCGGTGCAGTGGTCGTGAGCGGAGGGCACAAGCTCGGCGAGGGCCGTCACCGTTGCGCGGGCTACGCGCACGCGGAGGTAGAGGCATTGGACGCCTGCCGCGGTTCTGTCAAAGGCGCCACGCTGTATGTCACTTTGGAACCGTGTTGCACACACGGCCGTACCCCGCCCTGCACCGAGCGGATCTTGCAAGCCGGCATTGCCCGGGTTGTCGTAGGCTGTCTTGATCCCAACGGTTGCCATTGTGGACGCGGCATGGACTTTTTGGCGGCGCAGGGGGTTGAGGTGTTTTCCGGGGTATGTGAGGTTGAGGCTCGCGAACTGATCGTGCCGTTCACGAAACACATTACCACAGGCATGCCTTTTTTGAGCGTCAAACTGGCTATGACATTGGACGGACGTATCGCTGACCGCCGCCGCCAGGCCAAGTGGATTACGGGAACGCCGGCCCGTAACGAAGTTCAGCGCATGCGTAAACGTGCCGATGTGGTGATGGTCGGGGCCGGCACGGTCTGCGCCGACGATCCTTCACTGTTGTGCCGTCTGCCGGACAGCGGCACTCTGATGCGGGTAGTTGTGGACGCGACAGGGCGCACACCTGCCGGTGCGCAGGTTTACACCGACAGTGCGGCGAAGCGGACGATTGTGGCGACCACACCGCGCGGAGCGACACGCAAAGGAAATGCCTGGGTGCGCCACGGCGCGAAGGTTTGGAGCTTTGCGCCGAATAGCGCCGGGCGTGTGCCGCTCAAAAAACTGTTTAAGAAACTGGGTGCAGAAGGTTATCTCAATGTTTTGTGCGAAGGCGGCGGCATTCTGGCGGGCGGGCTTAACGATGCCGGGCTGGTCGACGAGTTCGCTGTCTTCTACGCCCCGGCGGTGTTGGGCGACATCCGGGCAGTCAGCGGCGTGGCCGGCAGCGGGGTCTTACTTTCAAACATGCCCAGGGGATCTTTTGCGGCTGTGAGACATTTCGGAGAAGATTTGTTAATATGCTACCGACTCAAACGGGCGTGAGGAAGGGGTGAGGTATGTTTACCGGACTGGTGCAGCAGGTGGGTGTTTTGCGGCGGCTGGTGCGGACGGGTGGCGGGTGGTCGCTGGAGATCTCGCATGAACCGTGGCCGGACAGGTTGGTGCCGGGTGAGAGTGTGGCAGTGCAAGGAGCCTGTTTGAGCGTGACTGAGGAATCAGAAGGTTTTTTCCGGGCGGATGTGTTGGACGAGACTTTGAGGCGGACCGCTCTGCAGAAACTTGGGGCTGCCTCACGTGTCAACCTTGAACGTGCGCTGGCGGTTGGCGACCGACTGGGAGGCCACATCGTGGGCGGTCATGTTGACGAGCAGGGGGTTTTGAACGGAATTGAGCCGCGTAGCCGTGATGTGGCCTGGCGCATAGGTTGTTCGCGCGGATTGGCGCGTCTGATGGTTATGAAGGGGTCTGTGGCGGTTGACGGCGTCAGCCTCACTATTTCTGGCCTGGGTGATGACTGGTTTGAGATAAATCTGATACCTCACACGCTGAGCATCACCAGTCTGGGTGACCGCAAGATCGGTGATCCGCTGAACTTGGAGGGGGATATGCTGGGCAAATATGTGGCCCGCATATTAGGCAAAGGCAATCATTCAGAGATCACGGATGCGATGTTGTCCGAAAACGGGTTTGTTTGAGAAGCGATGATTAGAACCACGGATGGACGCGAATTAACACGGGATGATTGTTGTTATGCTAGTTAAAAAAAGGGGGAGTAGATATGAGGGATAAGTGCATTGCGGTGTTGTGTCTGATCTGTACAGCAGGCTTGGCTTCGGAGACTGACGAGGTTGAAGCCGGACTGTTGCGTGCGGCGCGGTTTTTCCGCGAGGAGGTTTCCACTGAAGGCGGTTACCTGTGGTCTTACAGTGATGACCTCGCTTTGCGAGAGGGTGAGGGTGTGGCAGACGTCATGACCGTCTGGGTACAGCCGCCGGGAACCCCGAGTGTCGGATTAGCTTTCCTTAGAGCGTGGCAAGTCACAGGCGAGAGATACTATCTGGAAGCGGCGCTTGCGGCGGGGCGCTGTCTGGTGCGCGGCCAGATGCGGAGTGGCGGCTGGCAGTATAAAATCCATTTTGACGAGAAGCGCCGCAAGGGGTACGATTTACGGATCGAGCCTTCTTCCAGCGAGAAAAAAGTGAGGCGTGACTCGACGCTTGACGACAACACCACGCAGGAGGCTTTACGCTTCCTGGTTCTTTTGGACGAAGCATTAAAATTCGAAGATATCGGCATACATGAGGCGGCAGTTTACGGCTTGACGGCCTTGCTGAAAGTGCAGTTTCCCAACGGTGCTTTTCCACAGACCTTTCAACCGGATGCTGTCTATGACATCAAGGATTGTCCAATTAAGAAAGCGGAGTATCCGCCAGAGGGTGCCAAACCAACGCATGTCAGCCGCTATCAAGTTTTCTACACGCTTAACGACAACCTCCTGTACGATGTGAACCGGCTGTTATTGGCGGCTCGTGAAGTTTATACCAACGAAATATACTTGGCCGCAGCCAGAAGGGTAGGGGATTTCATCAAGCTGGCGCAGATGCCGGAACCGCAGCCAGCGTGGGCGCAGCAATATGATTTCGAAATGCGTCCCTGCTGGGCAAGAAAGTTCGAGCCCGCTTCTGTGACCGGCGGGGAATCGCAGTCGGCGATACGCGCTTTAGCCAAGCTTTTTATCGTGACGGGGGATGCCGCGTATCTTGAGCCGATACCGCGGGCTGTAGAGTATTTAAAACGTTCGCGCTTGGATGACGGCCGCCTGGCCAGATTCTACGAGATGCGGACAAACCGGCCTTTGTATTTCACAACCGACTACAAACTGACTTATGAGGATAACGATCTGCCCACACACTACAGTTTCAAGGTGCCGTTTAGGGTCAACGAGAAAGCGCTGGCGTCGATGGGAACGATGTCAGCCGATGACCGTGAACGAGAGAAGCGTAAGATAAGACAGGGCGGATACCGCGCGTTGGTGCCGTCTGCAAAAGGCTCAGCAAAAAAAACCCGCCGGATTTTGAAGGATTTGGACGCTAAAGGACGCTGGGTGCGCAATTTGAATATGCGGGCTGCGAAGGGGGAGAATGTGCGTGGTATTTCATGTGCGGAATTCGTCAGGAACGTGGCGGAGTTATGCGCCTACATCGAGGCGGAGAAGCGCAAAGAGAAGGCAGATCGGCGATAAAATTGCGCCAGGTATGTCAGTGATCAATAATGATCATGGAAATGAAAGCTTGTCCAGGAAGAGTAAACATGAATACGAAAAAAAAGGTTTTATGTTTGGGTCTGACACCGGTTTTGCAGCGCACGCTGGTTTTTGACAAGCTGGCGCTGGATGATGTGAACCGGGCGCGGATGGTGGTCGAGTCGGCTGCCGGCAAAGCGCTCAATAACGCCCACGCTTTAGCTGTGCTCGGCACTGCGGCACAGGTCGCGGGGTTCAACGGGGGCCAGAGCGGCCGTAAGGTGGAAGCTTTCGCGAGGGCATATGGTGTCAGGCGTTGTTTTACTAAAATGCGGGCGTCGACCCGAATCTGCACGACGCTATTAAGCGGGACGGATGGCAGCGCGACGGAACTCGTGGAAGAAGCGCCTGATCCAGGAAAATCCGCTATCAAGTTATTCGTGCGGGAAAATCAGCGAAACACAACCCGGGCATCGCTGCTGGCGCTCAGCGGCACTTTACCGCCTTTTGCTGATGACACATTTTATGTGACGTTCGTGCGCGAGGCGGCCAGATCCGGAATTCCGGTTATGATTGACTCGCACAGGACAGCACTCATTAATGTGCTTTTCGAGCGTCCGTTACTGGCAAAACTTAACGCGTATGAGCTGGCTGTGACTTTAGGCGAGCCCATGAATACTGAACTACGTATTTTGCGTGGCATGCGTGACTTGTACAGCATGGGTGCGAGTAATGTTTTTGTCACGCAGGGACGCGGGCCGGCATATCTGCTTAACAAGGGTGGCATATGGCGCTTCGTTCCGCCTGAGGTGTCGCGCCGCTTGAACGCCATCGGCAGCGGCGACTGCACGCTGGCAGGCATCATCCATGCGTATTTACGCAGAAAAAACTTTCCCGCCGCGGTACGGTATGGTGTGGCGTGCGGCAGCGCTAACGTCGAAAGTATGATTCCGGCGGATATTGATCCTAAGCGTATTCAAGCTTTATACCGGCGGGTCAAGGTCGAAAAGGTTCAACATAAAGCTTAGCGAAGCTGTGCTTCAACCATTGTGAAGCACCCCCGTGTCGAGTTCCGGCACAAAGGGACGGCAGGTCCAGACGCCGTCCGGTGTTTCGGAAAGGGCGGCCCCGTGCAGGAAGCCGACCCAGTTATCGGCGGTGAAAGTCGCGGCATTGAGACCGGTCAGGAATGCTGCGACAAAGATATCATGGGTGACGTAAATGCCCAAAAGGGTGCTGGTTTGACGTTGCAGCCATTGGGCCAGTTCTGCGGTAGCCTGTCCGACGGGGCGCGAATAGGGAGCTGTGCCTTTGCGCAGGTATTCCAGCATGAAAGCCATGTAGCCCTGATCACGCATCATCTTCTGGACGGCACGGGAATCCTCATAATAAAAACCGTGAACCCCCAACTGTTCGGCATCGTGAATTACAGGATCGGCAAAGCCCATGCCAGCAGCGAAATGTCGTGCGGTTAGTTGGCAGCGCAGCATAGGACTAGCGAAAAAGATGGCGTCTTGGAAACCGCGCAGTATAAATCCTGAGTTGTAGGCGATTTCAGCGCCGAAAGCGGTAAGCCCCAAACTGCAACCGAAATCAGCGTCGTCAGAACTGATGGGAGGGCGTTCGGCGTGTCTAATCAGCAACGCGGTCCGGTGTCCTTGTGCAAGTGCGAAACGTATTCCGGATAGATTGACAGCCTCACGTGATATGCGCATTTTCGTTCGGTTCCGTCGCATGCAAAGATCAGTTGGAACGCGCACGGTCGTTGTACTCTCCAGTGCGGGTGTCGATGCGGATGATGTCACCTTCGTTAATGAAGAGGGGTACGGCCAGTTCATAACCGCCTTCGACAACGGCCGGTTTAGTGACTTTGCCGGCCGCGGTGTTGCCCTTTGCGCCCACGTCGCAACTGATGACCTTGCGCTCGACAAGATTGGGCAGTTCCAGCTCAATCACCTCGTTGTTGAAAAAAAGGGCATCCACCGGCATGTCGTCCATAAGGAAGAACTTATTGCGCCCGAGCACCTCATCGCTGACGGTTATCTCCTCAAATTCGTCATTGAGAAAAATGTACTGTCCCGCGTTTTCATAAGAGAACCGGATTGTACGCTGGAGCAGCTCGGGTTTCTCAAAGCGATCGTTCGACCGGAAACTGCGGGTCATCGTGGATCCACTCAGCATATTTTTTAATTTACAATTGTAGATAGCCTGGCCTTTGCCGGGTTTACTGAAATCAAAATCAGTAATCAGATAAGGGGATCCGTCGATTTGGATCTTGAGCCCTTTACGTAAATCTGATGCAGCAAACATGGTATTCCTCTTAGATGTGAAAAAACGTGCGGATTTTAAGCATTGGAATGAAGTTATGTCAAGTGTTTGAAAAAGCAGCATATCGGGTTATCAGCTTTGCGGCCGACAACAAACGGTCTTGACTCAATCAGCTTTTACATTGAAAATAGTATATCTTTTTTAAAAGGAAACAGGTGCTTTTTTTATGCGTGTTAAAGGTGTTATCCCTTCACGGTGGGGTTCGACACGTTTTCCGGGCAAAAGCCTTTTTCCCATTTGCGGGAAACCCTTGGTACAGTGGGTTGTAGAGGCGGCGCAGCGTTCGCGGTCGCTGGAAGAGGTGATGGTGGCCACCGACGACCTTCGCATCGCCGACGCTATGGCTGGCATTGCACGGGTGGTTATGACGAGAAGCGACCATCCTTCCGGCACCGACCGGGTGGCGGAGGCGGCTTGCGCGGAAGACGACGATATAATCATCAATATTCAGGGGGACGAGCCGCTGATCGATCCTGCTTTGATTGACGCGCTGGTAGATCGCATGCGGGAAGATCAAGGTTGGGCGATGGCCACGGCGGCCTGTCCGGTAAAGTCAGCGCGTGATCTGGGGGCTCGGACGGTGGTCAAGACCGTGTTGGCGCGGGACGGCGGGGCGTTGTACTTTTCGAGGCTGCCTATACCTTGCCGCCGCGACGGAGAGGCTGATCTGACGTCTGGGCTTTATTTGCGTCATTTGGGCATTTACGCTTACAGGGGCAGTTTTTTGAAGCGGCTGGTAAATGAACCGCCGTGCCTGCTGGAACAGACCGAATGTCTTGAGCAATTGAGAGCGTTGTATATTGGCGGCCGCATTGCGGTGATCCAGACTGAGTCGCAGGGCGTTGGAGTTGACACGCCTGAGGATGTTGCGGCGGTTGAGGCCGTTTTGCGCGGCAGGCAATGATGAGGCTGTAACACTTTTGGCGCTGGAGAATTTTTATGATAAAGATCAAGCGGGTCAAGGTTGGCGGAGTTATTTTCGGTGGCAAGCGGTTGGCTTTCATTGCGGGGCCATGTGTGATCGAGTCGGCGGAAGGAACAATCGATTTGGCCGCGAAATTGGTCGGCCTCGCGAATGAATTGAAGGTCCCGCTGGTTTTCAAGGCATCCTTTGACAAGGCCAACCGCACGTCCTCGGATTCATACCGGGGGCCGGGGCTGGAGGATGGTTTGGCTATTTTGCGGGAAGTGCGCGACCGTTTCGGAGTGCCGGTTCTGACGGACGTGCATGAGCCGTGGCAGGCTGAATATGCAGCCCGGGTGGTTGATATCATACAGATACCGGCTTTCTTGTGCCGCCAGACCGACCTGCTGACAGCCGTTGCCGCCACCGGCAAACCCGTGAATGTCAAAAAGGGTCAGTTCATGGCGCCGGAAGACATGATAAACGTTGTTGAAAAAATTACCCGGACGGGCAACGACAAGATCATACTTACCGAACGCGGCGCCAGTTTCGGGTACCGCAATCTGGTCGCGGACATGCGCAGTCTGCTGATAATGCGTGAACTGGGCTATCCGGTGGTTTTTGACGCTACCCACAGTGTGCAGCGTCCTGGCGGGGCGGGCAAAATGAGCGGAGGCGACGGACGGTGGGCGCCGGCATTGGCACGCGCCGCCGTGGCGACCGGCGTTGACGGAGTTTTTATGGAGACGCATGTGAATCCGGCAGAGGCCCTTTCGGACAAGGCTAACGCTGTGGCTTTCAAGGATTTGAAACGTTTGTGGAAAACTTTGGGGGCTATACATGATATGGTGCGCTAGACGGGAAAATTTGGTCGGCGGGCGCCTGACACTGATGATCTTTTGCCTGTATTTCCACGGGGCTTGGGCTGGGGCTGCAGACAACTCGGAAACGGACCGTTGGTTTGATCGTCACTCCGATGAAGGTTGGCGGAGGTTGGCGGAGCGCTGGCTACCTGTAAAAGAGTCGATGACATCTCCGGTGGAAAATCTTTTGCTGCCGCTGGATCACTTCCCAAACGGGCGGATCAAGGCTCAGCTCGCTGCGAAAAGGGCACAGATTTTTGTAGACGGGATCATTTTTGCCGAGGATTTGACGGTTGAGCTTTTCAATGAGACAGGTCAGTCCAACGGGCGTTTGACGGCAGAGGGGTGCATTTTCGACCGCAGCACTAAACACGGGTATTGTGAGGGGCTGGTCAGCATGGAAAAAGAGGGCGATCGCTTGAAAGGTCGCGGTATGTACTTTTCTTTTGATGAGCAATTCATTAAAATACTAGGCGAATGTGAAATACGCACGCGCCGTATCCGTAACAACTTTGGGAGGCTGAGATAATATGATGAAGAAGTTTTTGTTGTTGCTGGCCGGACTGTTGGCGATGGTCAGCCATGTGATGTCGCAGGGTGGGGAAGGTGTTGCCGGACCGGCGGAGGGCGAAAACAGTGTTTTGACAAATGGTGTCGGGCAGGGACGTGAAGCCGTGATTACGGCGGAGCGTATTGAGTTCGACAACAAAGAAGGTATAATTCTTTTTGACGAAAACGTTTTTGTGGATGATGCGCAGTTCATCATGCGTTCTGATCGTCTGTTGGTCTTTTTGGAGGGTACCAATGATGTTCAACAGATTATGGCGGTAGGCAGTGTTGTGATTACCAATGAGAACCGCACAGCCAGTTGCGATAAGGCGGTTTACACTAAGAAAGACGGTCAGATTGTGATGACCGGGAACGCGCGCCTGATGCGGCAGGGAGAGCAAGGTGGGGAAGTGACCGGCAGGCGCATTGTTTTCTGGTTAGACGACGAACGCATGGAAGTGTCCCCGGGGCGGGTGGTGCTTCCGCCGGGCACATTCAAGAAGGCTGAGAAGTCTTTTATGCCCTAGCTAGTGCAAGGCAATGCGCAGGTTTGTGTTGATGCAGAACGTTAGATTTCGGGTTTGAGTTATGATGCAAGACATATCGGAAAACAATATGCCGGACCGGCCGGACATACAGGCGGAAGACCTTGTAAAGCAGTATGGTAACAGGACGGTCGTTGATGGTGTGTCGTTGCATGCCAGTTGCGGCGAGATAGTCGGTTTGCTTGGGCCTAATGGCGCAGGCAAGACAACCACTTTTTATATGATAGTGGGGTTGGTCAGACCCAATTCCGGTTGCGTCTTTTTCCGCGACGAGGACATCACAAGAAAGCCGGTTTACCGTAGGGCACGCTTGGGGTTGGGATATTTGGCGCAGGAGGCTTCGGTGTTCCGTAAATTGACGGTAGAGGAGAACGTGCTGGCTATTTTGGAAACCATGGAGATGACCAAAGCCGCCCGCATGGAAAGGGCAGAGGAACTGCTATCGAGCTTAAATCTGATCAAAGTGGCCCGTCAGCGCGCCTACACGCTGAGCGGAGGCGAGCGCAGGAAACTGGAAATAGCGAGGGCATTGGTTCGCAAGCCGGCTATATTGATGCTGGATGAGCCTTTCAGCGGTGTTGATCCTCTGGCGGTGCATGATATTCAAGAGATCATCAAAGGCTTGCGCAACAGCGGATTGGGAATTATTGTCACAGACCACAATGTACGGGAGACCCTATCAATAGTTGACCGTGCTTATCTGGTTTATGACGGTGAGATTTTGTGTGAGGGCACGAGTGATTTTCTTGTTAACGACGAGACCGCCAGGCGTTTATACTTGGGGCACAATTTCAGGATGTAAGTAAGCAACAGCAAAGTAAAACCAAAGAAAGGATCAGCTTATGTCAATAGAAGTCACCATCCGCCATCTTAATTCGGCACCCGGCCTGAAAGAGTACGCCGAGGAACGGGCCAAAAAACTCATAGGCCAGTTTCCGCGGGTTGAGAGCGTGCATGTGATAATCGACGTTCAGCGCCATCTTTATGAGGCTGAGTTCATTGTACAGCAGAAGGGTGTGACTGCGGTAGGAGCCAAAGAACATGCCGCCAGCGCCCGGGCGGTTATTGACATTGCCGCTGCCAGGGCAGAGAAACAGTTGAGAAAGACTATCAGCAAACGTGTTACAGCGCATGTGCGTAAAAATAAAAGCGCGAAAGAATAATGGCTTTGAGGCAAAACAGATCTGTGCAGCGTTCGCCGGTCACGGTGGGCGCTTTTCTGGAGGCCGGGCGTGAACGCTTGGGCTTGGAATTGATAGCTGGGGAAGCCGGACTCGGGCGTGTCATCGGGGAGCCTACGGTTCACCGTCCCGGGTTGGCACTTTCTGGTTTTTATGGCCATTTCGCAAAAAAACGGATACAGGTGTTGGGCATGGCCGAGCACGCTTACCTGACATCTTTGCCGGAGGAGTTGCGCGTACAGCGGATCAATGAGCTTTTCGGGCTTAAAATCCCCTGTATGGTGTTCTCGCGCAATAAACGTGTTTTTCCGGAGGTTCCAAAAGCGGCGGAGCGCAACAACGTCAGCGTTTTGCGCACGGGCATGGTTACCCGACATTTTATACAGACTGCGACATTCGTGCTTGAGGATCTGCACGCTCCCCGCTGCAAAGCATATGGCACCATGATGGAGGTCGCCGGTGTTGGAGTTTTTATTGAGGGTGCGCCCGGCATGGGCAAGAGCGAAACGGCGCTGGGACTGATCAAAAGGGGTCATGCGCTGGTAGCGGATGATTTGACTTTGTTACGCCAGGACAGTAATGGTAATCTGATGGGGTCGGCGTTATCTGTGACCAGATATTATATGGAGATCCGCGGCATCGGCATCATTCATGTGCCTTCGGTTTTCGGCGTGGCAGCAGTCCGCGGCGAGAAACAGGTGGATATGGTGATAACGCTCAAGCGGCAAGGTGAAGCTGATGCTGAATTGGATCGCACCGGCATGGACGAGTTACAGCGTGAGTTTCTGGGTGTGTCGGTGCCGCAACTGGTAATACCGGTGGCGCCTGGAAGGGACTTGGTGAACCTAGTGGAAACGGCGGCTCAAGAGCATAAGCTTCGTCTTTCCGGTTTCGTTGCGGTTCGAGAATTGGATTCACGGATCAGGCAGCATCATGCCGTCTGATGGGGAGTAGATCGTGGGACAGTCTGAAACAAATAAAGAAACGCGTGATTTTGTTTTGTTAAACAAATACGGAATGCATGTCCGCCCGGCTGGGCTTTTTGCAAAAGTAGCTTCCCGGTATAATGCTGTCGTTGACGTAGAGAAAGACGGCAACATTGTGTCGGGGAAAAGCATCATGGCATTAATGACCCTTGAGGCGGTGTGCGGATCGCGGCTTAGAGTGACTGCGTCAGGGCCGCAGGCTCGCGAGGTGTTGGACGATCTAGAGGCTTTGGCCGCGCGCAAATTCGATATACCTGATGAGCAGTGAGTCAGAGAACGTAAAAAAAGGTGTGTGCGATATGCGCATGCTGAACGGTTTGCCGGTTTCGCGGGGCTTTGTGTCCGGCCCAGTTTTTCTGTTTAGGTCCACTGGCTGTGAGCAGATACCGGAATACCGTATTGAGCCGCATCAGGTGGCACTTGAAAATGCTCGCCTGGCAAACGCATTGTCTTTGACAAAAAACCAGATACATTCTTTGGCCAATGAACTTAAAAAGCGTATCAGTGGTGATGAAGCCACTATTTTCGATGGTCACCTGATGATGCTCGACGACCCTTCGTTTACGGGGTCTTGCAACGATAAAATAAGCAAAGGGCTTTTTAATGCCGAAGCGGCTGTGGACGCTGTCGCCGAACAATATTTCTCGATTTTCGCGGCTATGGATGATGTGTACCTGAAAGAACGCGCCACGGATATAAGCGATATTGCAAAAAGAATCATACATAACCTTTCGGGACGCGGCGAAGTGATTATATCAAGGCTGGAAAGACCGTCCATAATCGTCGCAGACGAACTTTCCCCTTCAGAAACAATCGCTTTGCCGAGGAACATGGTTTTAGGATTTGCTACCGACAGGGGCAGTGCCACTTCGCACGCATCTCTTTTGGCACGTGCTCTCGGCATACCGGCGGTTGCGGGGTTGGGCTCCATTTCAGAAACAGTCAAAACCGGAGACCTGTTGCTTTTAGATGGCACAAGGGGCAAGGTGGTTCTCAACCCTGGCAGGGAAGAGTTCGCGGCTTTCGATAAAATGGCGGAACGGTCTAAAGCGATCGAAGCTAATCTGGAACAGGGCAAGTTGTCAAAAGGTGCCACCCGCGACGGCCATATGGTTCCTTTCCTTGCTAATATCGACCATAGCACTCCGATAACTGATCTTTATGCTGTAGGGGCTGAAGGAATCGGCTTGTACCGTACCGAGTATTTATGGATGGCCTATGAACGCGAGCCCACAGAGGAAGAGCAGGCGCACGCTTATACTACAGCGGTCAGGGCTATGCCGGAAGGTCTGCCCGTAACAATCCGTGTGCTGGATCTTGGCGGCGATAAAATAACCAGCGATGCTGCCTCGCATAAGGAAGCAAACCCATTTCTCGGCAACCGTTCGATCCGGTTTCTGCTACGGAACAGGGATGTTTTCCGACGTCAGTTACGGGCAATCCTGCGAGCAAGCGCACACGGCATTGTACAGGTAATGTATCCTATGATCGCCACTATTGAGGAGTTGCGGGCCGGGAATAGCGAGCTGCGGGCCTGCATGGCTGAGCTTAGGCAAGCGGGTATTCCTTTTGACGAGAATTTGCGGCGCGGTGTTATGATTGAAATACCGGCAGCCGCCATGATTGCCGATACCTTGGCGAAAGAGGCGGACTTTTTCTCGATCGGAACTAACGACCTTATCCAATATGCGCTAGCTGTTGACAGGCTTAATGAAACCGTGGCGAGGCTTTATCAGCCGACCCATCCCGGAGTTTTGCACTTGATCGATATCACCATACAAGCGGCACAACAGCACGGGTTGAAGGTTGCGGTGTGCGGTGAGACTGCGGCTGATCCGTTTCTGGCTGTTCTATTGGTGGGAATGGGTGTTGACGAACTGAGCATGTCTCCCAATCTGATACCACTTGTGAAAAAAGTTATCCGCCAAATCACCCTTGACGAGGCCAAACTTTTGGCAGAAGAGGTGCGGCGCATGACTGGATTGCCTGCCGAAAAAATTTATGCTCATTGCCGTAACTCTATTCTAAAGTTCGTGCCTGATCTGATGTATATTCAATAACGTCGGGAACCGGGCTCTCGGAAACACGCGCAGGCAGGCCAGAGCATAGCGCAGGGCGTGAAGCACGGAGATGAAAAACGGGAAAAAACGAGGTTGACTCTTTTCACTCCCTCCGTATACTAGATATCAATGGTTGTCCTGTGCCGTGCTATTTCAGTTCAGCAGGGTGCTGAACGGGCGAAGGCAGACAGCCTCAGAGATCCGACGAACGCGGCACAATACACAACCATTATTACGCTCCCTGAATCACCCTTACAACAGCGGTGAGGGGCTTCAAAAAAAAGAAGGGCGAAGAGACGGACTCAACCAGGGGCTGAACCAGCAGATGACGCGGCGGCTTAATAAGGTTGCGCTCTTGCGTCTTTTGCACATACACGGGCCGATGTCCCGCGTGGAGCTGGCCGCCAGCCTCGGTTTGAATACCAAGACCATGACCAACCTGTCGCGCGAGTTGCTGGAACGAGGGTTTGTCGAGTCGGCCGGCATGGCGATCTGCAGTCGTGGCCGACCTCGTGAAATGCTGCAATTGAGCACCTCTAAACTGAATGCGATCGGCTTGCATCTGGAAGAGCACCAAATCAGCGGCGCTTTGGTCGGTTTGGACGGTTCGATCCGGGAGCGATGCCTCCTTCATCTTTCAGGAAAGGAAAGCCAGCGGCGCTTGAAGGATCTTGTCTCGGACATGGCTCTGCATCTGTCGGTCGCGGCTCAGGGTCAAACCGTCGGAACGGGGTTAACGATCCCCGGCGTGGTGGATCATCGTACGGGGCTTGTCGTAAAGTCCACACATTTGCCCGCTTGGGTTGGCGTGAACGTGGCGACCTTGTTGGACGGTGTGTGTAAGGGGGCAGTCCAGGTGGAAGCTTACACTCCGGCAAAGGCCCTGGCCGAACGCTGGTTCGGCGCGGGTACTGACGTGGACGATTTCATTCTTTTGGATGCCGGTGTGGGAATCGGGTGCGCCGTCGTGATCCAAGGCCGTCTGCACATGGGACAGAGCCACATGGCCGGTGAGATCGGCCATGTGGTGGTCACGCCGGAGGGCGAAACATGCACCTGCGGTCGCAGAGGTTGTCTCGAAACCGTGGCGTCTTTGGGCGCGATGCTGGAACAAGCGGGACTTGCCTCTGAAAATGCTCGCGCCCGCCCCCAAGACCTCCTGGCTGAGCGTCTACACACGGGCGACAAAGCCGTGCAGCGAATCGTGGAGAATGCCGGTCGCAGCATCGGCCTCGTCCTGTCCGCCCTCGTCGCCGCACTGAACCCATCCCGTGTGGTGCTGACGGGCGACGCGTTGGCGCTGGATCCCCTTTTCACGCGGACGGTTCGCGACTCCGTGACGGCTTTCACGCTGCCACAACTGACCCGTGATCTGACGGTCGTCCCCAGCCGGATCGGTCAGGACGCGGCGCTTCTCGGCGCGGCCGTGCTTGGCCTGCAATCGCTCTTCGATGTCTAGAACGTCAATCGGCGCAGATGCTTGCTGATCTCGTTTCATCCGCAGGGTCAACTCGCACACCGTTTTTCAAATGCTGTTTTTCGCACTTGCTTTTGTGCGGGATATATATCAGACTGATTCCATTAAATCACCACACGGGAGGGTATTTGCATGGCCGGGATCATTGAAAAATTCCGTCTCGACGGTAAGAAAGCTCTAGTTACCGGTGCCGGCCGTGGCATCGGCCGTGGTTTTGCCACGGCTCTTGCAGAGGCTGGAGCCGACGTTGCGGTCGTCGATATTCTTGAAGAAAACGCGATGCGCACCGCCAAGGAAATCGCCGACGCGACCGGTCGCCGCGTGTTCGGGATTCACGCCGATGTCGCACAAATCGAAGACGTCCGGCGTATGGTGACTGAAACCGTTTCCACCTTCGGTCGGCTCGACATCGCCGTCAACAATGCGGGCATCTCCATCCCGATAAAATCCGCGCTCGATGTGACCGGCGAGGAGTGGAAACATCAGTTCGATATCAATCTGAACGGAACTTGGAACTGCGTGCGCGAAGAGGCACGCGTGATGATCCCGAACCGGTACGGCAAAATCATCAACATTGGCTCGATCTGCGGGCACATCATCTGGCCGACGCCCCAACTGCCCTACAGCGTATCGAAGGCTGCGGTACTCCACCTAACGCGGGCGGCGGCAGCGGAATTCATCCGCTACGGGATACGTGTTAATAGCATCAGTCCAGGTGTGACTAAGGTGGAAGACCTGTTTCCTGAGGTGATCGACACCTTCTTCAAGACCGCTCCGATCGATCGCTACGGCTCACCGGAGGATCATCAGGGGGCGCTGATCTTTTTGGCTGGGCCGCTCTCGGACTTTATGGTCGGCCAGGATTTGGTGATCGACGGTGGCTATACCATCATGTGACAACGAATGGAGTAAACACTCATGAAACTTGCTGAAACGGAGCTTGCCGACTGCAGGGAATTCGCTCGGAAAATCCGTCGGCACTGCCTGAAAATGGTTCACAAAGGCCAAAGCGGCCACATCGGCAGCATGTTGTCGATGGCCGACATCCTGTCGATCCTCTACACCAAAATTCTGAACGTATCCCCACAGGAACCGAATATGCCGGGCCGCGATCGATTTATTCTCTGCAAAGGTCACGGCGGCGCGGCGGTGCTGGCAACGCTGGCCGAACTCGGATTCTTCCCGCTCGACTGGCTCGGCACTTACTATCAAGACGCCGGTAAATTGAGCGGTCATATCTCCCATCATGTTCCCGGTGTTGAGTTTTCGACAGGTTCGCTCGGCCACGGCTTGCCGGTCGCTTGCGGAATGGCGCTGGCCGCCAAGCACGACAACGACCGACACCGGGTCTTCTGCCTGGTCAGCGACGGCGACTGTGACGCCGGCTCCACGTGGGAGGCAATCATGCTCGCGGGGCAGCACCACTGGGACAATCTGGTGATGCTGGTCGACTACAACCAGCTTCAAGCGCTCGGCTGCTCCAAAGACATCATCAACTTGAATCCGCTCGCGCCGAAACTCGAACAGTTCGGCTGGGCTGCGATCGACGCCGACGGCCACGACCAGCAGGCGATTTTCAAAGCCTTGACCTGGCTGCCGCTTTGCCCCGGGAAACCCTCGGCGATCATTTTTCACACCACCAAGGGGAAAGGCGTGAGCTTTATGGAAAACAACTACAAGTGGCACTACGGAGGTCTCACCGACGAGCTGCTGACCCAGGCTTTGAAAGAGGTCGAGGAGGCTTCATTATGAGAAAAGCGTTCAATCAGGAGCTGTTGAAGATCGCGAAGGATAATCCTCGCGTCTATATGATCCTTGCCGATATCGGCTACGGCGAGATCGAGGACTTCGCCAACGCCTTCCCGGACCGGTTCATCAACTGCGGCGTGGCCGAACAGAACATGACTGGTGTCGCCTGCGGCGTTGCCATGGAGGGCAATATCGCCATCACGTACTCTATCGCGAATTTCCCGACTCTCCGCTGCCTCGAACAGGTCCGCAACGATGTCTGTTACCATAACGCCAACGTCAAGATCATCATCATCGGCGGCGGGATGGCCTACGGAGAACTCGGAATCTCCCACCATTCGACCGAGGATATCGCGATCATGCGCGCGCTGCCGAATCTCGTGGTGCTCGCGCCCTGCGACATTCTGGAGGCTCGGGCGGCGACTCATGCGATGATGGCCTACAATGGGCCGGTCTACTTCCGCTGCGGCTACAAAGGTGAGCAGGATATCCATTCCGGGCCGGTCGATTTCCGGATCGGCAAGGCGATCACCGTGAAACCCGGCACCGACGCGACCGTCTTCTTTACTGGCACCGTCGGCATCAATGCCAAGCACGCTGTCGAACAGCTCGAAAAAGAGGGTGTCAACTGCCGGCTGGTCAGTATGCCCACGATCAAGCCGATCGACCGTGACGCCATCATCGGCGCGGCCCAAGAGACCGGCGCGATCGTAACCGTAGAGGAGCATAACCTCTGCGGAGGTTTCGGCAGCGCGGTCGCCGAAGTGCTGATGGATGCCAACTGCGGCAACGTGCCCTTCAAACGTCTCGCGCTGCCGGATGTCAACGTAACCTTGATCGGCAGCCAGCACTGGCTGCGCGACCAGTATGGGCTGGGCGTCAATCACATTGTCGAGGCGGTGAAAAAAATCGTCCGGTGTGAATAATGAAAAGACTTGAAAACAAAATCGTGATCATTACAGGCGGGGCTGGCGGCATCGGCGGTGCCGCTTCGGAAATCTTCGCCGGGGAAGGCGCGAGCGTGGTCATTGCCGATCTCGATGAAAAGGCTGGCATGAGCCTTCAGACGAAGATCACGGCAAACGGGGGAACCTGCATCTTTCGCCGTTGCGACGTCTCTCAAGGCGACGATGTCCGCTCCGTTATCGATTTCTGCAAAAACAGACTCGGCGCACTCGACGTGATTTACAACAACGCCTCCGTTTATCTGGCAAAACTCGACGGACGTGTCACGGAGATTGAAGAAGACGTCTGGGAAAAAGTGATAGCGATCAACCTGCGGAGCATCTATCTGTTCTGCAAATACGGGATTCCCTTGATGATGAAAAAAGGCGGCTCGATCATCAATACCGCTTCTAGCGCGGGAGTCATCGGCATTCCGAATTGCGACGCCTATACGGCGACGAAGGGCGCCACGGTTCAACTGACCAAATCGATGGCGGTTGAATACGGCCGTTACGGCATCCGGGTCAACTGCATTGCGCCTGCGGCGATCATGACTCCGATGGTGAAAGAAAGCAATCCCTCCGATGGATCGGACCTGTTTGACGAGAGGGCGTTTCTGAATCTGCGCACACCCTTACGCCGCTACGGAACGCCGGAGGAGATCGCAAAGGTCGCATTGTTCTTGGCTTCCGATGAATCGACCTATCTCAACGGTTCAGTTATCGTCGCCGACGGCGGAATCACGGTTTGCGGCGACCTTTCCAAGGTTCCGGGATAGCGGCACCCGCTTCCCGGGTTTTCGTGTCAGAGAAAAACAGGAGATTCATGATGAATGTTCCGTATAAACATAGTCTGAAAACCATTGTTACGCTTTCGATTCTGAGCTTCCTGCCTTTGCTGGCAGATGCTGACAATCCTGTTCGCAAGGAAAACGTTAAGCCGGTGGTGATCCGGGTGCGGAGCCAACACCCGGCAGTTGACCTCGCGGCGGAGGAGTTGGCCCGCTACCTGGGTCAAATGGCGGGGGACCCCGGGGCCGCGGAGGTCGTGAGTGCCCTGCCGCCGGGCGGTGCCGCGATCGAGTTGGGTCTCTCGGGCGATCTGGGGGTGTCCATCAAGGGACTTGCCGATCCCCGCCGTGACGATGCCATCCACATCGACGTGCGGGGCTCCAAAGGCGTGATTGCCGGTTCCAACCCGCGGAGCGTCCTGTTCGCAGCCTACCGCTTCCTCGAGGCCTGCGGGTGCCGATGGATCCGACCGGGCAAGGACGGCGATTACGTTCCCTCCCGTCCCGTGAACGACCTCTCGGCACAGGTGGACGACAAGGCCTTCTACCGGTTCCGCGGCAACAACAACTGCGGCGCCTACTCGTTTGACCACCTGCTGGACAGAATTGCCTGGGCACCAAAGGTCGGGTTGAACACCTTCTTTTCTGAGTTTTTCCTGCCCCGTGGCCTCTACAACAATTATTACAACCGGGAGTATCCCAGTTTTAAGAACCCTGAACCGCGCTCTGACGAGGAGATTCGCGCCTGTCATGAATTGAGCGTCCGCGAGATCAAGCGTAGGGGGATGTTCTACCATGCTGCCGGGCACGGCTGGACGGCGAAGGTGCTCGGGCTGCCGGAGTCGGAATCCGACCACTGGGCAAGACCCGCCGTGCCGCAGGGCAAAGAGTGGATGCTGGCGATGGTCAACGGGCGGCGCGACCTGAGCCGCGGCCCGACCTTCACCGACCTCTGCTACGGGAACCCGGAGGTCCGGCGCCGACTCGTGCGGGGCGTCGCAGACTACGCGGAACAACATCCGGAAGTGGACTACCTCCACGTCTGGACCGACGACGCTATGAACAAAACATGCGAATGCCCGCTCTGCCGCGACATGCGGCTGAGCGATTTCTACATCGAGATCCTCAACGGGATCGACGCCGAGCTTTCTCGGCGCGACATCCCCACGACCATCGTATTCCTGATCTACCAAGACCTCCTCTGGCCGCCCGAGAAGCAGCGGATCAACAATCCCGGACGATTCACGCAGATGTTCGCGCCGATCTCGCGGCCGTACAACAAACCCTACGACCTCACCGCCACCGGCGAAGGGCTGCCGCCCTACCGGCTCAATCAAAACAAACAGCCAACCGACGAGCACGCCAGCATGAATGTCCTGCGGAGTTGGCAGAAGGTGTTCTCGAGGGAAGCGTTCGTCTTCGATTATCACATGGTCTGGCATCACTATTTTGACCCCGGATACATCGGCTTCACCGAGGTGATGGCCGAAGACATCCGCCGGCTGCCGCAAATGGGGATGCAGGGGTTCGTGAGCTGCCAGAATGTCCGCGGCTCGTTCCCGCACGGTTACCCGAAGTACCTCCACGCGCGGCTGCTCTGGAAACCGAAGGCCGACACCGACGCGCTGGCCCGAGAGTATTTCGCCGGCGCGTTCGGCGAGGGCGCGGAGCAGGCCCGCGAATATGCTGTCACGCTTTCGCGGCTGTTTGAGCCGCTTTTTCTGAACAGCGGCGCGTTGTTCGCAAAAGACGGGGACAAAACGGCGGCGTTGGCAAAGCTGGCAGCGGTTCCTCGGGTAGTGGCCGCCTTCCTGCCGGTCATCGAGGGGCATCTGTCCGTCGGCGCTCCGGCACACCGCCAGTCGTGGAAATACCTGTCGCTGCATGCGGGGTTAGCCGTGAAGATTGCCGAGGCGGTGCAGGCCAAGGCCGGAGGCAACCAGAAAGAGGCCAACGCGCTTTGGGAGCAGGCGATCCAGCAGGTCGCGGAGGATGAGACGCAAACCGATCCGGTTTTCGATATCTACTACTTCGGCAATACTTATCGACGCTATTTCACCCCGGCCAAGCCGCCCCGCCCCGCGCAGCCGTGATCCTCGTCCGGACGAGGGGCATCACAAATTCTCAGGGAAACCCGACAAAAAGCCGTGGTACGCAAATTATGAACCGCGAACTCCGAACCCTTGTTCTTCTGCGAGTCAACAAAGGTGAACCGCACCCGGAAGATAGCAGCAAAAGGGAAAATGTTGACGCATTTCCGGTTAACTTGATAAATTTACGTCATGACACCATTTGACATATTGGTTGTGACAGCGGCGAACGAAGCCCAGGCCAAAGGTTACCGCGAGCAATTGGCTTGGCGGCGCAGCATCGGCCTGCTCGCCCCGGCCACATGTTTTGAAGTGGTCGCCGATCCAGGCGGCAGGCGCGTAGGCTCGCTTGGCGCTACTCTGAACGTATTGGAAAAGTTGCGTTGCAAGCTCTCCGTCCGATCGGATCGAACCGCCTCCCCAAACGTCTTCGAAGGGCGTCGCATATTGATTTGTCACTCGGGCGGCGACAGCAGGCGAACGCCAGCCTACGCGGCGCAGGGCAAGGTGTTCACGCCTGTGCCTGCCGTAGTGGCAGACGGGGTGCCGGTGGCGCTTTTCGATTTGATTCTGAAAACGCTGCAAGAGATGCCGGCGCCTGATCACGGCCATGTGCTGGTGACCTCGGGTGACGTGCTGTTGACCTTTGACTACGCTTCCGTCGATCTGTCGCGACCTGGCGTGACCGGGGTGGCCTATTTCGGGTCGGCCGAGCGCGGTTCACGCCACGGCGTGTATGTGCCCGAGGCGTTCACTGGCAGCCCTCTGCGCACCGAGTGTCTGAAGGTGGCGGATTTTCTTCAGAAGCCGTCGGAAGCCGAGGTGCGACGGTGCGGGGCGGCTGACCCGTTCGGGCATGTTGCGGTTGACACCGGCCTGCTCAGCTTCGATCCCGCCACATGTGTCAGGCTTTTGGATGCGGCCGCGCTGGCCGGTGGCCGCGACACCGGAGGAGTTTTGGGAGAAATGGCAAAAGGCCAGTGTCCGGCGATGGATCTTTATGAAGAGCTGACAATGGCTTTGGCACCGCGTTTCAACGAACAGCGTTTTGTCGATAGGGTATCCGCGACGCGAGGATCGGACAGCGGCCACAAGCGACGGATGCGGCGGTTCTATCGGGCAGTGCGCGACATTCCGTTTCAGGTCAACATTGTTCCTTATTGCGATTTTTTCCATATTGGCAGCAGTCGCGAGCTTTTGACGGGGTTTTCCAGCCTCTCCCGCACGGCGCGGCAGTATTGTTTCGCCAACGGCAGCGGTGCAAGTGTGGCCGGTGACGGCAACAGCGCCTTCATCTTCAACTCTTACGTCAAGTGTCCTGTGAAAGCCGTGAATGCCCTGATTGAAGGTGTTCACGCTGACCGTTGCCGCAAGGTGGAGTTGAAGGGAAAAAACATTTTGACCGGCCTGCCGCCGGAGGCGACAGTGCCGGTGCGTCTGGAAAAATGCTTGGGAATGGTCTGCCTGCCGGTCGGCAAAAACGGTTGGGCTGCGGTAGCTTATGGCTTGGATGATGATTTCAAGACGCCTTTCGGCGGTGATAAGCCTTGCCTGTTCCTCAACGCGCCGGTCAAGGAGTGGCTCGCAAGCAACAGGATCAGTCCCACGCGGTTGTGGAGGGGTGACGCGGAGCACGGGATGTGGCGCGCGCGGTTGTGGCGTGTCGGACCGATTGATGAGGTGGTTGGGGAGGCTGTGGCGCTGGCTCGGGGTGCGGGTTTTGCTGCGGGCGGGCGCGGGCGGCGCTACAGCATGGCGGATCTGGTGCCCATGGTTGATCACAACAGGCTTTTGGCGCTGCGCCAGGAGATTCGCCGCCAGGTCAACCTGTTTAAGGTGGCGGAACGCATTGTGGCGGATGACACTTTGCCGTCGCGTTTGGTCTGTGAAGACATCAAAAGCAGGCAAGACGCGGTCAAGACATTGCGCCGCCTTACCGGACTTTTGGAAGACGAGGCGCTGCGCCAGCCGCTATTGCGGGCGCGCGTTTTGCGTTTGATGGCTATGATACAGTCAAAGTTCAAAAGCGTCGGCAAAGACAGTCAGGATGCGTTGACCGGTGCGTTCGCCGCAGTGGCCGAGGCTGTGGCGATGAGTTTCGAGCCGCATGACAGGCCACGTAAATCCGCCATTCTGCACGATCAGGTGGTTTGGGTGACCACCCCCGTGCGGATTGACTTCGATGGCGGCTGGTCGGACACGCCGCCGATATGCACGGAACGAGGCGGCACGGTGCTGAACGCGGCAGTGACCCTAAACGGACTTTATCCGATCCAAGTTATGGCCAAGTTGAACACTTGTGGCTGTATCAGGCTGTCGAGCATTGACTTGGGTGAACGCAAAGAGATCAGGACCACGGCCGAGTTGCTTGACCACCGCGATCCGCATGACTGGTCGGCTCTGGCAAAGGCAGCTTTGATCTTGGCAGGCATCGGACCCTCACGCGCTTCTGCACCATTGTCCCAGTGGCTGCGTGTGCTGGGCGGGGGGCTGGACTTGACCATTTTTTCGGCGCTGCCAAAAGGTTCAGGCATGGGCACCAGTTCAATTTTGGGCGCGGCGGTGATCGCCTGCCTTGACCGTGTGCTCGGTGTGCCTTTCAACGCCGACCGGCTGATACGCATGGCCTCGATTCTGGAACAGCGCATGTGTACCGGCGGCGGTTGGCAGGACCAGGCCGGGGGCATCATGCCTGGTGTCAAACTGATCCAGACCCAGCCGGGACAAGACCAGACGGTGTCTTTGCGCTGGACGGTGTTTGACATGACTGAAGGTAGTGAGCTGAAACGCCGCAGTCTGTTGTATTTCACCGGACAGAAACGCATGGCGCGAAACATTCTGCATAATGTCGTCGCGTCTTATCTTGCGCGCGACCCGCTGATTCTGCGGACACTGGAGGAACTCAAGGTTTCAGCGCTACAAACCAAGGAGGCTCTGGACGCTCGTGACATAGATGGTTTCGCGCGGGGCATAGACCGCTACTGGGAACTGAAAAAACGGATCGACCCGGGTTCAACCAATCCGCTGATAGAAGCGCTGCTGAAAACTGCTAAACCTTACACACAGGCAGCTTTGCTGCCCGGCGCCGGCGGCGGCGGGTTCATTTTTATGATCGCAAAGAGCGCGGCTGACGCGGAGCGCATACGGCGTGTTTTTGAGGCTAAGCCGTTAAATTCCTACGCGCGGTTCTTCGACTTTGACATCGACCAAAATGGTCTTACCGTCACCGTGTTGTGATTCTCGGCGCCTTCTTGTAAAACGTTGCGCAAGATGTGTATACTATCCGCATGAAACCGAAAACAATGCAGAAACAGTTTCTTTCGCAAATAGGCAACCTGACACCTTTCCACCTTCTGATTGACCTTTTGCCTGACGTGAGTTTCTTCATGAAGGACAGCGGAGGACGTTTCATGCTGAACAACTTGCGAGCTTGCGAGTTCTGCAACGCGAACAACGAAATCGAAACCATTGGCAAAACGGATTACGATTTCTTCTCAAAAGACCGCGCCGATTTTTATGTGCGTGGAGACCAGTCGGTCATGCAGAGCGGAGTGCCGGTCATTAACGAGATCGCGCCTGCGCCGGAACATTCTGACCGTCTCATGGTACACAGCAAATTTGCTGTTTACGATAAGAAGGGCAAGCCGATAGGGGTGGTAGGTTTCTACCGCATTATTGACGAGCTGCGTGACACTCCGCGCTGGCATGGGCGTTTTTCCGAAGTCATGGACCAGATACATTCGCATTACGGTGAGAGTCTCGACATCAAGCGGCTGGCGAAGCTGGCGGGTGTGTCACAGAGCCAGTTCGAACGACGTTTCAACCGGATATTCGGGACCACGCCTATTGAATATCTTTTGAGAGTACGCATCGCCGCAGCGCGAACCATGCTGGAGAACACTGACCGGACCATCGCGGACATCGCGTGCGAGACCGGGTTCTACGATCACAGTCACTTTACACGCACGTTCAAAAAGATTGTCGGCATATCGCCGGGCAAATACCGCAAGAACCATTTGGAAGTCGGCATGTGACCGGCAAAGGGCGGCTTTCACTCAGAGGCGCGCATGGGGTCGGCATAAAGCCCGATCGCTTCAAGGCGCAGCGGTTGGAAAGCTGAGTTCAAGGTGATCGCTTCGATGTCGGGCAATTCATCAAAGGTCTGGTTGTCCCAGGCATCGGTGTTCTGGGGGTTTTTATGCAGCACGTTTTCAACTCCGACAAACAGGTTGCGCCATACGCTGTTAATATCGGCTTTGCTGGCCAAATGGGCCAATTCAGGATAACGTTTACTGTAGGGCGGCAATCGGACGTTCACGTTTGTGAGCGTCATATAAGCGACTCTCTCACTCTTTAAATACTGTTCCCACCGGTTTTGTCCCCAAGGAGAAAAACTTATGCCGTGGCGGCAATCCACAAAAAGATTGTTATCGATTGTATTGTGGTGACCGCCGTGTATCTGCACCGCCCCGAAATTGCCGTTGGAGGTCCGCTCGAAAAGATTGCCGTAAACCAGCATGCCGCTGATGGCGTCGTCAAAGCGGATGGCTGCCTGTCCGCAAGGCGTGTGGTCTCCTCCTCCTATGTCGCGCCAGTGGTTGAAGCGGATCACCACTCCGCGATATGAAGGGTCGCCATACATGTCAATGCCGCCCTGGTCGTCCGATTCCCGCACGACACGCTCGACAAGATTATACTCGACGAGGTGATCGTTGCCGCCGATGATCATGGCACTGGATGGTCCCCTGTGAAAATGGTTGTGGGCCACGCGGGCGCCGCAACCTTCGAAATGCAGGGCCGGGTTATAGGTCCGTGAGCAGCGTCCGAAACGGTTGATGTTGTTGTTTTCGATGACCATCTGTCCGGATGTGAGATTCTTGCGGTTGCCGCCGCTGACGCGTATGCCGGTATGGCCGAGAGTGTGCATGATGTTGCCGTAGACCCGCAGGTTGGCACTCTGCAGGGCGGACAAGGCGGTGCCTCCGAAACGGCGTATGACATTGCCGGAGACAACAGTGTTGACGCAACGCTCCAGCGTTATGCCGTGCTGTTGGCCATTTTGCAAAGTCAGGCCGTGGATCATCAGTTCACGCGTACCGGAGGCTATGATGAAAGGCTGGTGAAAACGGGATAGCGTTATCTCGCTGAACCAGGGGTGTTTCAAAGGCCACACGTATAAAATGCCGCTGTCGCGGTCTAAAAACCATTCACCGGGAGAATCCAGTTCTTCCAGAAGATTCAGCACATAGAAAGGTCGGTCAGCCTTAATTCCGTAATTACCCGGCTTTTCCTTGAGAGTCAAGGTGCCCGTCGCAGTGTCAGCCACGGCCGGGACGGTGCAGTGGGCCCACAGGTGGCACCAGTGGCCGCTGGCCAGCATGTCCTTGGCCTGTCCCCATCCGCTTATGCGCTTGCCGGAGCATTCGAAGGTCAGGTTGGTGGGGTCGGTGACGCTGCCGGTCATTATTGTGCCGGTATTCGGCCAGCGCGCGGGCTGCAGCGGGATGCCGTCCTGATAGAGTTCCCTGACAATTTGGTTCATGATTCCGAAGCCGTAACCCTTAGGCGCTGATGACACGTCGTAGCCCTGAGCCTTGACATCAGCAGCGTAAACCTTGCCTCTTGCAGAAGGCGGCAAACGTTTAAGGGTGGCAGGGTTCTTGAGCTTCCTGAACCCTCTGACTCTGAAACCGCCGTCCAGCACTGGCTTCTCGCTATTCCACGCGCGGTACACGACAGGTGCTCCGAAGTTTCCGGAGTCGATATCGGTCAGCGTGAAGGTTTTTTTGACATCGTACACGCCGCCGCGCAGGTACACGGCCGCGCTGCCTACGGGAAGTGTGCCACGGGTCTTTTGCGCACGGATAGCGTCGCGTGCCCGTTCAAGCGTTGCGAAAGGACTTTCTAACGATCCGTCGTTATTATCTTTGCCATTTGGCGCGACGAAATAAACCACAGCCGGATCAGGCGGAATCCTCAGTCGCTGGCGGCTGGCTTCGGGATCATAAGCCGGCTTGCCGCCGGCGCGGGCGACACACTCCAAAGCACGCTGTTCAGCCTCCGCGCGCAAGTGGGCCGGGGTGTTGGTTATGGCCGCGGCTGAACGCAAGGCCTTCAGTGCGCCGTCAGGGTCGTTGTCGCGCACCCACATGTTTGCCAGAAACAAAGCGGCCATGCAGCGTGTGTGCGGCTGCAGAAGCGGGTTATCGCGTATTATGGCGGCTTGCGCGCGTGCGTCTGCCAAACGGTTTGCCGCGCATAGCGCGTGGGCAAACCGCATTCGCACCGCCGCTTCGCCCTGCGGCTCTCCGTCGAATTCAAGCAGTCGGTTAAATACGTTAACAGCCATGTCGCATTTATCCTCGCGGAGGTAGGCTTCCGCCAAGGCCAGTCCGAAGAAACGCTGTTCCTCCGCATCCATTTCAATATGCTCGGGTATGCGTTCCAGCACAAAGCTGCAAAGGGTTCCGCCTTCTTTGGCCGCTTTGATTAGAAACCCGACGGCATGTCCGCGCAGATGTTCAAGAACGTCATGGTTTTGAAAGAGCGCTGTGCATGTCTGGATGTCAGCGTTTTTAAGTGCGGGCTTGGTGTCCAGGCCGACGGCCGACAAAGCTGCCCAGTTCCGCCAGGCGGGTGGGGCATCCGGATGGATTACAAGGCTCTGCAAGCACTTGCGAGCCTTTGCGCCTTTGTCCGTCAGCAGTCGCGCTGACTGCATTTCGTTTATGATCGCGCGCAACGTGGTGTTCAACGGCACTCCGGGCATAGACAAGGCTGCGATTTCATCCGGCGGCAGGGCCCGGCCAAACGTGACCAGTTCATCGACGGCCATCCTTAATGACCCTACGCCGTGATCCGCGAAGCCAAGTCGCAGGGGACTTTTGGGCTGTGTGAAACCGCCTTCGTAAGCTTTTGCGGTTGACAGCATGCCGTTGATGTAAATTCGGAGGAAAGAGCCGTCCCAGGTGGCAGCCAGATGGTTCCATAAACCGGCGTTAAGAATGTCGGTGGCGCGCACGGAGAACGCCCCGTTTGTTCCGCCGATCTCGATCGCGGGCTGACGGGTCGACCAGTTGTCAACAGCCATACGCCAGCCGTCGTAATAGCCGCTGCCATTACAGACGATCATGCCGTTGGCCCGGCCGCTGTTGCCGGTTTGTGCGCCCATGCCGCGTGGGCGCAGCCAGAGTGCGCCCGTGAATGCATTTGCAGTGAATTCCAAGGCGTCGGTCGTGAAGCTCTCGCTGTCCAACAAGACTGCCGTCATGCCCGCAACACGCCCGGTTTCGCACTGCAAAACGGTGGTTTTGCCGCCGACCTTGAATTTCATCTCGTAGGGCGATCCAGCCATGTCCGGCTGGGTTTCCAGATTATTCTTGAACGAGTAGAAACGCGTCAGGCCGGGCATCAGTTTGATCGTCTCGGTGTGGGCTTGCCATGCCTGGGCAGCAACCTGCCGAGCCTCGGCCGGCATCAAACAGACCGCCATTAAGAACGTCGCCGCAATCATCATCTTTCGCATCGCACTTCCCCCGTCGAGTTGATTGATTTTTTAATAGCACAAGGCATCATAAGAAGCAATCTGAATTCTGCGTGTGCTTCAACTATTATGAAACGTTCACCCAATCGTCTTGCGCGGGCACGGTAAACTCGCTACATTAAAAAAGAAATTGATCGGTTAAGATCATCGCGCATCATCATGTGATGAGCTGGAGAGATCGCTCATTCACTTATTGGCGGAAGCCGCGCCTGAGCCTTGGCGTGTGTGTTCCGAGAAAGACGAAGAATGAGGAAGTGCCCATTTTGTGGGTCACCTGTCAAAGTAAATGCTTCTAAAAGCGGGTCATCATGGCGCATAGG
>CAZKZI010000005.1:0-44827 GCA_964557205.1 uncultured Lentisphaeraceae bacterium
GTTTTGAATTATAGAGTAAACGGGGAGTTTTAGCGATGAGTTACAATAAGAGCTTGATGGTTGTTTTGGCAACTGGCATGGCGGCTTATGCGGTTCGGGCGGGAGTTTACGGCGACACTCCGGATACCAGGCACGCGTGGGCGGTACATGATTTGAACCGTCCGCGGCCTCCGGTTGTCAAGGCCGAGCCGGGACAGCCGCCGTCGGACGTGATTGTGCTCTTTGACGGAACTTCGATGGACGCCTGGGTGTCCAAAGATGGCGCGCCCTGCAAATGGCGTATCGTTGACGGAGCCATGGAGGTGGTACCTAAGACCGGCGAGATACGCAGCCGACAGGCTTTCGGAGATTGCCAACTGCATTTAGAATGGGCTTCGCCGTCAGTGGTCAAAGGCAATGCCCAGGGACGCGGCAACAGCGGCGTGTTCCTGATGGGCATGCATGAGGTTCAGATACTTGACTCTTACGAAAGCGATGCCTATCCGGACGGTCAGGCCGCCTCGGTCTACGCCGAGAATCCGCCACTGGTCAACGCCTGCCGCAAGCCCGGCGAGTGGCAGACGTACGACATAATTTTTCACCAGCCGATCTGGGAGGGTGAGACCCTGAAACATCCCGGCACCGTGACGGTTCTGCACAACGGGGTTCTGGCGCAGGATCATTGGGAACTCGAGGGTTTGACGACGCACCGCCAGCGCCGGCCGCTCGCGCCTTATCCGTCAAAGCTGCCGCTGTCGTTGCAGGATCACGGGAACCCCATCCGTTTCCGCAACATATGGATCCGCGAGATACCTTCGCGGTATGCCAACACGACCCACGGCGGGCCGGCTGCGAGCGAGGCGGATGTCATGGCACTGCGCAAGGAGACGGCCGCCAAGCTCTTCGATGCGGCTAATCCCGGAGACCAGAACAAGCGCGCCGCTCTGAGCAGTATGTTGGAGGTCATCTCGTATGACAAGGCCGACGAGTACATGCATATCGCGTTGCAGTTGGGGGACGCTTACCTGCAGGAACTGGCCCGGCTCAACGCTCAGCAGACACAAGACCGCAAAGGCGACATTATAGCCGTGCGCAACGAGTGCAACGTTCTGGTGCGCAACAAGGTGTTCTCGGAAGAGTGCAAACTGCGCGCTGAATTGCAGCGCATAATCAACGAGAACGGTCTTGAAAAGAAAAAATGACGGAGTTGCAAGGTGACCAACAGCCTCGAGGACTATTTAGAGACTATTTACATGTTGGTGCAGGCCAACGACCATGCCCGTGTGAGCGATGTGGCGTTGTCGCTGCACGTCAAGATGCCCTCGGTCACCAAAGCTGTTCTGGAACTCAAGCGGTGCGGTTATGTCACGCAGGAGCCTTACGGCAAGCTGGAACTTACCGGCGAGGGTGTGGAAGCCGCGAGCCTGATACTTGGACGTCACAACCTGCTCAAAGAATTCTTGATTTTACTGGGTGTGACGGAAGACGCCGCTGAAAAAGACGCCTGCAGCATGGAGCATTTCCTGGGAGCCGAGACCCTGGCGCGCATAACGGATTTCGTCCGGCGTAAACGGAAAAGAAGTCGCTAATCTCCCGTCTCACAACATGACTGCTCACTTCAGCGTGTGGACAAGCAGGCCGGAGCGCAGCTTAGGCTCGAACCAGGTGCTCTTGGGCGGCATGATCTGGTCGGCGTCGGCGATATCCATCATCTGTTCCACGGTAACCGGACACATAGAAAAGGCCACAGCGTCTGTGCCGCCATTGACCCGCTTTTCCAGTTCTGCCGTTCCGCGGATGCCGCCGATAAAAGAGATACGGGTATTAGTGCGCGGATCGTCAATGCCCAAAAGCGGCGCGAGCAGACGGTCTTGCAGTACGCTGACATCCAGGCGCCCGACCGGGTCGGCATCGAACTCTTTCCAAGACAGGCTGTACCAGCGGCCGGACAGGTACATGCGCACTTCGCGTGCCCCTGACGGCTCGGCGCCCTCGACCGGAACAGTTTTGAAGACCGTCTGGACCTTTGCCATGAAAGCATCCGGCGACATGCCGTTAAGATCTGCCACGCAGCGGTTGTAGGGCATTATGCTCAGGCTGTCGGCCGGAAATAAAACAGCCAAGAACCAGTTGTATTCTTCATTGCCGGTGTGGTCTGAATCGGCCGCGCGCATATTCTGTCCGGTTCGGCAAGCGGCGGCTGCACGGTGGTGTCCGTCCGCGACATAGGCCAGCGGCACCTGACTGAACGCCGCGGACCACGAGGCGTTATTGTCTGCCGAGCGCCACACGGTATGCCGTACGCCGTCCGGCGCGGTGAAATCGTAAAGCGGCATTGTCTGCTCGACACTTTTGATCAGACTCTTCAGTGTGGCATCGTCGCGGTAAGTAAGGAAGACCGGGCCGGTGTTGGCCTTGAGTTCCGTGCAGTGGCGGGTGCGGTCGTCTTCTTTGTCTTTGCGGGTCTTCTCGTGTTTTCGGATGATGTCGCGGGCGTAATCGTCGATATGGCAACAGGCCACTACGCCGGTCTGGCTGTGGCCGCCCATGATCTGGCGGTAAAGGTAGAAGCCTTCAGACTGCTCCTGTGCCAGAATGCCGCGCTCGCGCAGGTCGGCGAGGGCCTGAGCGCCCTTGGCGTAGACCGCGTCGCCGTGAATGTCGGTGCCGTCCGGCAGGTCGATCTCCGGGCGGGTGACGTGCAGAAAACTGTCGGGATTGCCGGCGGCCAAAACCCGGGCTTCGGCGGTGTCCACCACATCATAAGGCACGGCCGCGACAGACCGCGCTTTTTCGGTAACTGGACGCAAGGCGGCGAAAGGTTTGATCAGCATGAGCGCTCCTTTAAGAAAGGCTGTGAGGGGGAAAGGCTGTGAGGAGAGAAGGAGGGTGGAAATTTAAAACACAAAGCCAGCCGAGCGGCCTGACTTTGTGTTTCATCATCAGCCGGCCGCTGTTTAGAAGCCGATATTTATAATCGGGCAGAAGGGGACCTCGCTGCCGCGGATGACATTGATCAGGCCGATCTGGAACCCGTACATGTCTTCAGACCGGTTGATAATGCCGACCTGAAAACCCTCGGCGTAATCGGCCAAGTTGACCAGTCCGGCCTGGAGACCGTACATGGTTTTGGCCTCGTTCCATAAACCCGCCTGCAGGCCCATCATGTCGCCAAGGCCGGCCGAGTTATAGCAGCCGATCTGAAAACCGGCCAACGCGTCCTTGACGTCGTTACGCAAAATATTGACCTGGATGCCGTTGAAGTACTGTGAACGACCGATCAGACCGAGGTCCATGCCCGTCACCTGCTCACAATACCCAGAGGGCAGCGTCAGGCGCAACCCGACCACATCGATATCCTCAACGTCATTAAACGCAAACCAGACAGGCCATCTGACTCTTTCAGCCGCAGTGGCCCCGCTGATCATCAAGCCCGCCAACGCCAATCCCAGCATCATTTTTTTCATGGTAACCTCGTCATTTTTTGATAGGTTCGCGCCTCTTTTCATTTCAGGCTTAAAACCGTGATTTGATGCTTTACTATACTCGATTGTGCTGCGCAGTGCAAACACGAGAATGCGGATTTTTGTTTTTTTAGGGGGAGCTCTTCCGGATACGGAAAATCGCCCTTGAAAAGCTCGGTCGCAAAGTGTAACCTTTTTAAATCGTTGTTAAGATGCAAAGTACGAATTATGAATCTGTCGCTGCCAGAAGATTGCACATCGGATAATATCGCCCGTCTATGGCAGGCGGCCATGCCTGAAATAGCGCTTTTGAGCGAAAAGGATAAGCTGGTTGTTGATGCGGATCATGCCAAACCCTGCGCCGGGGCTGGCGAGGCGCTTATTTTGGAGCTTCACCGCCGTGCTATTGTTCAGGGTTTTTCTATCGTCTGCCACGACCGCAATGGGGTGGTAGCGCGAACTTTGCGGCTTTTCAATGTGGAAAGATATCTGGATAACGCAGAAGCTGATGCCGCAGCACGCCAAACCAGCACCTTGGTCCAGATCGGACAGGCGGCGGTAGCGATTTATGCGAACATCCGTGAGCAGTTGGCTTTCTTGGGTGAGATGACGGTTGCGGCCATCACGCTGCTGGCGCGTCCCGGCCGTCTGCGCCTGCGCGACACCATGCTGCACTTTGAGCGAGCCGGCGTCGATGCCCTGCCGATAACCTTGCTGATCGGCTTTCTGCTGGGGGTCATCCTTGCTTTCATGTCGGCCACCTCATTCCGTCAGTTCGGCGTGGAGGTTTATGTGGCCGACCTGATCGCCATTGGCCTTTTCCGTGAACTTGGCGCGCTGATCACCGCGATTATCCTGGCCGGTCGGTCGGGCTCGGCCTTTGCCGCGGAACTGGGCAGCATGAAGGTTAACGAAGAGATTGACGCGCTGGTCACCTTCGGACTGCCGCCAGTGGTTTTTTTGGCTGTGCCCCGTGTGATCGCGGCGACTTTGGTGATGCCGTTTCTGACGATTTTCACGATACTTTCCGGTCTGTTGGGAGGAGTTTTGGTGATGATGTCGGCGGGCATCCCTGCCACGACCTACTGGCAACATGTTTTCAACTCTACGCCACTGAGCAACATTCTGCTGGGACTTTTCAAGGCGGCGGTTTTCGGCCTGCTGGTCGGGCTGGTCGGGTGTTCGCAGGGACTGCGCGCCAGCCGCTCGGCTGACGCTGTGGGCCGTGCGGCCACTGCCGCGGTGGTTGGCAGTCTGGTGCTGATCACGGTTTTTGACGGTGTCTTTGCCGTGCTTTTCTATATTCTGGGGATTTGACCTTATGCCGGACGACATTGTCATTACTGTTGAAAATGTTTGCGCGGGATATGACTCTCCGATTCTGGAGAACATCTCTTTCAGCGTGCGGCGCGGCGAGATATTCGTGATTCTGGGCGGCTCAGGATCCGGCAAGAGCACCTTGCTCAAGCACATGGTAGGTCTCACTCCGCCGCTGGCCGGCGAAATCAGGTTGATGGGAGACTCCGTGAGCGGCGGCGCGACAACGGTACGAGCGCGCGCGTTGCGTCATTTCGGCATGGCGTATCAGAGCGGCGCACTGTTTGGTTCCATGACCCTGCTCGAGAATGTCAGCCTGCCGATTGAGTCCTTCACAGATCTGCCACGCGCGGCGCGCTGTTTGCTGGCAGAGATGAAGCTCGATCTGGTGGGGCTTAAAGATCACGCCTCTTTTTTTCCGGCTGAAATCAGCGGAGGCATGAAGAAGCGTGCGGCCATAGCGCGCGCCATGGCTCTTGATCCGGCCATTCTTTTTCTGGACGAGCCTTCGGCCGGACTGGATCCCGTGACCTCGGCCGGGCTTGACCGCCTGATCATGCGCATACGCGATCTTCAGGGCGTGACGGTGGTGATGGTGACGCATGAGCTGGCGAGCATATTTGCCATAGCTGACCGCTGCATCATGCTGGACAAGCAGAGTCGCAGTATGTTGGCCGAGGGCAGGCCGTCAGATTTGCGCGATAATCCGCCATGCGCGGCGGTGCGCGCGTTTTTCAACCGCGAAGACGACGGGGTAAGACATGAATGAGAATCGGGCGAATTACGCGAAAATCGGATTTTTTGTTTTGGCGGGTGCCGCGCTGATTTTGTTGGTGATTGGCATCGCGGGCGCACGTGTTTTCAACAAGCGGGCGGTGTTGGCCGAAACCTATTTCACCGAGTCGGTCACGGGTCTGGACATCGGGTCGCCGGTCAAATACCGCGGCGTGCCGGTGGGCGAGGTTAAACGCATCGGCTTCGTATATAGCGAATACGGCATTCCGAGCGGCAAGAGCTTCACACATACCGGCGCGCGTCTGATCATGGTGGTTATGGCGCTTGATCCGGAACGTTTTAGTCTGTTGGGGGAGCATGATGCTAAGGCGGTATTGGAAACTCTGGTGAAGCAAGGGCTACGTATCAAGGTCGCCATGTCCGGCGTGACCGGTCTGGCCTTTCTCGAGATGGATTACGTGCAACCGGATAAAAAAGAGCAGACGGGTGTCGCTGAAATATCCTGGAAACCGCGGCATCCCTACATACCTGTGACATTGAGCACAATGACCACGATCAAGAAGGCAATTGATGACGTGTATGTGAAATTGAGTGCGATTAATCTGCCGGAACTGGGTGCGGAGCTGCTGGCGACCTTGTCGCTGGTGCAAAACAAGCTCAACAACGTTAACCTCACCGCTTTGAGCGGCGAAGCTACCTTGATGATGCACGAGCTACGCGACACCAACCGGGCGCTGAAGCAACTTGTTGAGTCGCCGGAACTGGCCGCGCTGCCGGCGGAGTTTTCGGCCACTGTTGCCAGCGTACGGCGCTCAGCCGAGGGTGTCGAGACCGAGATTATGCCGTTGGCGCGGTCGCTGTCCGGCACGGTCGTACGAACGGAAGAGCTGTTGGATGCCCTGAAAATGGTGGTCTCCAACAACAGCGGCAACGTGTCCGAAACAGTGACGGCTTTGCGCCAGACTTCGCAAACGCTCAACCGTACAATATTAGTGCAGCAGGATGCCTTGGAAGATCTGGTCGGCAGTCTGAAACGCGCTTCGGCGGGGCTTGACCGTCTGGTGCGCGAGCTGGGCGACAACCCGGCGGCGCTGCTCTTCGGGCGACCGCCGGAACAGTTGCCGGAAACACGAAGGCCGTGAACAGAAGTCGGCCGGCAGGGGGTGTCGGTTGCGGGCTCTGCCCGCATTAGGAGCAAATATGAAAAATCAGTGTTTTTGGATGATGGTGACAGCGGTGCTTGTTGGCGGGTGCTTCGGCGGCAAGGCCGTGCAGCGGCGGGCGCGGGCCCTCAGGCGGACTTTCGTGCCCGAGGCCGGTCAGGCAGTCCGGCCAGAGGCGACGACCCCGCGCTTTGCCGCTGCCAAAATACGCGCCTTCCGCGCCCTGCCGCCTTATGACTCGCGCGCGTTTATCGTGCGCCGCGCCGGAGGGGAATACGCGGCAGATTTCTATAACGGCTGGCTGGCTCCGCCGCAAGCGCTGATCAGGTCGCAGGCCGCGCGTTACTTGGAAGCAGCCGGTCTGTTCCAGGCGGTATATGACGCGGGTGCGGGCACTTCCGTTCATTTGGGCATTGAGGGCGTGGTTTGCGGGCTGTACTTGGATTACGCTGGTGACGAGCCCGCCGCCGTGTTGTGTTTACGCCTGCTGGTGCTGGACGAGCAAAGCCCTCAGTTCCGAGTGCTTTTCGATGCTGAGCGAGAGGCGCGCGAGACGTTCGATCCCGAAAACAAAAACGCCGCAGCCGAAGCATTCGGTGCGGCTTTGACGAGAGTCCTGGAGGGCTTGTCCGCAACCTTGCGCGAAGCGGACCTGCCCTGTTACTAAATGTCGCGGAATAGAAACCACGAAGTTCACAAAGATCACGAAGTTTGTTTGTTGAAACAATCATCCCTTCGCGGCCTTCGTGAACTTCGTGGTGAATTTTTTGCCTTTAGGTTTTATTCCCCGTAGACGATCGTGGTGATTTCACTGTAAAGGAACAGGATGTTCATCACGCTGTAATCGACATGATGGACCTTGGTGATTCCGCCGTTGCGCATCGCTGTTCCGATGGTGGCGTCGCCTGTGCCGAACAGTATGATTCCGCCGCTGGTGGTCTCACCGCGTTTCAGAGGACGTACGCTGTTGTCGACAACCGGGTCGGAAGCGATATGCTCCAAGGTGATAGGAGCCAGCACGGTGCCTTTCGTCGGGAACACGCCGCAACCGGTCATAATAACGGCACTAGCGCACAGCAAGGAGAGTGTGACAAGCTTTTTCATTAGAAAACTCCGATTAGTTGTTTTAGTTGCAAGGGAAACAAACCCCAAGCTCAATAATAATATTTGCACACCTGCTGATTGAAAGCAAGCTTACAGGGGTGCGTGGTGTGTGTTTGGGTGCGATTCGCCTTTGTTGAAGCGCGGTCAGCTTGCGGTAGCATTCCGTTGCGGCGGAAAGTAAGGTGCGCTATACTTAATGGACAAGTTTATTAGGGCATTAGTCCTGGGATTTTGAAAAAAGTTGGGGAGGTGCGTAGATGATTCGTTTGGGAGTCAATATCGACCATGTGGCCACGTTGCGCCAGGCTCGGCACACGGCCTATCCGTGCGTTTTGGAGGCGGCCGCGCTCTGTGAGCAGGCTGGCGCCCACGGAATCACCATCCACCTGCGCGAAGACAGGCGGCACATACAGGATGCCGATGTTTACGCGCTGCGCGAGGCGTTGACGACACGCATGAATCTGGAGATGGCCAACAATCCCGACATCGTGGCGGTGGCTCTGGATGTGAAACCTGATGAGGTCTGCATGGTTCCGGAACGCCGTGAGGAGCTGACTACTGAAGGCGGTCTGGATGTTGCGGGACAGTGCGCGAGTCTGGCGCCGGTGGTGGCGGAGATGCGCAAGTCAGGCATCACGGTCAGCATGTTCATCGATCCGGAAATATGCCAGGTCGAAGCCTCCGCTGAAATTGGCGCGCCTTGCATAGAGCTGCACACAGGGGCATACGCTAATCAGGCCGGTCAGGAGCGGGCGGCTGAACTCGAACGTCTGCTGATTGCCGCGCGACGGGCGCTTGAGCTGGGCCTGCAGGTCAATGCCGGACATGGCTTGAGTCTTGATAATGTCGGATCGGTCCTGCGGATTCCGGGGCTTGACACGCTTAACATCGGGCACAGTATCGTCTGCCGGGCTGTTTTCGCGGGTATGGAGCGGGCGGTCGCGGAGATGCTGGAGCGGATCAGTAACTTTGGAAGATAATGTGATCGGCAGATATTTTTCAGGGAGAACGCAATGTCATTACAGCGCGGCACATACGGTATAGAATACAACGAAAATCAGGGCTCGGGCTTACGCAAGCTCTGGATCCCGTTGGTCGTGCTCATGCTGGTATTGATGTCGGCTCTGTTTTTTCGCGGATGTGGCGGGGACGAGCGCAAAAACAATCGGGAAGACGAGCTGGGCAGCGTGAGTTACCGCCTGCCGGAAGTCGAGCCTGACCGCGAGCGACCGTCTTTGTTGAAACACTGGTTCTTTTCCAAACGCGCTCGGGAGGCAGCTGAAAAATCCGGTGAAGGTGTTGCTGAACGCCGTGTCGGTGACGCGGCACGTTCCGCGACCGAGGCCGCGCTGGCGCAACCCCCGCGCAAACTGCCGCCGGAGGTGCAGCGGTTGATGGAGCTGGTGGCCGAACATGAGAACGCGGATGATCTGGCAAACGCGCGTCAGGTTCTGTTGCATTTACTGACAAGACGGGATACCGACGAAGTGCGCGCCTTTGTGGAGCGCAAGATCGGTGCATTGAACACCGCCATGATTTTCGGGAACCGGTGCATGCCTGAAAAAACCCGCCACAAGGTAGTTTCTGGCGATGTCATCGGGCGGTTGGCGCGGAGCTACGGCAACACGATTGATTACATTTTACATGTCAACGGCATTGACCGACCAGAAAATTTGCGCATCGGACGTGAGATATGGGTGTTGCAGAATCCGGTGTTTGAGATGACGATTTTTAAACGCGCCAAAAAGGCAGTGCTGACACTGAACGGACAGTTTTTCAAGAGTTACGAGGTCAGCCCCGGCAAGTCTGAACAGCTCCCGTCAGGAAACTACGAGATAAGAAACCGTATAAAAAATCCGATCCGATATGTTCACGGGCCAACGCTGTCTTCAGGCGTTACTGCGTCTGGTGAGTTCGGCACACGCGGTCTGGTGGTGATCCCTAGCGGGGGCACTCCCGGCTCTGGGGCAGTGGCGCTGCATGGCAACAGCGACGAGGTTGCTTTCAATCAGACGCCGGACGAGCGTGCCGTGCGTTTCCGTAACTCCGACATAGAAGAGATATTTATCCTGATGCGTACCGGCGAAGCCGTCAACATCACCGACTGACGCGCATGGGTGCGCTTCAACTTTGTTGAATCGCAAAGAATCCAGAATCCAGTAGTTGAACAGCAAGGAGTTGCGTCATTTTCACATTCGCATTTACTGTCTCGGTTGTGATCGTCTGGCTGGTCGTGAACCTGCTGCACGCCGGCTGGGTCGGCACCCGGCGATTTTTCTGGGAAAAGCGTGTCAGGCGCGAAAAGGACGGACTGCTGGCCGGTGCCATGTCCTACAGCGTCGGCAAAGGGCCGGTCGCCTTGCTGTTCATCCACGGCTTTGCCGACACGCCGTATGTCTGGCGGCGTGTGGCCATGCGCATGGCTGAGAGCGGCCGTTTCACCTGCCGCGCCCTGCGGCTGCCGGGCAGCGGCGAACCGGCGGATACGGCCCGCTGCCAGTCATTGAGGATCTGGCGGACGTGCGTTGCTGACGAACTGATCAAGTTGCGGGCTGGGCACAACAATGTATGGATCGTCGGGCACTCCATGGGCGGCGCGCTGGCGTTGGACGCGGCGGTCAGGATGCTGGGCATGGTTGACGGCGTTGCGGTCTTGGCGCCGTTGATAGAGGTGTCGCGAAAACGTGCGCCTTTGCTGACGCCTGCCGCGTGGTTCGCCATCGCGCGCGTGACACTCTGTCTTTCGCCGACCTTCGAGTCGCCGTTTTCCGCAGAAGGCGTGGCGGTCGATGATCCCGCTTTCACCTACCGGCGTGACCGCTTTATTGCTTTTGCGGTTTACGGCGGACTTTTCAAACTGGTCCGCGAACTGCGTCACAAGGCGCCTTCCTTGATCTGCCCGCTGTTCGCTGTCATGGCGGAAAATGACGCGGTGGTCGATACCGAAGCCGCCATGCGCTGGCTGGAAAAGTGCAACGGATCCAAGCAAACTCATGTGCTGCCTAACATCGGCCATGTGATTCCGCTGGAGAACGGCTGGCAGCGATATACCGATGAAATGGCGGAGTTCATCAAGCGCAACACGCCGTAGGTTTCAAGAGCCCTGAACCCTAGCTCTTGAATCCTGGATGCGAGTCAGCAAAGTTGCATCGCACCTCAGGAGGGATAACGTGCAAAAGGGAATGAAACATTGAAATCAAGCCGCTTGTTTTGTTAAATTTGTTTTGGGGGTTACATGCAATTTGGAGTGATAGGCAACTGTAAGTCAGCGGCGCTGGTGGATAGACGGGGAACCATCGTCTGGTGTTGCCTGCCTGATTTTGATTCCTCGTCGGTGTTCGCGTCGCTGCTGGACGAGGGGCGCGGAGGTCATTTTGGAATAGAGACAGACGAAACATACAAGATAACGCAGAGTTATATTTTGAACACGAATGTTTTGCGTACTGTATATGAAAGCCCGTCCGGAGGGTTCGAGCTGCTGGATCTGATGCCGCGTCACAAAGAGAACCAACAATACTATGCGCCACCAGAGGTGTTGAGGTACATCAGGTGTCTGCACGGCACTCCGGTTTTCAAAGTGCGATATTGCCCCAAGCTCGGCTATGCGCGTCACGAGACACGTAGCGTCAGCCATCCCGGCTATATCAAAAGCATGGCGCAGAACGGGGCGTATGAATCGCTATATCTGTACACGAATCTGCCGCACGATGCCGTGCTGGAAGGTTTGCCCGTCACACTTGGAGAGGAGGCATACCTGCTTCTCAGCTACCATCAGAAAATACGATCTATAAATCTGGACTGGATAGCGTTGGAAGTGGAGCGCACCAAGGTTTACTGGATGGACTGGGTCGGCCGCACGACACCTTTCGACCACTGGTCGAAAGAGATTCGGCGCAGCGCTTTGGTGCTCAAGTTGCTCTCTTATCAAGAGACCGGCGCGATCATGGCGGCGGTCACGACATCGCTGCCCGAGGCGGTCGGCGAGGAGCGCAACTGGGACTACCGTTTCTGCTGGATCCGTGATGCGGCCATGACGCTCAACATGCTGACGCGCCTGGGACACTTGAACGTGGCGAAAAACTTCTTCTCGTATGTTTTGAGGGTGGTTCCCTATAAAGACGATGAGATACAGGTCATGTACGGCATCCGGGGCAACAAAACCCTGACTGAGCGTACGCTGGGGTGGCTGGCTGGATACAAGAACAGTCGTCCGGTGAGGGTGGGCAACGCGGCTTACACGCAACTCCAGCACGACATCTACGGTGTGCTGTTAAACACCGCCTGGTGTTATTTGGAAAGTTTTAAAATCGAGGAGCCTATAGGCGAGCGTCTGTGGACCATCACGCGCAGTTTGATGCGCACCGTGATGCGGACTTGGCGGTTGCCGGATGTAAGCATTTGGGAATACCGTAAGAATCCCGGGCACTTCACCTTCTCAAAAATGCTGTGCTGGGTCGCGCTGGATCGCGGCGTAAAAATTGCTGAAGCGTTGGGGCAAGCCGGGCAGTCCGTATCGTGGGCGCGGGAACGGGAGCGTGTCAGGGCTGACATCATGACCAACGCCTGGTCGGAGAATGTCCAGGCTTTCACGCAGCGTTACGGCAGCGATAATCTGGATGCGTCGGTATTGCTGATGGCATCGTACGGATTCATTGATCCGGAAGATCCAAAGTTTATCTCCACTGTGCGGAAGATTTACCAAGAGCTTTCGCAGGACGGGCTGATGTTCCGCTACAAGAACGACGATGACTTTGGTACGCCGACTTCGTCTTTCACCGTCTGCTCGTTCTGGATGGTCAAGGCTCTCTGGCAGATCGGTGAGCGCGCGGAAGCCGAGCGCATGTTCGACCGCCTGCTGGGCTACGCCAACCATCTGGGGCTTTTCAGTGAAGATCTGGATTTCAAAACCAAAGAATTGCTGGGCAATTTTCCGCAAGGCTATTCGCATTTGGCTGTGATCGACTGTGCGATCTTGCTGGGAGGCATACGCGAAACAATTCCGGCTGTGGCGGGCAGGCCGCAAAACGCCCTGCACGGGTATCAACCGGTCCAGCATAAAACGAAAGGAGGTGCGCATTGCGCCTGATTATTATCGCCAACCGCCTGCCGATCAAACTGGGACGCTCCGCCGGCAAGGTCGTGTTCAAGCGCAGCGAAGGCGGTCTAGCGACCGGACTGGCGTCTCTGCACGCCGGTTTTGAGATACACTGGATCGGTTGGCCCGGAACGCATTTCGAGTCTGAATTAGAGCATGAGCATGTCACTGCGCTGCTTTCACGCCACTCCTTCCATCCGGTTTTTCTGACGCAGGAACAGATTGATGATTACTACGAAGGCTACTGCAACAATATCATCTGGCCTTTGTGCCACTATTTTTTCACTTATATCCAGTATGATCAGAAATCGCTGGCGGCGTACCGTGAGGTGAACCGCGTATTTTTTGACGCGGCTATAAATCTGATCCAGCCTGGCGACCGGGTGTGGGTTCAGGATTACCAGTTGATGTTGCTGCCGGGCATGTTGCGCGAGGCCAGGCCGGATATCTCCATCGGGTATTTTCACCACATACCTTTTCCTTCATACGAGCTGTTCCGCGTTCTGCCGGAACGCGCGGAGATCTTGCGCGGTCTGCTTGGCGCGGATCTGATCGGTTTCCACACGCACGATTACATGCGCCATTTCATCAGCGCGGCCTATCGCACCTTGGGGCTTAACTGCGAACTGGATGAAATCCGGTTCGGCGACCGCCTGGTGCAGGTTAACGCTTTCCCCATGGGGATTGATTTCAAATCTTACAATCAGGCGCCTGAACGTCAACAGGTGCAGACGCATTCCAAAACTTTACGGCGGCAGCTTGGTGTGCAGAAACTTGTGCTCTCGGTTGATCGTCTGGATTACAGCAAGGGCGTGCTGCACAGGCTCAAGGGGTTCGCCGCCGCGCTGGAACGTTATCCTGAGTTATTGGAGAAAGTTTCGCTGGTGATGCTGCTGGTGCCGTCACGCGCGACGGTGCCGGAGTATGCGGAACTGAAAAAGAAGATTGATCAGACAATCGGCGAGCTTAACGGCTCATATGCGACACCCAACTGGACGCCGGTGCATTATTATTACCGCAGTTTTTCGCCAGATCGCTTGATGGCACTATATCATGTGGCTGACATCGCGCTGGTTATGCCTTTGCGTGATGGCATGAATTTGGTGGCTAAAGAGTATGTGGCGGCCAAGCGGGATAAACCAGGGGTGCTGATCCTCAGCGAGAGGGCTGGCGCGGCGATCGAGCTGACCGATGCCTTGCTGGTGAATCCTAACGATATTGAAGCTATCGGTGACGCTATCGCCGCCGCCGTGCTGATGCCGGAAGACGAACAATTGGCAAGGCTGCGGCGCATGCAGTCCTTGTTGGCCCGGCAGAATGTCGACAAGTGGGCCGCGGACTATATAGCGGCTCTGGATATCATACGGGAACGCAACGCCGCTTTGCATGAAGCACGTATCGGAGAGACGCACCTGCGGGAACTCAAACAGCGTTATGCTGCCGCGCACAAACGCCTGCTGATCTTGGATTATGACGGCACGCTCACACCTTTATGCCAGCAGCCGGAGCAAGCTGTGCCCGGGGAAAGGCTCTTGGATATACTCAGGCGTTTGAGCCGTGTGCCCGGTAACACAGTAGCGGTTTGCAGTGGACGTGACCGCGAAACTCTTGACAAATGGCTCGGCGATCTGCCGGTACTGCTGGCGGCGGAACACGGCGCGTTCTACAAAGAGAACGGCGTGTGGCACAGCGTACACCAGAATTTTCCTGTTTGGACGCAGGATATCCTTGATGTTATTGAGAGCACCACCAACCAGACACCCGGATCACGTGTTGAGAAGAAGCAGACAGCTTTGGTTTGGCATTACCGCAACAGCGACGCCTGGCTGGCGGATCTGCGTGAAAAACAGTTGATAAACGCCCTGATGCCTTTGTGCGCTCGGCTGGATCTGCATATAATGCGCGGCAACAAGGTGGTGGAAATCAAATCTTCCAATCAGAATAAGGGCACAGAGGCCATGCGGCTGGTTAATAAAGACCGGTATGATTTCATTATGGCGGCTGGCGATGATGTTACAGACGAGGACATGTTCAGCGTCCTGCCGCCGGACGCGATCACAATCCGAGTGGGTGATTTCTCGCAGACAGCCCGTTACAGCGTGGGGTCGCAGGAGAAGATGTTGATATTCCTCGAAGCTTTGATGCAAAAACAATGATAAATGCCCGGAATTCAGGAGTCAGAATTCAGAATGGCTTGCGAACAGACCTCCCGCAACTTACTGATCTTGCTTGGTCTCTCATCCTGACAACTTGAGTCGTAACAAATAACCATAGGCTGGATGAGGCCAGATCGCCGCCTCAGATTTCAGACAGCGGCGTGGCGAAAACGTTTTCGATTGTCTCATCGAGCTTAAGGCTGAAATCAGTTATTGCAGCCGAAGGTTCCTTCAGGCCGAGCGAAGCCAAGGGCACACCGTCGTCCAGCATGGCCTTGGCGATATCGGCAACGGTCAAGGTGTTGCCGCAGCGGCAGAGCAGAAACTCGCCGGGGTGCCCGTGGACTTCTGCCAGAATATTCTGTCTGACCAGATCTTCCAGAATGTTTTTGGTGAAGCGGTTTGAGATACCTTGCTGACGTGCGAACTTTTCAGCGGCGAAGGGGCCGCCTGCTTTTTCCTTTGCGTGTTGTGCGGTTTCCGCGCAAAGTGCCAAGGCCAGCAACAGGCGCGCGCGGGGGCTGGAGAGAGCCGAATTCTTTTCGAGCATATACGTGTCACGATTCTGCAGGGCGAAGGATATCTCCGATCCCAGCAGAATGATCTGCCAGCTTGCGTAAACCCACATAAGCAGTATCGGCAGAACCGCGAACCCGCCGTAGAGCGCACTGTATTTGGCAATGCCGATTTGCAGCATGGTGCAAAGTTTAAGCCAGCCCGCGAACAGCACTACCGTGATAAAACCGCCCACAAGCGCGGGCACGGTCTTAACGCATGTGTTCGGCATGAAGCCCAACAGGAAAGCGAAGGTCAGGGTGCCGGTGGCCAGCGTCACCGAGGTCTTGAACAAGCCGCTGTTCAGCAGCGAGCGGAAAGCGTCAGAGGCCGTGCCGCCGACGTTCTGATCCATGAAACCCGTGACCATGGAAGCCACCGGCACGGTTGAGGCCGCCGTGATCAGGAACGGAAGGATCATGATGACGGCCAGATAGTCCGCGAATTTGCGCACGAGCGGTCGCGGCTTTTCAACGCCCCAGACCTCGTTGAAACTGGATTCGACCTTGCCCAGCACACTGATGACCGTCCACAGCAGCATGACCGCGCCGATGCCGCCCAGCGTCCCGAAACCAAGCTGGTCGATTTGAGCAAAAAGCTTGTCAGCGACCTCGCGGACCTGTGTGGAAAAAGTTTTGGTTAGCTCTTGATGCGCCGGCTCATCTTGTTCATTTATTCCAGTCTCCCGGACTTTAGCCTCGGCGGCCTGCTCCATCTGGATCATCCAGTTGTCCAGTTGTTGGTTGAGCTGTGCCTTGGCAAGTTCCGCGCCGCCGAAAGCCCGCGCCATCGACAGTGTCAGAGCCAGAACCGGTATCAGCGCCATCAGCGAAAAGAAGGTCAGTGACGCGGCGTGCAACGAGCACTTGCTGCGCTTGAAACCGGTGGCGACCAAAGTTCCCAGTCGTAGCAAGTTAACTCCGTGACGGTGCGGCCACGGCAGGTCTGCCGGACGCGTTTCCCAAAGGTCTTGATGGATAAACCGCAAGGCTTTGCCTCCCAATGTGATTTTTTTGTCTCTCATTCTGACTCCTGACTTCTGGATGCCCTTCCAACTATTGTGAAACACACCCCTGAACGTCGCGTTGCGTGATAATTCACGGCAAGGGCCTGACCCTGATGGCCTTGGGCGTGGCGGGGCAGACGTACTCGCAACAGCCGCAGCCGGTGCAGGTTTTATTATCAACCGTGACGCGGCTGACCATCTCCACCGGATCCCAATCCAAATCCAGCGCTTCGTAAGGACACGATGCCACGCAGGTGCCGCATTCGTGGCTTTCACTCAACAGGCAGCGGTTGTGAACAACCGTCGCCATACCCAGCGGTCGGCGGTATTTGTCGCGAACCGTGAAGCGCGATATGGCGCCACTGGGGCAGGCTTGGCCGCAAGCCGTACAAGACGGCTCGCAAAAGCCGTTGTCAAAGTATAATTCCGGCGCGAGTATGCCGTGCCAACCTTCGTCCGTTCCACCGAAGCGTATGATATCAAAAGGACAGGCGCGGACACATGCGCCGCACCGCACACACAGGCGTGTGAAACGTGCTGATGTCTCGCGCGAGGGCGGACGCACGGAACTCAAAGGCTTATTCGCGTGTGCCGGATGGAGCGTCAAACGGTACCCCGCGCCCAGTCCCAGACCGATGAATGCCCGGCGGCCGATCAGCGCGCCTGTGTTTTTATGGCTTTGTTTGCGAACCGACCAGACGCGTGCCGGCAGTCGCAAGAGATCCTGCAGTGCGCCGAGCGGGCAGAGGCATCCGCACCAAAGTCCAGGTGCCAGCAACGCCAAGATCAGTAGGGCCGGTAAGCCCGCAGAGGCTATCCAGAGCCATATACCGGAATTTTCTCCGGCGTGGCTGAAGGCGGCGTTGAACAAAACCAACGGGTCAAGCCAGCCGAAAAGCGGATAACCGGCCAGTGCCGCGCCCAGCGCCAAAAAGACCAACCATGTGCCGATCTGCGGGACACGTCCGATCCACTTGCGGCGCTTGATGAAACATGAGAACGCATCCTGACATGTGCCAGCCGGGCAGAGCCAGCGGCAGAAGGCTCGCGGACGGAAAAGGCAGACTAGCGCCAGAGCCAGCGAGCCTAGCATGAACAATGCTCCGGCGCCTGCGGCAAAGGCCAGCAGAGCGTTAAATGGGCTGAGGGATGGCAACAGACCCGCTCGCCAGGCCGGCGTTGTTCCGCCTGCGATGATGCTCGCGCCAATTAGGACCGAAAAGCGCAGCACGGTGCGCTTCATGCCGGACTTCGATATTTCCGCCAAGGGGTTCCTGAACATGGTTGGCAATATCCTAGATAGTGAGTAGTGAAGAGTGAGTAGTAAATAACGGCTGGGCACTGGGCTCTGGTTTGCTCTAATGCTCTGGACCCAAGACCCAAGACCCAGCCGCGCACCGCTTCACTTTTCCCCGACTCTGTGATTAAGCAATCGTTCAAAAGCCGAACAGCGAGCGCTTTGCGTCTTTTTCGAGCAGCAGGTCGATTTTGCGGATTTCGCCCGGTTTGACCTTGTAATACTGCTCGATGGTCTTATACCCCTTGAACGAAGCGCTCACCTGATGGTTTTCACCAACGCTAACTTCAACGCGTCCTGAGACTGGAGTGCCGTCTACCAAGACCGTTGCATCTCGGGGGATGACAGAGATTTCAAAGTAGGCTTTACCCGTGGCGTTCGCGCTGGCCGCCTCGCCGCCTGCTGGCGGCGCGGCCGACGGTGTGGTTGCCGATGTCGCATCTGCCATCTCGGCGGCTTCGCCCAGTGCGTGGTTGAGGCCGCCTCCGCGGGGCAGTTTCAACGTGGCGAAACGAGAGCGGTTACGATCGCCAAGATCGATCGCCACTGAGAGAGAGAGCATCTCGCCGGGCACAGGCATGATCCAGAGTTTCGACTCTCCCGGCTTCAGGTTGGCCTGTCTGAAAGCTGCATTGGCCGAGGATACCGTGATTGGCGTGGCGAACTTATTGGTTAAGCGCAAAACGGAATTGGCTTGCTGTTTCTTCAACTGCGCACGCAAATTTTCAGCCTGACGGCCCAACAGCGTGTTGGCCGCTGGCGTTGCGAGGCACTCGGCGGCGTCCGAGAGTCTTTCAGCGCGGGTTTCGGCCGGCTCGTTCTGGTCGATCAGCGCAACCAGGCTGTCTGAACAGCGCTTGAGCAGCTTGTCCAGTTTGCCTTTGGCGTCTTTATCTTTGAGCTCAGCCGGATTGTGCCCCGCAAGAGTTTTTAAGAGTTCCAGGACAGTTTTGGCGTCGGCCGGGCCTGCAGCCGGCAAAGTGGCCGCCAAGGAGTCCAAGCTGCCCGCCAGTTTCTGTTGGGCCTTGGCGAGGTCGGCGGCCTGCCGGGCGCGGTTCTCGGCGTTTTGGCGGGCGACGGCCACGGCCTGTTCCAAAGGCGGCAACGCGGCTTGCCCGAAGCGTTGCGGCAGAGTGCCGGAGAACTCCTTCAGTTGACTCTGAAAGGCATCGCCGTCTTTGATGAGATTAGCCGAATAAGCCGCCTCGGCTTTTTTGGCGTAGTCTTGGGCAAAAGCAAGGGCTTTGAAGGCAAAAGCATCCTCGACCGGCTTCACGGTGTCGGCGGACAGGTTGATGTCGGGAGTCTGCTCCAGTTTGGTGAAGGCTGTCAAAAGCGTTTGCAGGGAACCGACGGAATCGGCTTGTTTGATTCGTTCGGGCAGTCCGGCCAAGGTGGCGCGCACCGAGGAGGCAGTGCGCGCGGCATCGGTTCTGGTTAACGCCTCGGCATGCTGTAACGCGATCAAGCGTTTCAGCAAAGGTGTCTGGTCGGTGATGGCGGCGAGTCTGTCGCGCTCGTTGTCGCCGTCCTTGCCGACATTGTAGAGGGCGATGACCGAGTCGCGGCGTTGTTCGATGTAGGCGGCGGCGCGTTCGGCCAGCAGTTCGCGCAGGCTGTCGAGGCGTCGCTGTTTGCCAGTTTCGTCCAGCCCTGGCCACGGTTGGTTCTGTTGCGCTTTCAGGCGGGCGAGCGCCAGCTCGCCCGCGCTCCATTCGGCTGGGGAGGTGATTTTTGAGGGCAGAGAGTCACGCAAGGCGGCGAAAAGCGGATCTGACGTTGTTGTCGGCGGCACGACAGGGGCGGCGGCGGAGGTTGTCGGCGTCACCGCGGAGGCGACCGGAGGCTCCACGCGAGGTTCGGTAGCCGGTGTGGTTTTATGAGCGTCGGGTTTGGCGGCAGATGGCAATTTGAGCGAAACCGGCACGCCCGCGCGTTCGTCGCGGCTGGAGAGAAAGGCGTTCAGACCTAAGATCACTACGACCAAAAGCAGAGCGGCGATACCGCCGCCGATGAAGCGTTTGCGGTGAAGGGCGAAAAGGCGGGACAGCCCCGCGCCTGCACGGGCAGCTTCTACGGCGGACCGCACGCCGGAAGAGGCCACGGCGCGGGTGCCGCTGGTGACCGGCCCGCCGACGGCACCCAGCTCATCTTGGAAGGCCGGGAGATTAGGCTCGGCGGCGGCCGCTGGCAGCGGGCCGACCTGCGGTCCGCCAGGAGGGGAGAAAGTGGCCATGGTGACCTCGACGTTGTCGTCGAAGTCGTCCATGGCATCCTGATCGAGAGCTTCAGAACTCAGAGCCGCCTGCAAGGCCGTGCGCATGTCCACGGCTGAACGGTAGCGGTCGCAGGCCCGCAGGGCGAGCACGTTTGTGAGCACCTGCTTGAGTCGCGGATACTGCGTGAAAGCCAGTGCGTCGAAAGATATCGGCGGCGGAGTGCGGATGCGGTTCTGGAAGGTGATCCATGCCGAGTTGAGGTCTGTCGGCAGGCGGTCATAGGCCGGCTTGCCTGCCAGGGCCTCGTATAGGCATAGGCCGAGGGCGTACAGATCGGATTGGGGCGAGCCGCGGTCGCCGCCGGCCTCGGCGAACTCCGGCGCCATGTAATCGAGAGTCCCGGGCACACCGCCCACGGTCACAGTGCCGGTGACGTCGCGGGCCACGCCCAGATCGAAGATCTTGCCGTTCTCGGGTTGTCCGACCGGAGCGTACAGGTTCCCCGGCTTGATGTCGCGGTGGATGATCGGCTTGGGGTTTTCGTGCAGGAACTTAAGCGCCGAGAGGTATGCCGAAAAAAGTGTCACCGCCTCAGTCACCTCTAGTTGGCCTTCGTGCTTGAGGCGAGGGCGGAGAGTCCAGCCGGGCATGCCTTCCAAAAACTCCATGACCAGGAAAAACTGCTTCTCGCCGGCCGCGCCGTCCAGAACCATGAAGTCAACGTATTTGACCAGGTTCGGATGGGGGTACTGCTGCAGGATTTTGGCCTCTTTTATGAAACGGGCGGATTGCTTCTCGGAAAAAAGGTATTTAACGGCAACGAGCATACCGTCTGATACGCGCCGAGCCTTGAAGACCTCTCCGAACCCGCCGCGGCCCAAAACGGCCAGCAGCTCGTAATCGTCTTTGTTCTTATGGCGCACACGACGGTAGCGGATCTTGCGAAAGTCTTCGAGCATTGCCGCGAAGGACTGGTAGCGCTGTTCGCGGCGGGAGGTCAGGCAACGCGAAACCACGGCTTTGGCGTTTGCCAGCACGCGGAACACTCCGGGCCGGAAAGAGGGTGTGGGGTTGGCGTTGTCGCGCCAGCGGTTGAGATATCCGATGTGAGCGTTATCGCCGAGGCGCTCGAAAGGCAATGATCCGGTGAGGGCCTGATAAAAACAGACTCCCAGCGAGAAAACGTCCGAAATCTCGTCTCCGCGGAAACCTTCGCTCGTGATGAAGTCCGGCGCCATATAATCGAAGGTGCCCTTGAACCCGGCGGTGGACATCTGGCCGGAATCGTCGCAGCGGGCAATGTCGAAGTCGATAAGTTTGGCGCGGCCGTCATTGGTCATGAAGATGTTGGACGGCTTGATGTCGCGGTGCGTTATGCCCCGTTCACGGGCATGGATCAGGCCTGCCAGACATTGTTCGAAGATTTCCTCGACCTGCGGCCACAGCAGGCCTGAAGAGGATTTTTGCAGACGATCATGGAGGGATTCGCCCTCCAGAAGTTCCATTACCAGGCACTGGGACTCGTCCCATTCGCCGGCGTGCCATGAGAAGCAGTCGCGGTAGCCCACGATACCGGGATGCGAGAGGCGGCGCAGGATGTCCGCCTGCTCTTGAAACTTAAGCCGGGCCTTCTCGTCCTCCCCTGTGATACGCACGACTTTTAGCGCGACCAGCTCTTCAGGGACGTCTGCCGCGCTTTCCTGTCCCGGTGCCGATATACGGCGCGCCTTGTAGACGCGTCCCTGGGCACCGTCGCCAATCAGGCCGAACAGTTCATAGTCGCCGATACAGTCTTTCTGCTGATCATCCATCTCAAAAAAACATTCACTGGTTAATGTCAAACAGGCGTTTAGAGACTAGTGGTCCGGACGGGTGGTGCGGCTATCGTCGGTCACTACAGGCGAGGAAGTGTCAGCCGCGTCTAGTTGTAGCGGCTGGTGCTGGTCATGTGCGTGGCGGTAGATCGCTCTTAAACCTGCTACAGCAGCCGCGAAGAGCACAACAACCAGCGCGAACAGGACGATAAGGTTGCGCATAGAAGCTTTTTGCGTCGGCGGGCCTAAACGGCTTTTTGCCGTTGCAATCATCGGAGTGGGCGTGTAACCGCCTTCAGAGTAAGGCGTGGGCGGGGTCTGACCAGTTTCGGCGGTCGGGGCGTCAAAGACGCGATCGGCGGTTTCGGCCAGCGAGTGCGAAACAGGCTGACTTACAGGTGGCGGAGCCACAGGCAAAGCCTCCAGCACTAGAGTTTCGGGCGGAATCTCCATGGTCGGCGCCTGCGGCAGTTCGCCTGAAACGCGCACCAGGATGACCGTGACATTGTCATCGCCGCCAGCGTCCAGGGCCGCTTTAACCAAAAGTTTCGCTTGTTCATCCAGGTTGGCTGCGGCTTGCTTGCGCAGGATCTTGTGTATCAGTTTGTCTGGTACCATCTTGGAGAGGCCGTCTGAGCAAAGCAGGAAAACGTCGCCGATCACGACATCAGTTTCGGTCTCCTCAAGCTTGACGTTAGGTTCGAGGCCTACCGCGCGCGTGATCACCCCGCGGAACATGGCGGGCAGGTCGCGCTCGTCGGTGAGTCCGGCGGCGGCGGCGACCGAATGGTCGGCGCTGAGCTGGATCAGTTTATTCGAGCGCAGACGGTAAACCCGGCTGTCTCCCGCATGCAGGATAAGCGCCCGAGAAGGGGTGACGCGGTCAAAGGCCAGCACCACAGCGGTAGAGCCGGAACCGGCCAAGCCGCGTTCGTCGGCCCGCGTCTTGATCCATTGGCTGGCGCTGTTCAGCGCCCGGGACACCATACGCGCGGAGGCTTTGGCGGTCAAGGCGAAGGCTGCGTCAGGCGAATCGGTAAAGGCTTCTCGCAAGGCGTCGGCCACAGCTTGGCTGGCTACCGCGCCCCCCTGCACTCCGCCCATACCGTCGGCCACGCAGAACAGGCCGCCTTCCGGCAGACTCACCATGGAGTCTTCGTTGTTCTTACGCTTTTTGCCGACATCGGTCAACTCGGCGTGCTTCAGATATGTGAAGGGTGTGTCCACGATGATTTATCTCCTTGGCCGACGCGGTAACTTTCGCGAGCGGCTTGCCAATATTGGTTTTTATCGGGCGAGTTTCAAGGACTCGCTTTTTTTACTCTCGAGTTTATCCTGATCAATCGCAGTCACGGCTATCACCGGCAGACGGGCTTCGCTGTCGATCTCAAGCCGGTAGTAGTTCTGGGCGGCGGAACCGACCAACTCCCATCCGAAGAGACGGTTCTTTGCCCAAATGCGGTATTCGGTGATGTCAGTCTGCGGCGGCGGTTGCCACGAAAGCGCGAAGGCCTGTCCGGCTGGCTCGGCCTGCAGCACGGACGGAGCGTCCGGCAGCGGTTTGGCCATGCCTTCCACAGATTCGCACCATTCGCTTTCCAGACGTTCGTTATCGCGCGCCCGGACGCGGTAATAACGCACGTCACCCGGATCCAGACCTGCTTCAGCGGCGGTCATGGTCGCGGAACCGGCTATCGGCACGAAAATGAATTCGCGGAACCCGTCATCTGCGCGTTTGGAGGATTCTACCCGGTAGCCGTTGATGTCCGGTTCCGGGTTGGCCTGCCATGTGAGTGTCACCAGGCCTGCCACGTCGCGGGTGGCGGTCAGCCCAGCGGGCGTCGCCGGGATAACCTTGGTGGTGGCGGACACAGGGGTGGATGCGGAAGAACGGACGTTGGCGGTGTTGAAGGCGATGATTCTGTACAGGTACTCGGTACCGTCTTTAAGCTGGCCCAGCTTGGTGGGGTCCTTCTCGCCGCCCCTGTCCAAGAAGTTGAATGTTCTGTGTCCGTTTATTCGCGTCACTTGCACCCAGTCATCGGATCCGGCGATGGCGCGCCACAGCTCATAACCCGTTACAGTGGCGTCAGTGCTCGGCTGCCAAGAGACCGGCACCTCGCGCGGCCGCGCGGAGACGGCCGTGATCTGTCTGACATCAGGCGGCACATTGCGCGTCACAGCGCGGACAATCTCAGTGTCTGAGCTTTCGGCTGTTACAGCGTTGACGGCGCGGACGGTGAAAAAGTATGTCCCCTCGTCTTCGAGGTTGCCGGGGTTGCTGTTGCCGGCCGTGAACGAAGTGGCCTTCCGACCGTGGGTCGAGCCGATCTTATCGAACGGGCCGTCAGGGTCTCGCGCCAGATAGATATCATAGCGCACGACATCCTGCTCGGGGCTGGCCTCCCATCTGAGGGGCACACAGCGCACCTCGTGAGATACGGCGGTCAGGCCCTTGACGGATTCGGGCGGCGGCAGGGTCGTGACTTCGGCGGCGGCCGAAGGCTGGCTTTGCGAATCCACGCTGTTGATAGCGATGGCACGGTAATGGTAGACTGTACTGTCTTTCAGGGTCGAGGCAGGCGTGCCGCCGTCGACGCAGGTGGTCGCGTTGACGGTGGAGACGGCGATGTAATTGTCCTCTCCAGCCGGGGATCGCTCTACCCGGTAGACGGCAACCTCTTCTGACGAGGAGCGCTCCCATGTGACCGTCACCGCCCTGGATCCGGTTGCTGTGGCGCTGACTGCGGTAGGAGATTCGGGCGGCGGCAAGGTCATGACACTGGCAGTCTGCGACGGCGGGCTCATCGGCCCTTTTCTGCTCATGATGGCGGTCACGCGGTAATGGTAGGTCGTGCTGTCGTCAAGCCGCGTTCCCGCGCGCGTTCCATCTTTGTAGGGTGTTTTGTCGGGCGCGATGTCGGCGACCGTTTCAAAAGGGCCGTCTGCTGAAAGAGCGCGCTCGACGCGGTAACGGTAGACTTTTTCTTCCGCGGGGGGCGGCGCCCAAGAGACCTGTACTGCGCGCGGACCGTAAACGCTGGCCGCGACACCCTGCGGGGTGCCATAAGACACGGTAGGCAGATCCTCCGCGATTTCCATTTGCAGTATTTGGCAACCCGAGCCCAGCAGCAAGATGGCCAGTACGCACAACATCGCAAAGGCCATGACTGAAAAAACCATTTTTTGTGGCAGATGTATAGACATATACGGCACTCCGATAAAAGCAATTAATGGATATAGAATATCCGATTTAATTCAATGTGGGAAGAAGAGAAATCACTAGCATCCCATAGGCTTGGCCGGCAGCATACTGCCGAATGGGATCTGGACGGCCAGGACAAAACCGATATCTGCCTATCATCACTTTCACTGGCTTATACATTTTGGACGGTTGGCTCGGACGGTCTTTTCCGGCACACGCGACCACTTGTAGGACTGCATATCGACATGTCCGACGACCGGCAGTACCGTCAGGCGGCACCGCGCCGCCCCCATCGGGATGAAGATAAGCTTCTCCTCCGGCTCGGAAGTACGGACCGGACTTTCCTGGAGCTCAGCCGGCTGCGCGTCTTGTGCGTTCCACTCCGGGACCTTTCGTCCGTACGCAACAATTTCGCAAGGAACGGTTTCCGCCGCGAAGCAGTCGTCGCTCCAATTGCGTGCGTGATATTCGAGCGGTCGCGCGATGTCGAGCGCATAATTCCAGTCGCTCTTCGGCAACACTTCGGTAAGCAATTCGCCGGACAACTTGTCCGCCGCCTCCGGAAAATGACTCGCGAGGACACCGTTCTTGTCCGGAGCAAACTTCGGTTCGGGGACTTCGCGGTAGTCCTCCTTGATGGCGAGCGAATAGCTCAAGGGGCCACGATCAACGGTCACCGAATGTGAACGGACATGCGGCGTGAAGGTACACACGGCCTTCATCACGATTTCGAGTTTCTCGTTGACGGGCCAAGGTCCCTCCAGCTTGAGCCATACGCCGGCTTCCTCCGTCTTCGCAACGATTTCTTTGCCGCGCCTGACCTCAAAACCCTTCGCCCAACCGGGAACACGCAGGTACACCGCACGTCCGCCCAGTTTTTCCAAGATCAGCGTAAACCGCTCGCGGAAAGGATACTTGCCGTCAAGCGTCCACGCGGCATTACCGTCCTTGCCCGAATGCGGCGCATACGCCCAGAGGACGAGATCGCCCTTGGCGGTATGCTGGGTAAGCTTCTCCGTGAAGAGCGGCAGGGTAAGACCCGCGTTGTGACGGCAGCAGCGGTAGAGCTTGGAAGAATAGGCGAGACGCGGCGGAATCTTCTGGTAGTTGTGGTCCGTCGTCGCGTCAAGCGACACTTGGTTCGGAGCGGTCAGGTAATGTACCTTCTTCCAATCGGGTGTGAACGTGACAGGATAATTGTTGAACACCACGTCTTCCGCCCGGTCGCCCCATTTCGCCTCGCCCGTGATCGCGCCGAGTAGCTGGAACGAACGCGTGAATTCGCCCCAGGTACAGGTCTCCGTGGCATAGCGTGCGTCGAAACAGCCGACACGGGCGCACTCGTCCGAGGCAAACGCCCAGCGCGGCATCTCCCCGCCCCAGCAGAGCGCATTCAGGTCGAACCAGTAGTCGGCGAAGGCGCGGTGCGACGGATTGCGGCTTCGACGCGAGTAGACGGTCTCATAGGCGAACCGTTCGGCGAAATTCACGTTGTGGCTGTCGAGGTAAGTCGTCCTCTTCCCCGTCCGGCTGCGGTAACGGAAGCACCGGTCGGCGAAATCGAGGAACGCCTTGTCGCCGGTCAAGCCGTAAAGCCGGAAAAGCGACGGCACAATGTCGCACGCGCGGTCTTTCTGGACCGCGTAATGCCAGTTGCCGCCTTTCGCATCCGCGAGCAGGAAGATGTTATACGGCACCTTGTTGCACCAGCGGGCGAAATCGGCCATCAGCTTCAGGATGCGCTTATCGTGCCGGTAGTCGTACCACGTCATCAGCGCCTCGGTCATCACCATGTGCGCCCAGATATCGTGGCAGACGCCCTGGTTGTTGAAGCGCTTGTGGTTGCGGAGCCCTCTCGGACCGAACCAGCCGTCGGTATCGGCGGTGGCGATGATGCCGTCGATCCACTTGGACGACACCTTGAGCATCCGCTCGTTTCCCGTAAGGATCGCAAGCTTCACGAAAGTCCTGAGCCAGTACGCCTGTTCTTCCCAACCCTCGCACTCCGGCTTGAGCCAGCCGTTGTCTGGCGTCAGGTACTCGCTCGTCTCGTAAAGGCGGCCCTGCAGTCCCTCGGTCTGCAAATCAAGATGGTGTTTGAGCCAGCCCCGCGGCGAGATCGTCCCCGCCGGAAACGGGGCGAAGGCGTTCGGGGCGATTTCGCCGCCGTTGTCCGCAGGTGTCGGAATCGCCTTCACCACCGTCGCACGCGTCTCCGCCGCGTTCGCGAGGAAGACCGCCGTTCCGGTCAGACATGCGATAATCGTTTTCTTCATGATTGATTTCCTTTTTTCGGAGCTATCCCCGTCAACACGAACCGTTCGGCACATCCGCTTCTCGTCGGAAAAGATTTCGACGGATTACCTACTTCATACCGGGAAGAGTGATGTCGAGGCGCGCAGGTGCGGGCTTGCTGGCGGCAGGTTTCCCGTCCACGAAGACAATGAAGCCCTTCTTGCCGTAACGGGCGCCGGTACGGTCCCAGCGAACGGAAACGTCGTGGCCGTGATAACGGACGTTTTCGAGACCGAGATAATCCCACGCTTTCGGGAAAAGCGGATCGACGACGAGCTTGTTTCCGTCTTGCGGGACGATGCCGACGAGTCCGGCGATCACGAGATCGCAGTAGGCCGAATGGTTGTAGTCCTTGCCGCGTTCGCGGGGACCGCGTTTCTGGCTGAGGATGATTTCGCGCGCGAGCCATTCGCCTGTATCCGGATTGAGGTTCTCGTCGATCCAGCAGACGGTCTTGCCCTTTTCCGTCTTTCGGACGTGCTGGGCGGCGTACTGGTGAAGCGCCTTCACGTAGTCCGCCTTGGTCACCGGCAGTTCGTAGCCCGCGTGGAACGCATTCGCGAGCGCCGAAAGCGTGAACGCCGTTGCGAACGGCCAACTCGGACCGTTCCACTTGCAGTCGTGTCCCGTGTAGTCGAGCGCGAATCCGGGCGCGCACCGTTCGGGGACTGTAAGGCCGAACTTCCCGAAGAAGCCGGTCTTTTCGTCCATGAGCGGTTTCCACGCCGCTTCGTATCCTTTAAGCGGCATGTTCACGTACCAAGGCATGAAGCCGTGGAGTTCCCGGACGGTCTGGTGAATGCCGTTGGTGGAAATGACCGTAAACGACCGCCGCTCCTTGTGCCAGAGAAGATCCGTGATCGACTTCCCGTAGAGCGCGGCTGTCTTCTCGCAGTGTTCCGCTGTCTCGGCGCGGTTCAGCGCGCGCGCGACGCCTGCGAGCGTCGTTGCCTCGCCCCAGATCGCGGAGTTGATGAGCGGCCTCAGACCGTGCCCGCCGCAGGAGATCTCGCTTCCCTCGCGGCTGTCGTGCGCGAAGGCGAGACGGTATTCCGGACCGTGCCCGGGAGGTGTTCTGCCGTACCATTTGTCCCACCGGTCCATGTACGCGACGAGCGGATCGAGGAGCTCCTCCAGCACCGACCGGTCACCCGTCACGCGGGCGCGCGCCGCCAGCGAGAACGCCGGCCAGCAGGTGTAGAGCATGTTGTGTTTCGCGCCCGCCCCCTTGAACCAGAACCGCGCGTAATCGTCGAGAAACCGGTTGTCCCGCAGCCACCGGCCTTCCATGACGTGGTGGCCCATCGCGCAGATGATGCCGTTGTGCGTGCGCGCCCAGGGAACCGGGGGCAGGAATTCAGTGACCACCCACCCTTCCGAAGTCTCCCTGAGATGCTTGCGGTATGTCCACCAGCGGAAGTAGTACGTCCGCTCGATCTCCTTGTCCGGGCACTCGAAAAGCGGCGCGTTCGCGGCAAGGAACTTCTCCGCGGCCGCGTTCGGGATCGAGTTCGTGTAGAGTTCCTCGTCTTCCGCGTTGAACCGCGCAACGTATTTTTCGAGCGTCTGTACGCCGGTCGGCGCCGCCTGTACAGCGTACGCCGCCGTGAAAGCCGCGGCCAAAAGCACTTTTGTCATCGCAGCGTCTCTTTCGTCCACGAAACGCCGATGGGCGGCAGTTCGATTTTCCGTTTTCCGACCCCTTCCGTCTCGACCTCCGCCGAAACGGGTTCGCGCGTGGTGTTCACCGCGAGGACATGCACTTCTTTCCCGAGCCGCCAGGCGCGCGCGGAAACGCACGAAGGCGAGGCCTTCACATGCGGCGCGGGATCGTCCGAAAGGAACAATGGTATTTTTTCCTTCACCTCGGCGGCCATGCGCATAATCTCGGGCCAGCGCTTTTCAAACGGATCGCGCCAGGACATCTTCTTCACGGCGAGATGCGCCCAGAAGATTATCCCGTTCGCACCTTCGGCGAGACACTGGTGCGTCATGTTCCGCATTTCCTCGTAGGTCGGCGCACGGGTCTCCTTCACGCGTTCTTTGTCGTATCCGCCCCAGTCGAATATCTGCGGAATCTGCCAGAGCGGTTTGCCGCCGAAAACGGCCAGCCGCGAACGGCGCGTCCAGTCCGCCGCCATCGAAATTGGCGGATTTCCGCGCTTCGCGACCGGATAGGGATCGGTGCCGAGGACGTCGAACGTCCCGAGGTATTCCCTGAGGATGTCCATCTGGTAGAGCGCCGCGAACGTGGGATGGTCCGGATCGAGTTTTTCGAGAAGGTCCCGCCGCGCGGCGAGACGGTCGTAAAGTTCCGTGCCGAGTTCATCGTAGACGTACCAGCCGAGAAGCCCCGGATGATCCTTGAGCGGATTGACGCGGTCGGCGATCCACCGTGTCTCGTCTTCGATGCGTTTAACGTCCACCGGACATCCCGAGACGCCGAAATGGCACTGGACCGCGCCGATCGCGCGGAGCCCCGCTTCCCAGCACGCGTCGAGTTCGTTCCGCGTGATCGGCACATAAGGCAGCACACAGTTGAGCGGAGTCCCCTTAAGGTCCGCGATCGTGGCGGCGTCCGCCCTGCTCACGTAAACGCCGAGCGGGAAGAACGGCTTGCCGTCCACGAGCGTGCGGTTCTTTCCGTCGAAACGGACGCGCCACTTCGGCGCTTCGGCCGTGCGGCGGAAATGGATCGTCTTCTGAGCGATGTTTCTGCCCGTCCGGTCCGAAAGCCGCGCCGTCACGCGGCATTCGCCTTCGGGCAGGTCCTTCACAGCGGTCTTCGCACGGATCGCGCCGTCCTCAACAGCCGCCGGTACCGTGCGCGGCGGACCCGAAACGGACGGCAGGTCGAACCAGCCCGTGATGCCGCGGGCGGCGACTTCCGCGGGCGGCAAATCCACCACCGCCGAAAACGTCACGTCGCCGTCCGCGGCGGTTTCGCGGTAGACGTCGCTCACCACGGGACCGATCGGTGGACGGTACGCGGATTCCACGCAGGCGTCGTCGAACCATGCGCGTCCCGTGAACTTGTCGTTTACGAAAACGGAGATGTTCGCGGCGACCGTACCCGCGGGCGCGTCGCCGACCACGTCGAGCCTCGTCCAGTCGCCGACCGTGCCCTTCAAGCCGGTCGAATAGAAGCCTCTGAGGTATTTGTGGTTTTCGGCGTAGAACTCCAAGCCCACCCGCGCGCCGAGTTCATCGCCCTGAAGATTTTCCGTCCGCGTCCAGACCTCGGCGCGATAGCGCTTCCCAGGCTCCACCTTGAACTTCGACGACGGAAAATGATACGGAGAACCCGGCTTCAGGTCGAAGAACAGCGCCCTTGTACCGTTTCGGCCCGTCCCGGACTGGTACGTGAAGGTGCCGCCAGGCGGTATCCAGCCGACCGCGCCATTCCCGGCGTCACATCTTTCGAAACCGGGGTTTTCGAGCAGATTCGCCGCGGCACAGACAAAGGCGGCCGACACGAAGCCGACCGCCAGAACGTTTCTTAAGAACATGCGTTTTACCATACGGCACTTCTCAGTACTGGATCACCGTAGGCATGCACACCCGGCAGCCGATCTGCGTGGAATGGTCGGTGTAACTGGTGGCAAGGCTCCAGTCGCTGATGGCAGCCGATCGCGCGTATCCCACCCCCTGGGCGAAACCGCCGCCCCTGACTGAACGATACAAGTTCATCATGTAGGCGTGATCCTGCGGGGCAGCGTCAGGCCCATTCTCGGGATCGTAATTCATGGGATAATTGCTGACCCAGTCCAGCACCCATTCGCTGGCGTTGCCATGCATGTCGTAGAAGCCCCATGCATTGGCGACGCGCTCGCCCACCTCGTGGGCCTCCGAGGTGTTATCGCTGAACCACCCCGTGGATAGGCCATCCGCAGCCGTCTGGCCGCCGTTGCTGTAGGCGGCGGTGCAGCCGGCGCGGCACGCGAATTCCCATTGAGAGGCAGCGGGAAGGTCGAATTCCTGACCGGTGACGCCGCGCAGCTTGCCCATGATGGACGCGGCCGACACGGCATGTCCCTTCGTCGGCCAGTTGTTGTCGCCGGACGAATCGCCGCGGCAGGCGTTCCAGTTGATATGGAGAATCGGCTTCTTGAGGCCGATTCCGGACGGGACGACGCCCGTGATCCGATCATACTGATGCACGGTGAGTTCGAAGACGCCGAGATAATAATCTGCGGAAAGGACAACCATGAAGGGGTCTTCGATATGTTGGTCATTGGTGGAACGGCGGTTCGCTTCGGTGAAGGGAGATCCGCGGCGCCAAGGAATTCCAGTGGCGTGTACGCGGCGCATCACGAGGCAGTCGGCCTTGTAGAGGTCGTTTGTGACGTCGTACGGAAGCGCCTTCGCGCTCGTGTAGAACATCACGTTACTCTTGATCGTCAGGTCGAAGACGGCGTAATCCGGCGGGTTGTTCGTCGCCCACGCCTTCACGACGGCGCGGGTAATGCCGCCTTTCAAATCCTGGTCGGGCCAGAACCTGTCCGGTCTCCACCCGATCGAACACGTTTCATCCACTTTCGTGACGAGCTTGTTGACATCACCCGTAAATCCCTTCAGGTTTTCTTCTTCAATGGAAATCCATGCGTTGTCGCCGGCGTTCGTCTGGATGTCCACAGTAACTATGCCGGGTTCGCTCCTGAGCGTGTAGGTGATGCTCACCGTGCGGGTGGGCGAGTCCTGTACCATTGTCACCGTGTCCTGGTCGACGCGCGGCGCCGCAAAACACGTTGCCGCCGCAAAGAGGAATCCCGTCGCGATTTTCGTCTTCATGTTGATTTCCTTCCTTTCAATTCTTTTTTGAAATGCGGTGTCATTTGAGCGGCAGCGGTAGACATAGCCGCGCCCCGTAGATACTCGCAGCCTTATCCGGTGTGTCCCAGCCGCGCCGAGCGCTGCGCGCCTTTATGGACTGTTCGAGGTAGGAACCGCCGCGCACCACGCGGCATCCGGTCACGTACTGGACGTCTGGAGGCGTGTTTTCAGGACCGCCGGGTTCGAGCGTATAGGACGTAATGTCGTAACTCATCCAGTCGAGACACCACTCCGCCACATTGCCGTGCACGTCGTAAAGTCCCCAGGCGTTCGGCGGACAAAGCCCGACCTCGTGCGTTGTGTCCGAGTTCTCCTTGTACCAGCTCAGGGCCATGACGGCATCGGACCAGTACTCCGTCGAACCGTCCGAAAAAGCCGTCCCCGTCCCCGCGCGGGCGGCGTATTCCCACTGCGCTTCGGTTGGCAGGTCGAAGTCCTGGCCCGACAGCGTGCGCAACAGACCCAGAACCGAACCCGTCATGTCGACGGCATGACCCTGCGACGGCCAGCTATAGGTGCCGGCATCGCCGCGCAACGACGGCCATGTCACGTTGTTTATGGGGAACTTGTCGACATTGTACGCTTGAGCGTTCTGCTGCGTGATCAGAAAGATCTGCCGTCGCGTGAGCTCGTAAACGCCCATGTAGAAGTCGTTCGTAAGCGTCACGTCGTGCGTCTGCTCCATGTTGCCCGTAGTGGACCGTCCCGGTTCGTCGGCAGGAGAGCCCATGCGCCACTTGATGTTCTTTGCGGGAATGCGGCGCACCACGAGGCAATCCGTCTTGTAGACGTTGTCCAGGACGCTGCCGGGAAGCGCCTTCGCGTCCGTGTAGAACGCCGGATCGCCCCCGACGGCTAGATTGAAGACGGCATAGTCCGGCGGATCGTCAAGTGTCCACGCCTTCACGACGGCGCGCGCCGCGTTCGCGGCGAAGGCGTGGTACGGCCACGAGAAGTCCGGTCGCCAATGGATATTGTACGTGGAACCGTCGGAGCGGACGATCTTGTTCACGTCGCCCCAGAAGTGCTTCATCGCGCCGTCCTCGACGGCTATCCAATCGGCCGGAACCTCCGTGGCGGCACCGGTACGGTTCGTTTCCATGCCGAACGTGACAATCGCGGGCGCGTTTTCGAGGGCGTATCCGACGGTAACAAGACGCGACTCGGCATCCTGCCCGACGGACGATACGGTGACATTCGGCGCGGCGACGCATGCAAGCGCCGTGAACGCTAATACGGGAATCAGGCATTTTTTCATTTCAGCGGCTCCTTCCTTCCGCGGCTCATCTGAAAATGATAACGCATCCGATGAACGGGTCGGAACGGAACCGCTCGACCGTGTTCGATTCGAGTTCCGTCCAGCTCACGCTGTCGAAGTCGTCTTCCTCGGCGGGCGCGTTGGCGCACGCGCTGCCGCCGAAGGAATCAAAGCCGGCGGCAAACGTCTCGTTCGTCACGACGGGCGCGGCGTTGGTGTAACTCCACGTGCACCAGAATTCATTGGAAAGCGTGTTGTCGAGCGCCTGCAACCCAAGCGCCCCTGCGGCGACCGCCGCCGTCAAAAGACATCGTTTCATCCGTTTTGCCTCCTCAACATTTCTCTACCATGAAAAATATAACGAATCCGTCCGGCGGAAGCAAGCCAAGCCCGCCGCCAAACAGCAAGGGGGGGTGCGATTCAGTTTAGTTGAAACTCCGAACTCCTCCCTCCTAACTGTGAGCGACCCCTTTTCATGCAACACCAGACATTTTCATCTCGTATTCCGATCATTTCTCTTGCACTTCCACGTAACCGGAAACGGGAACTTCGACTCTCATGATCCCCGGTCCCGCCATGCGTTCGGCCACCTTCACGCCAAAGGTTTCGCGGACGGTCATCCGACGGGGAAACGCAAGCTCCAGCACAAGCCCGGGGCACCCCGTCGCGTTGACGACCACCGTGTGTTTCGCGTCAGGAACTCCCACGACGGTGTTTTCGGTGTAAACGCCGATGATCCGCTCGCCTTCCGACTCCGCCGCGAGCATCTGGTAGTTCGCCTCAGGATGCCAGGCGGTGAAACGTCCCTTCAACAGCGCTTCCCGATGCATCTGCGTGAAATCGTTCCAGTGCTTCATCATCCGCAGGTGGGATTCGGGCAATCTCGACAACACCATCGAATACTGAATCGTCGAAAACAGAGAGGCGAGAATCGGCTGCGCGGCATGCTCGGGGGTGTCGCCCACATGCCATTCGAGCATATCCGAATGAACAGCGGTCTCGCCGGATGTCAGCCTTAGCATAGCAGTGCGGACGATGTTCTTCTGCATCTCTCCCGGACAATCGATCGCACGGATCATATTGCCGTAACGCCGGATCGCCGGGCCGAGATACGGCTGACGGTATTCTATCAACACGTCCGGATTCACGGTTCTGAGCCGGCGGAGGATTTCGGTCATCAGCACATCAACGGCATCCGGCACGCTCTTTATGTCCCGCCCGGCGTACCCGTCGGCCAACGCCGGGTCCTTCTCTTCCGTCAAATCGAACTGCCCAATGTAATCGAACTTGAAACCGTCGACACCCCATTCACGCTGCATGCTCTCGAAAAGCGACGCGAGATAAGCGCGCACCTCGGGAAACCGCGGATCGAGCACGGAACAATGCACCGACTTCTGGTCCTTCAGATATTTTCCTTTGAAGCGGGGGAACACCGCGTTTTTGTAACCGACGAAGGGCACCGCATACCAGACCATGTACTTGACCCCGAGCGACTGCACTTTTCTCACATGCACGCCCATCCCCGCGGGGAACTTGATCTTCGACACTTCCATGTCTCCGCAGCGCTCGTACGCGCGCCCCGTCTCATCGGTCTGCCATCCGTCGTCAAGAATAAGCGTTTTCAGGCCCAAGGCCGCGGCGCACTTCGCCTCATCCTCGATTTTCCCCGCGGTGACGTTTTGCGTGAACGCGTACCATGTGGAATACAGCGGATCACGCGCGGCTTCGGGAACTACCATCGCCCGATAACCGCCGGCCTTTTCCATCCACCGGGAAAGTTCGCTGACTGTCTCATCCCACCGGCGGGAACGGCGATCGAACCGGATGTTCACCGAATAGTCCCGCATCGGCGCGACTGGCTGCTCGAAAAAAGACATCGAGCAGGGAATGGTGCAGTCCTGTTCCTTGAGCCCGGCCCGGCACCTCACCGGCAGCACCGCTTCGCTGGCCGCAAACGAAAGCCTGTTCCCGTCATCGGCTCCCATGAGCGTGACGAGCGGCATGCCGCTGGCGAGATTGGAAACGAACCCCCGGTGCCATTTCGGCGGCAGCCCGGGATTTTCCGCGCCGGTGTGCCATACGAAATGGATGTCGTGCTGCGGCACCGAGAAGGAAACCGTGAACGCGGGCGGCGGGGCTTCGACATCATTCGTCAAGCGTACGCGCAATTCTTCGATTCCTTCGCCAAGCCCCGGAACGCAGTCAATGTGCAACCGCCACCCGCCGACCTCCGGACACGCGACCGTCACCGTGCCGACACATGTCCGCGCCACCTCATTGGTGACGGCCGCCGCGCAACACCACTGCCAACCGCACGCGGCGAGAACCGCCGCCGCCGACAACCCCTTCTTAACCATTGTCATTCGTCCCCTTACGTAAGATGCCGCTCAGCGCATCAGGATCACCGTGCCAGTGCGCTTGACGAGAATCAGATACACCGTATCGCCGCGTTGCTCGAACTTGACGCTGCTGATGCTCAAATATACCTCCTGGTCGAACGACCACGTCGACAAATCGAGGTTTCCGAAAGCTGTCGCCGTCACCAGCGGATACTCACCCTCGCAGTCTGACGATAGCGTGTCGACCGCAGGCAGTTTCACGCTGACGGAACTTCCGAACGTCACCTTCCCGTCGACGGCGAGTCCACACGTATCGGTGACGGTCAGCGCCGTCACGCCCATCAGCTCCTCCGCAGTCACCGTGCCCGCGCCTTGCAGCTCATTCACGATGATGTTGCCGGATCCGTCAAACGTGAGCGCGGCGTCTTTAGCCACCGTAACCGATGTCAGACAAGCGTTTGTCCATAGCGGCTCGGAGCCTTCGTCAAACCACTTCCAGATGAGATACCGCTGCAGATAGCCACGCTCCTCCGACGTCAGCGTGCGCGAAAACGCAAGCTGCTCGCCCACATACGCGCCGCCGGGGACGGTGCGGTCGTACTGGATGGAATTGACATGGACGTCCGCCGTAGCCGCGACGGAGAAAAGCGTCGCCTCCGCCGGGACCGGATCGTTGTATGCGTCGACCGGCGCACCGTTCGTGGCCATATAGCCGTTTTTCAACGAATCCGCCGCACTGCCACCGAAAAACGTCCGCGAATTCGCGGTACGATAGAAATCATAATATTGCTGGGTCAAACCGTTACAGGCCGGGTTCAACTGTGTATGTGAAAAATACATCGAGTTTAGCCCTATGTCCTTGTGGATCGCATGGGCCTCGCGGACGTTCAGAAAGTTACCATTCATAAACATAGCCGCGGAGTTTCCACCGATCACAGCCCCGAAATTGAGCATCGGCCGCGTGATGCCGTTGCGTGTCTCGATTTGGGTGATCGACGGCACGCACTTGACATAACTATCGGCATAGTTAGTGACCGTAGTCGCCTCCGTCCCGTTGCGCCGGACATCCAGCCATTTAGTGAGCTCGCCGTCGCCCTGAGCATAAACGAGCGACTGCGTGTCCATCGCATCGAAATGAAACAACGCCTCATTCATGAAAGTCTTGATGAACACGATAAGTTCACCCTCTTCAACGGAAACGGATTTGAACGAGTCAGCCACCGGAACAGTCGCGAGCGTCACGGTCCCGGTTCCCTGCTTGATAACGTCGCCGGATCCACCCGCGATGTCCGTAACAGTCACATCGGCATCCGACGCGATCACCGCATCAACGTTCGCGGCGAAATTGTACGACGGAACGGGAGCCGACGCCTGCGGATGAGCAGCGCCGAGCCATTTGTTCATAAGATACGCCTCGGTGTCACGGCGCTCCTGATCGGTCAGCTCACGGTCATAGAGCAGAAATTCGCCGACCTGCATGCCGCCGCAGTAATTGGCGCTGTTTCGCCCCCAGGCGATGGCGTCCACCAGCACTTTCTCGCGGGCGGAAAACGCGATGACCATAAAATCAGCGGTCTCTTTCAACCGACTATTGTAGACGATCGGATCACACGGCGCGCCGTCGAGCGTCCAAAGCGCGGAACCGAGCGCAGGATGCGTGTAGTTCTCCGAAATAAAACGGCCGTGCACACCACCCGTACTGCCCTCGCGCATGAATGTCATGTTTTTAGAGCCGAAGAAAGGAACATACGTTGCGCCCGCATCACGTTGACGCATCACGATGAAACCGACCTTGAAACGCTTGGAACCATCACCCCACCACGGAAACTTGAAATACGACGTGTAAGTCGTTCCGACGCCGAAATCGATCACGTCGAGTCCAGTCGGCGAGGCGTCCGGAGCCAAGATCGGCTTGCGCGGCGCATCCGTCGGCGACGCGGTCGCAACAATCGCGTTTTCACCACCGCGGCAATCGGTCCAAGTAGTCACAAAATCGCTGTCGTACCCGTCGTATCGCGTCGTAGGACGCGTTGAAGCTATGCTGGCGTCCAGATGTACGACGGGAGCGACGGCGACGGACGCGGAAACATCCGGTACGGAACGGGAGAGTCTGACTGAACCGGCGCGAACGTCGAAAACGGCGTTCGTCGGATACACCGCGTCCACCTCCAATGTTCCGCCGCCCGTCTTGACTATGGCCGACCCAACGGAGACAAGGTCCGTGACCTTCGCGTTTTCCCCGTCCGCGACACCGATGGCCGCTCCCTCGGACTGCAGGAAGACCTGTCCGACGTCCGATCCCGTAACGACGCCTTTTTTCGCCCACTTCCCAAGCAGGAGGAAATTCACGCGCAGGCGCTCGGCGCGGGTCAGTTCGTTGGTGAAGATCAGTATTTCACCGACCCGCACGCCGCCGACACGCTCGGCAATATCCAAATCGGAGGCGATGGTCGAGAAGCACATATTGCTCGGTGACCCGAAGGAAATGACGTATTGGTTAGTGAACCCGTATCCGTCTCCTATGTAAGCGCCATCCGCGGACGGCCAGAACGTCGCATCAATCTTCTGCCCGTTGGCGAATATTGCGCCAGTCCGGGCGCCGAAGTTGGCGCTGCCGCCCAGGAGCCGCGATGCCGGTTGAAGCGTCGGGACGGACTGGTCGCCGAGAACGGGATTGAATCCCGGCTTCGTATGGTATTTCGCGACGTAAAACACCTCACGGGCATTGACGAACCGGGTGAAGTTCATCGTGCAGTTGGTTGGTCCCCAGGCGGCGATCGAGCCGGCGTCCTTGAGCGCGCTGCCGAAATCCACCATATCGAGGCCGCTGTCGGACACACCCGTTGCCATAAACGGAGCATTGACGACAGAGAGATTTCCATGCGGTTCGGTCACGGTGACCGACAACCCGTTTTTGCGGACATCCAACCAGTTCGTGACGGTAGTGCGGCCGGCCTCGGAAGACTTCAACAAACTCGACGCATCGCTCGCATCCAGATGCAGCGCCGCATGGGCGAGTATCGCATCGCATGCGTCGTCCGCGGCGCATCCGGCGAGCGTCACCGTTCCTTCGTTCACATAGATACGCGTGTCATCGCCGCTCGTGGCGCCAACAATCAGTTCGCCGGCGCCAAGCTTCGTCATCGCGCCGCCATTGTACAGCGTGCCGAGCCGGGCGACCGTACCCGTCTCCGGGATCTCTATTTCAGGGCGGGCGTTGGCCGACATGTCGGAGATCGACGGTTCGAAGTCCTCTCCGCCGGGAAACCGGAAGATAGCATGGGAATCGCCCGAATACCAATATCCCGTGAATCCGTTCGGATTCGCGACCGTGAGGCTGCAATTCGGGCGGAATACCTCCTGCCACTGGAAATAATGGCAAATCTCATGCCGGTAGTCGCCGACAACTGAATTTATTCCAAAACTCGTGTGCTGCGATGTCGCGCTCCCGAACCCGGTGCCGATACGTTGCCGGTAGATTGATTGCGCGGGTGTCGTGAATCTGACATTATCGGTCGAATTCGTAGGCTGAACCGACAGTGTTTGTTCCGTCGCCTCGTCAATCCAATTGGCCGCCGTCTGCCAATAAGGCTGCGGGGCCGAAGGATTGTTAAAAACTGCGTCAACAGCCGAAGCCGTCAAAACACATGAAGTGCACATCAATGCCAATAACTTTTTCATATTTAACTCCTTTTTACCTGATCACCAAACGAGAAATGAAAATGGTATTCGTCCGCGTGTCGCCGGGAATGAACTTCGGTCCCTCGAAACGTACGACCGCCGTGACGTCATGCTTCTTGCCGTCTTTCAATCCGGCGATACCCGTCTGTCGCTGGACCGTCCAGGAACGGGTGATGAAAACGAACGAATCCTGCGGGAAGACCACGTCCTTGAGCGTGTAGTCGGCGTAACCGTCGGTCGACAACGGTTTTGGGAAGGTCTGCCGGAACAGCGTCTGGCGCACTGTCGCGTCGAAGACGCCGATCATGAGCGGCAGATCGTAATAGCCCTCGCGGCTCGAATCGACGTCTACCCTGACCGCCTTCCCGCAGACGCTCGCGGCATCGTCAACCAGCTTGAGTCCCACTTTCTTCTTGGCGCCGATCATATCAAGGTCAGGCGCATCGAACACGAAGCTGTCGCCTTTCTTGAATGTTTCGAACGTGGCGCGGAGATCGACAAGCGCTTGCGTCCCTTTGCGGAGGCGTTTCACGCGCCGGAGGAACTTCGCGTCGTCTTTGACGGCCGCCTCGGCTTCGTCGAACGCCTTCAGCATCTTTGCCGTGTCGTCGGCAGTGATGAAGTCAAAAGCCCCGAGTTCCGGCGTCCACGAAACGAATCCCTGACGCTCACGGCGGATCGTGTCGAGATGGCGGCGAATTTTGCCGACGACGGGCGCGGCGGGACCGAAATATTCTTTCATCGCACGGGACAAGAGCCTGTTCGCATCCTGAAACGGATCCTCGAAAAGCCGCGATTCGAGATAATACTTGATATCGTAGAGATCGCCGTCTTCCTGCTGCTCGTGTTCCCAGAAGATGCCTTGCACATTGTTTGTGGTATAAAAGGAATAAAGATCTCCCAAATGGAATTCGCTCGCAAAAGGAAAACCGCGCGTGCGATCGGAATAGGTTACGGCATAGTCCCAGACTACGATATTTTTCGCGAATCCGCTCCATTGACCGAGCAGCTCGCGGAAAACGTCGTTCTGCGGTTCGAGAATCGACGCCGCTTGATTCGACCGCGTGTCGCAAAGCTTGATGATGACGTTGTCCTCCGGGCGCACGCCGTCCTCGGGAAGCGGCTCCGTGAAATAGTAAGCCAGCGTGGTAAGGCGGATTTCCGGGCGGATCTTCTTGATGCGGCGCGCCAACCGATTGACGAAGTCGAGGTAAAAACCGCTCGCGCCCATTTTTTTCTCCGCGCTGGCGCACGCCTCGCATGTGCAACGCGCAGGCGTGTCGTTCATCGAAATTTCGTACATGACCGGCGGAATGACCCCCATCTTCTCCGCTTCCGCATCACCTTTGGCGATGTAGGCGAGAAGCTTTTCGTAGAATAGCTCCTCGAGATCGGGGTTCGAAAGACACAACTGATACGACCTTCCGCCGACGCGCACGCCCTCGCGCAACGCGAAGAATTCGGGATGCGTCTTGCCGAGCTTGTCCCAATCGGCGTAGGAAATGAACGTATGGCAGTGATTGGGCGGGCCGTACCGGAGCGCGCCGCCGAGTTCGGCCGATACCGGCACTTCGCCGTTGCGGTTCTGGCGTCGGCGGATCGCGAAAAGCGACGTTGACTTTTCACCGTTCATCGAACGGAAAAAATCCCGGTAGGCGAAAAACGGTTTTTCCGATCGGTCGAGCCGCGGCAAATCGAGCGCGGACGCCGCAGGCACGTCTTCTTCGGTCTCGCTCCAGAAACGGACGCCGAGCTGATCTTCAATGAAATGATACGCGCCGTACAGGCACCCGCGCGTACCGCCGCCGTTGATGACGACATCCCGTTCGTAGGACTTGATCATCCACCGTTCGTTCTCGATTTTGTCGGATGTGACGCCCTTGGCTTTGGCTAAATCCGTGTCACCGACGTGAATGACGATGTCCGCCTCTCCGTCAACGGTCAACGCGCGGTCCCCGACGCGTTTGGAGAGATATGCGCGGACTTCATCAACCGCCGTCTTTTCATACGGTTTCGGATCCGCAGGCCCTTTCACTTCCCAACCCGCGGCTGAAACGGTAAACATCGCGGACGCCAGTGCGACGCCCGTCATCACTCTCGCTTTCATTCCGCACCACCTCCGAACAAGATGAACCGGGACTCGCGAGGCGGGAGTTCCACCGTAAACGAACCGGTTTCGAGCGAATATTCGCCATTTCCGAAAATATCCGATCCCTTGGCGGAGCGGAGACCCAACGCCTTCGGATTGGCGGAGATCGTCTTCGTGACGGCTGCATCCGTGTCATTGAGCAAGATGAGCATTACGCGCCCGTTTCCGGTGTAGACCGCATACAGAAATAGCCGGCCGGGACGATCGACGCTCACCGGGCAATCCGGCAGATAGTAGGCGGAGAACCGACGGTCTTTTCCGCACGGATGGGCGCAGGATTCGGCCTTCCACCACTGCGTGCCGATGATCGGCTCGTCGGGTCTCACCGTGATCAGCAGATTGTGGATTTTGAAATACGCCGCGGCGTGACGAATCGCGCGATCCGCCGCAGGCTCGTACGGATCGTATGACTCCAGCAAGTTCGGATAATACACCTGATACGTGCGGTAGATCTGGCAACTGACACCCATTACCATGTCATTCGCGCGCGAGGCGTAATGGATCTGCATTGCCTCTGGTTGCAGCAGATCGTAATAGTTGTGCTGCAACGCCACGTTGCGTTCGTATGCTTCGCCGCACCACGATTCATCGAAGAAATTGTCCGCCGGTGTGCGGACAAACCGCACATGACCGATCATGGCCCCCTCAGGATTCTTGCGCTTAAGCTGGCGGTAGATGCGCTTGTGAAACTCACGCATGCCGCGGAAGAAGAAATCGTTGTTTTCCACGCCGAATTCGTCCGTCCATCTGCAGCCGTGACCGGCGTTCCTGCAGGGTTTCGGGAAGGAAATGTCGAAGTAAAGATCCCGCACGTTATATTCTGGCGCATTCAGGAACCAGCTCTCCGACCACATCTTAAAATCGAAGAAACTTTTGTTCCGCAGGCATCCCCAAATCCACCCGTTCTGATCACGTTTGGCCCGTTCGCGGGGGCTCATCTCGAGATAAACCGTGGACGGATCGCCGGTGAAATTCCACTCGTCGCAGTACCAGGCCCAAAGAGGCGAATACGCACCCACCAACGCGCTTCCTCCGTACCAGAAAACCCGTTCTCCGTTGCGCTGACGCTCCTGATAACGTTTGATTCTGTCTTCAAGCATATGCCCCGGCTGCTTCATGTCACAAAAGTCCGCAACATTGCCGGTCCATCGGCACATTTTCGCCGCATCAAAATGCTCGAGGGCGATGTTCTTGGGCCGCACGGGTGTGGGATTGAGGTAGAAACCGGTATTTTGGGGCTTGTCTGAACGATCGGGCGTATCAACGAAACGGATCGTCACTTTTGCCATCTCGTCGTCGACATCGACCCGGTATCCCGACTTTTTGTCTTTGAGCTTCCATCCGTGCTGATCTTCGGTGCCGCCCATCATGCCGGTGGCACCATCGCCGATCCAGAAAAACGGGTAATCGCGCGGATCGACCTTCCATGTCCCGCGCACCCCTCTCCCGAGCGAAATCTTTTCGATCACCGAATGCCCGTCATCGAAACCGGTAACGAAATCACGCTTCATCGACAGTTCGACAGCGAGCGACTGCACCGAACCGGCACCTCTGACGATGTTAAACCAGATGAATCCATCGAATTCCACGCGCATCTTGACCCGAATCGGCACGGCTCCGTCCTCTGCGACTAACGTGTAATCGGCGAAAGAAACGTGCTTGTCAAAACTTTTCACGCTGAACGACACCGACTTCCCGTCCACCAGCAGCCGCACCGGCGCGGCAAGTAGTTCGCGTCCCTGGGAAACGACCGACGTGATCAAACCGCCCGGACCGAGTCCGACAGTGCGTCCCCAACATGAGAATCCGTCTTTCCTGAAAACGGGAGCTGTCCAGGGGAGCGGCACTTCGTCTTCCGAACCGGCCGTGCATCCGGTCCATGGCACCTCGCCGTCCGGCTTCCAAAACCACGCGTAATCGTCGGTGAACGCCTTGCCCGCTTTATCGATGAACCGGTACTGCATTTTATATTCGCCCGGCGGCAAATCCGCGATGGAAACACGTTGCTCGGCGACGCCGTTCACCTGCGTCGCCGCGACCTTTGCCCGCCACACCGTTTTCGACTCATCCGCGCGTTCACGGGCGCAGAATTCAATCATGGCGGACTTGTTTTTTCCCAATGCGTTTTCGGTCGTCAGCACCAGCTCCATCTTCTTCGGATCCGCCCTCATCCACCGATAGGCGACAGGAATAGGCTTTTTGAAAGGAGCCGTGCCCTTGAACACCCGAGTACCGGCGCCATCGATGAGTTTCAAAATGAATTCACCGGACTGCGGGAAAGCCCCCTTCGCCCGGAACGTCAACTTCCCGCCCGCATGGGCCGACTTTCGGTCGTACTGGGAAAAAGACGGCGGCACCGGGCCCTGCGCCCAAAAATCGGTCTGGAACGTCCCGTCCTCCGCTGCTGTCACCTCCACGGTCATGTCGATCGAACCGTCCGTGAGCGGGCCGGTTTCGCCAATCGAAAAACGAGCGCCTTTTTCCCTGAACGTGAACGCCGCAAAGCTATCGCGCACGCCGTAATTCCTATGCGCCATCGACGAATTGTACGTCCGACACGTGTCGTCGATCCATTTCAAATCTCCGCCTGAAGACGCGCAACCGCCGACGTACGTGCGGCAGACGTTGACGAAAAACGTATTGCCGTCTTTCACATCGATGTCGAAATTGCGCCACGGAAGCACGGCTTCGAACATCCAGACGCCGTCTTTCACAACATTACGACAAACGACGGCTTGTGACGTCCAACCGGTATCGACGCCGCGGCCGTCCCAAAGGGTGCCAATTGAATTGAAGATGAACTGGTGCATTGGGTTCGGCGGAGCCGAATTCACGTAGATTTCGATGGAATCGTCTTCCCAAAGCTTTCCGTCACGCTCCGTCGCGCGTGCGGCCAGACCGTTACCCGAGGATTTCATGCCGACATACAGATTGTCCGCGTCCCAGGCAAAGAAAACACGCGCCTGCCGATCGGCGAAGACGTTTTTCTCTTTTAACCCCGGCTCGATTTTGAACATCCACGAAAAGGCGGACGGATATTCCGTGTCCCCGATAATCCCGTCGACCGTCGGTGTTGCTTTCGCGCACGAAAACTCAAGACAACGCGAGGGTGTCGCATGAGCGACATCCGGCAAAGTCATCACGGCAAAACAGAAAAGAGTTA